>JAGVGO010000212.1 GCA_020057085.1 Planctomycetota bacterium | reverse complement strand
GCCGCGAATGCGGTAAAGTAATAAAGCCTGGTCACTTTAGTGCAGGAAATAAGCATTTCAGAAGATAGTGGCCATTTATGGCCGTGTAATCAGTCTTCCTGCGACCCTCTGGGTCGCAATTCTTTATATAAAAAGCCCCATCCTTGCGGACAGGGCTTGTGCGTCAACAATCGAGATGAAAACCGATGCCAACGATTCTCTACGCCATAGCGATTCTGGGCTGATAGACCGGCATGGCAATGCCTTCGCTACGTGCGATTTGCTGCAGGCTGTCGAGGGCGGCGACGATTTGTTCCTTTTTGTGCTCGCTCGTTACACAGAAACGAAGTCGCGCCTGACCGCGCGGCACGGCCGGATAGACCGCCGGTACCACAAAGACTCCTTGCTCTTTCAGCTTGTGGCAGAGTACGAAGGCGGCCTTGTCTTCGCCCACGAGAATGGGCAAAATGGCGGTATTCTGCGCCAGGCAAGTGTGGAAGGCGCGACGGTGTGCTTCCTCCAGGAAAATGGCGATATTGTTGTGCAGCCGTGTCACAGCACTGTGGTCTTTTTCCAAAACTTCGACAGCGGCAAGAGCCGCGGCAGCCGTGGCGGGCGGAATGGCTACACTGAACACGAACCCCGGCACACTGTAGTGCAGATAGTCTACAAGCGCCTGTGCGCCGGCCAGGTAGCCGCCGCAACTACCTAGTCCTTTCGACAGGGTACCCATGCGGATGTCAATATCTTCAGGGGCGAGACCGAAATGTTCGTCCACGCCGCGTCCGGTAGCGCCGAGTACACCGGTGGAATGTGCTTCATCTACCATAAGGAAGGCCCCGTATTTTTTCTTCAGCTTGACGAATTCCGGGACAGGGGCAATGTCGCCATCCATGCTGTAGACACCCTCGATAACGATGAGTACTTTCTCGTAAAAATTGCGCCGGGTTTCAAGAATGCTTTCCAGCATTTTGAAATCATTGTGCGGAAACGCCTTGCTGTCACTGCGCGAAAGCCGGGTGCCCTGTTCTATCGAGTTGTGGGAAAACGCGTCGTACAGGATCAGGTCATTTTCATTGCAAAAGTTGCCGACGAAAGTGACATTGGTGGCGTGTCCCGACACCAGCACGAGCGCGTCGTCCACATGCTTCCACTGTGCCAGCTTTCGTTCGAGCTGGCGGTAGAGACTCTTTTCGCCGGTGAGGAGCCGGCTACCGCTCGCGGAAGTACCATATTTAGCGATTGCCTCCTGAGCACGTTTGGCCACTTCAGGGTGGCCCGACATGCCAACGTAATTGTAGGAAGCGAAATTGATCATCTCGCGGCCTGCCACCCACGAGGTATCCCTTACCACCGAGTCGTGCGCAACGAAGTAAGGGTTTAGGCCGCCCGCCTGCTCCATCCGTTGCCGGAACGCCTGGTATTCCCGAGAATCTTGAAAACGTGTGATCGCAGCACGCGGTGTCGGCGCTTTGGTGGCTTTGAGTTCGCTTGTCGTGCTACTCTGCCCATGATGCAATTGAGCTACCACGGTATTGGCAATATCTTTGACATTGCTGCATTGTAGCAATATTTCGTTGGAAATGAAGATGCGGTACTGTTTTTCCAGTTCGCTTGCCAACTGGATGGCGCTCAGGCTGTCGCCACCGAGTTCCTGAATGAAATGGGCGTCGTCTCCTATGCTTTCTGCCGGCCTGTGCAAGACGCGGGCGAATACGCCACGCACCTCTTCCTGAATTTTGCCAAACTCGTTGGCGGCAGCTTCTCTTTGCTGCAATTGGGGCACAATGCCAGACGCAGCTTGCGCTGCAAGCGGTGCAAAAGCCGGGCTGTTTTCTTCGATCGTACTTTTCAGTTTCATGCGTTGCGTCTTCATGCTCGTAGTCGCCGGCAACGGTGCAGACGCTACCAGCACCTTGCTCACTCTTTTGGCAAAAGGCAGGGTGCGGTTGATGCGGCCTATGGCAGCAGCGGCTTCTGCCCGGCCATTGTCGTTGTCCCAATCTTTACGCAGCCGCACGACCATTGTCGTGTCTTCGCCGTGCATGCTGTTCTTGATGCCTACCACGCACAGTTCTTCCACCTGGATGATATTGCGGAAAAAGTCTTCGATTTCGTCAGGGTAGACCTTTTCGCCGGTGGCCGGCACGATGGTGTCTTTGCACCGCCCCAGTAAATAAAGATACCCATTCGCATCGAGCTGCCCCAGGTCACCGGTGGCAAACCAGCCTTCACTGTCACGTACCGGCGGCAGCAGTTTTCCTTTTTGCAGCCTGCCGGTATGCAGCGAGTCGCCGCGCAGGTATATTTCGCCAGGCATTCCTGCGCTTTCCCCGACAACTTTGAGTTGCAGCGAAGATAATGGTTTGCCGAGCGAAGCATGGAGCCGACGCTGCAGACTGTTGCCCGGCTCGACAGCTATTACCCCTGTTTCCGTCATACCACAACCGTTTACCAGAGGGAAACCCAGGGCAGTGAGGAAACGGATGGTCTTGGGCGACAGATAGGCGCCGCCCGAGAGCGTGGCCTGCACGTGCAATCCCATCAACTGTGCATGTATCTTGCCGAACAACACGTGATAGGCAAAGTGCTGTCCCCACAGCGGAAACAGATGTTGCAGGGCAAGGCTCAGATGGCACATGCCGCGGAACAACATTCTTTTGTGCCAAGGCTGCTGCGACACTTTGGCCGTGATCTTGCTTGCCAGGTTATTCCATACCAAAGGCACACAGACCAAGAGAGTCACCTGTTGCTTCTGGCAGGTATCGAGAAAAGTGGATGGTACACGGTCTTTCAGATAGACAATGGTAGAGCCTAAGCAGGAATACCACACATAGAGGGCAAAGCCAAAGATATGGTAGAACGGAGCAAAGGCCAGCGCTTTTATCGGTTCAGTGGAGAGAAACGGGCTTTCTTCACACACTGACCAACCGGCGGCCATGTTCTTGATGAACGCCGTCTCATGATAGACAAACACTTTGGCTGTGGCGGTCGTACCCGAAGTACAAAGTGCCAGTTCCTGTGCCCAGCGTGGCTGCCAGGAAGTGGTGTCATGGACGGGTAGCACCAGCTCTTCTTTGCGGTAGCGAGGCATGGCCGGTGGCACGAATTTGGCGTCATCGCTGATGATGGCAACGGCAGCAGCTTCTTCGAGCAGGTGGCATAAAATCTCGCGTGATGCCCGAAAATCGAGGAGTAACGGTTTGTAGCCCGCCATCAAGAGCGCAAAAAAGAGAGCCGGCCACTCTGGGCAGTTGTCAAGCTGCAGCCCGACATAACATCCGATATTTTTTTCTCCGAGCTGTTGTGTCAAATGATAAGCGGCTGCTTGCGTGATTTGTGCAAACTTGCGGTATGTCATCTTGCGCACGACTCCTTGTTCGTCATATTCACAGGCAACGGCGTCCGTATTGTCGCAAATGACACGATACAAGTTGGCAAAGGTGCAATTGTCTTGGAGATGCAAAAGTTTTTTACTGCTAGGTTTCATAACACGAAATTCCATAAAATAGCGTAAGATTAAAGTTATTTTTGCTATAGACACACTTGCCTAGCTTTTGTTGAAAAAAATCTATTGGCACTAAGGTATCTGTCAAATTTTTTTTTCTTTGCATTCATCGCTATTTGTTTGTAAAATTCATGGCAAGTGCGGCATTGCAAGTTACGCCGCAGAATATTTCTCTGGTTGCTGTTGGAAAGGTATAGTATGGCTGCAGAAAAAGGTAAAAAAGTATCCCAGCTCAAACAATCTACGGAAAGCAATTCTCTGGAAGCGGGCAAAAATCTGGAAGGTTTTGCCAAGGCTCCGGGCCAGACCGGTTTAGCTGCCCCCCACTCGCTGGATGCTATTCGCAAGCCCAAACCGGATCAACGCGTAGACAAAGGCGAAAGAGTGTTCGGCGGTGTTTCTGAACCCAAGAGAGTAGATCAGACGGACGATTTGTATGTGCCGCCTGGCAAAGCAATGTCGGACAAAACGACACCGAAAAAAAAACCATAATTTTTCGATAATTTTGTTGCAAATCTGCCAAACATATTGGACAATAAATTCAGATTTGCGGCACATGTGCGCCAATCTCCTTGTCAGAGAGCAACAAGCCGTCCCGTAATTAATATTTTATGGGGCTCCTCGCCGAAGGTTAAACTTTATCAAGTACATTCACCGACGATGGTTGTTACTTGATAAAGTTTCTTTTATTTTGCGTATCTGATGGATTATACCGGAGATGCCATATGCCCTATTTATTTGGCAACAAGATCCACGAACTACGCAAAGCCAAGGGTTTAACCTTGGACCAACTAGCTTCTGAATTGGGCCTATCCAAAGGTTACCTCTCTGAAATCGAAACATCCAGAAAACGACCCCCTTCTGACAAAATTATCAACAAAATGGCAAGGGCACTGAGTGGTAACCGCAAATTATTACTGCGCCTTGCTCATATAGATAAAATCGCTGAAGATATCAAGCAGGAATTGAAATTATCGACAATGATCCTGCCGCCCAAGCTGGCACAGCAAAACAAACAGGATATTTCGTCGCTGTTAATCAACAACCACGAACACAAACGTAAAGACAATGTCAATTTCGCCGGCTATATTCCAGTGGTATACAACCGGAAACAAGGTGTGGTATTGTCTCAAATGACATCGGTGGCAGAGTGGGAGAATCCAGAGGGATTTGTCCAGGTCAATATTCCCGGTTTACACATCCTTTTTGCTTTGCGTATGATGGACAGTAGCATGGAACATAGAACAGGGACTTCTTTTCGCCAGAACGGTCTGGTCTTGTTGGCACGTTGCAAACGAGTGCAGCCAGGAGATAGTTTGTTTGTCGTCTATCAAGACGCACAGAGAATCTGTGCCATTTTTCGCTATCTGGAGGCATGCAACCGCCGCCGCTTGTATTTGGTTACACGCAACAGCCATGAACGCGAAGAGACCATACTACCCAGAAAAACGGTGGTAGAAATGTTGAAAGCGGTGGCTTATTTAGAAATTCTATAGTGTTTAAGATGTCTGTGATGAGTCTAATTGGAGAAATATTTGTGAACATGGATTACTACTTAGATTACTTCGTCAAAGATTACTTCGTCAAAGAAGGATTCGAAGAAAGCATGATGGAAGATCGTTGTGGCCTTTGCCAAAGAAAAGTAAGCAGCGTTTCGCTCGAAATTTGCTCCGAGTGCGAAGAAGCGGTCTGCCGCGATTGCATGTGTACCTGCGTCGTATGTGAGACCATTCTATGCCAATCTTGCGCTTATTTCTGCAAGTCTTGTGGCGAACCTGTATGCCCTGATTGCGTGGTCGTCACCAGTGATGAAGGTGAACCCAGCATGGTCCTCTGCGAAGATTGCCATGAAGAAATCGAACCTAGAGTGGATGACGAAGAAGCTGAGGACGAAAAATAATTCTTTGGAGAACGAGCTTTGTCAGTGTGGACCGTTATAGCACAGATCATCTTGGCCATTTCGTTGCTTTATTTGCTGGCAGCTTTTGTGGCGACCAGACATTTTTTGCAAGCACGTCATGGCATAGCACAAGATGTGCCAACGGTGTCGGTGCTTAAACCTGTGCGTGGGAACCACTCACAGTTGGCGCAAGCTTTAACCAGCAGTGTGCGGCAACACTACCCTCACTACCAGGTAGTCTTTGGTGTAGAATGTGACAGCGACACATCTCTCCCGATCATACGCAAGATTGCCCAGGAAAATCCGCAATGCGATATCTCTGTAGTGGTGGGTGACCCAGACAAGGCGGCAGGAAGCAATGGCAAGATCAGAACCTTGTGCCAGATGTATCCATACGCCAAGCACGATATTGTAGTAATCAGCGACAGCGATATGCTGTTTACCCCTGAATATCTGGCGGCTGTGGCAGCACCCTTTCAGGATAAAAAAGTCGGCGCGGTTACCTGTTTGTATCACAGTGTCGGCGGCAATAATCTGGCTGCCGCCTGGGAAGCGTGCGCCATAGACCTCAATTTCGTGCCGTCGGTGATGGTGGCACGCTCACTCAGCGAAATCTCCTTTGCCTTTGGCGCAACGATGGCTGTGCGCCGCCATGTACTCGAACAGATTGGCGGCCTGGCCGCCTTGAGCGACTATCTGGCCGACGACTACCAATTGGGCAACCGCGTCTTTCGCCAGGGATATAAAGTGGTCTTGAGCGATTATGTAGTCGCCAGTCTCAATCATATGCATACCTTCCGCGATTATTTTCTGCACCAGTTGCGCTGGGCACGC
Source organism: Planctomycetota bacterium (assembly GCA_020057085.1). Classification (GTDB taxonomy): domain Bacteria; phylum Planctomycetota; class Uabimicrobiia; order Uabimicrobiales; family JABWCH01; genus JAGVGO01. The sequence goes on along the minus strand of JAGVGO010000212.1, from coordinate 8,575 downwards.
ACCTATCGGATCTGTCGCCCATATGGCTATTTTTTTTCGCTTATCACACATACAGTCTCTTTGAGCGTGTTGTTTGCGTGTTTCGCCCCCGCATGGCCGCTTGCCTTGTCTTGGTTAGGCATAGTTCTCGGCGTGCGCTGGGCGCTTGCCTGCGGCTATATGCGTCTTGGTTTGCACGCCGCCGAGTACCGCAGGTATCTGTGGACGTTGCCGCTGTTCGATTTGTTGAGTACGCTGCTGTGGAGCCTTGCCTTTATCGGTGACACAGTGGTGTGGGGCGGCCAACGTTTTCGCGTCCTGTGCGACGGGCGTATGACGCCTCTGTCTAGAAAAATTAAGTGCTTGTCATGAAATCGTTTACTGTCATCACATGGAAAAGATACCTGAAGCGATTCGTCACCCTGGTTCTCTTTTGTGTTTGCCTGTTTTTATTTACACTCCACTTGCTCCATTGGCTTTTTCCCTTCCCGCGCCACTTGCTCACCTTGCCGCCTCCTTCCCTGCAATTGGAAGATTGCCGCAGCGAACCGCTCATGGCTTTTGTCAACAGCGCAGAAGAATGGTATTTTCCTGTAGCGTTGGCGAATGTAAGTAATAGCTTTGTCAAAGCTATCTTGAGCGTCGAGGATAAAAATTTCTACCGTCATCGCGGCATTGATTATCTGGCGATTGTACGAGCAATATGGGGCAACGTCAGCGCTACTCGCCCACTGTCTGGCGCTTCCACCATCACCATGCAAACAGTGCGTCTCTTGCAAACGCGGCCACGCTCATTGTGGAACAAGTGTGTCGAGACATTCCGCGCCTGGCAGCTTGAAAAAATTCTCCGGAAAGACGAAATTCTTTACCTTTACATCAACCGCACGCCTTACGGCAGCAATCTCATCGGTGTCGAAGCGGCTGCACGTCGCTATTTCGGTAAAAGTGCCAAACGCCTTTCACTGGCCGAAGCCAGTATGCTGGCAGGCCTGCCGCAATCGCCGGAAAGGCTGCGCCCGGATCGCTATCGCGAACGGAACTGGCGGCGAGCCGTTTTCGCCATGTCACGCTTGTGCCAGGAAGGACATATCTCTCGTGCCGAACTGCTGCATGGGCTGGCCGAACGACCTGAGCTATCCCTGTCGCCGCGTCATTTCATCGCCCCACACTTTTGTTACTGGGTGCACGCTACCGGGATACCCACGAATACGATACGCACCACGTTGGATATGCGTACGCAGCAGATAGCCGAACGAATTCTCGGCGATGGCTTGCAAAAGTGGACAGGCAAAGGCATTGACAATGGTGCCGTGGTGGTACTCGACAACCATACGGATGCCATCCGTGCCATGGTAGGGTCGGCCGATTTTTTTGCCGTGTCAACTCCGGGGCAGATCAACGGTGCAGTAGAACCACGTTCTCCGGGTTCTACCCTGAAACCATTCACCTACGCCCTGGCTTTTGACGATGGGTTGGCCGCACCTGCCTCGACGCTCCTTGATTTACCATATCTCGACAGCCATCACCATTTCCAGAATTACGACAAAACCTACAGCGGGCCGGTGAGCGCGCGCGCCGCTTTGCGGCAATCACTCAATATACCGCCGCTGCGGCTTCTGGAGCAAATCGGCGGTGATCGTTTACTCGCGACATTACGGCAAACAGGGCTGCGTTCTTTGACCGATACCGCCGAACATTACGGGCTGACTCTCACCTTGGGCGGGTGCGAGGTGAGTCTCTTGGAACTGGCCGAGGCTTACGCAACGCTGGCCAGGCTGGGGGTACACCGGCGGCTACGCTTCTCTGAAGCACAGCCGCGTAGCGCGAGTAGCACAGTCATATCAGAAGCCTCTGCCTATCTGGTAAGCGATATTTTGCGTGATACGGAGCCTCTCATCGCCAGCGATATTCCGCTGCCCAAACTATGCCCGCCGTTTGCCTGGAAAACCGGGACTTCCAGCCACCATCGGGATGCCTGGGCGGTTTTCTACAATCCCGATATCACGGTCGCAGTATGGATAGGCAACATGGATGCACGCAAAACCCCTGAGATTGTAGGCATCCATGCGGCAGCGCCGATTGCCTGCCGTATTTTTCTGGAGCTGGCGCGCCCCGGCGAAAACGTCTGGTATACCATGCCAGCCACCGTACAGATGCGTGAAGTATGTGCGTTGAGCGGTTCTCTGCCGCAACCTGGCATTTGCCCGCATCGCATAGACGATTTGTATATTCCGGGCAAATCGTCGGCACTTGCTTGCCATGTACACTTAGAAGCAGAAATTGACATCGCGACGGGGCAGCTATTGTGCCAATTCTGCCGGAACGAAAAAAACGTCCGTCGTGAGGTATATGAAGAATGGGATGCGCAAACCGCTCTGTGGTGGCGGGAGCATGGTAGTTCTCGCTTGCTGCCGCGACATAACTCTGCATGTACTTATGTGCGAGGGGATGACCTGGTCATTCTTTCCCCTGTGGACGGGCGTGAATATGCATCGCGCGTAGAGGAGCAGTATGTGTTGTTACAGGCTGTAAGTCCCTCGACCGCTCGTCTATACTGGATGGTGGATGGCATATTGCTGCAGGAATGCGCGCAGGGAGAGAGAGTCCGGTATTCTTTGCAACCGGGCAGCCATTCCATCGTATGTATAGATGGAATGGGCAGGCAAAAGACCGTGACGATTCACGTGCGGTAAGCCGGATTTTTTACTTTCACAGAAGGGAGAAAACCAAATATGCAAGCAGCACAAGCGGTTCATGAACTACAGAGACGCATCGGGCACAGTCTCATCTGGCATCACATGCTCAACTGGGGTGCGGTGTGGGGATTCCTGTGGGGCACGGCCATTCTTTTTTTGCGCGCCACCACACATATCTCACCGCTCCTTTTCCTGTGGGGAGCGGTGATTTTGCCGCCGGTGATGCTGGCGGCGGCATGGTATGCCTTACGCCGTGTGCCGCCGGAGTCACAAGTGAGCGCCTTGCTCGATTGGCAAAACCAGTGCGGCGGACTTCTCATGGCCGGACAGGAAGGCGAGCTGGGCAACTGGCAAGAACGTCTGCCCGAGCTGTGCATCCCAGAGATCCGCAGACGCGACAATCGCGGCGCCATTTTATTGCTCGCCTCTGCCGTATTCGTAGCGGCTGGCTTTCTCGTGCCGCAGCGATTTGTCGGCACGGCCTTGCACCAACTCGATATCGGTGAGGAAGTGAAAACACTGGAAGAAAAGATGGAGACGCTGGCCGAGGAAAAAATTCTCGCATCACCCAAAGCCGAAGCCTTCAAGAAACGGCTGCAGCAACTGGCGCAGGAAGCCAAAGGCGAGGAGCCGGCCAAGACATGGGAAGCACTCGACCATCTGGAAAATACCATGAAAAAAGCGGCCGAGGAAGCGGCACAGAAAACTCTGCAAAATACGGAAAAGCTGAACCAGGCGGAAGCTTTGGCACAGGCACTCATGGAAAGCGGGGCGAACATGGACGAAAAGCTCTTGCAAGAGGCAATGGCAGAGCTTGGCGAGATGGTGAAACAGGCGATCAAGGAAAATGAAGCGGCGAGTAAATATCTCGGTGAACAGACCATGCAAAACGACCAGAACGGCAAACTGAATAAAGAGCAGATGAAGGCACTTGTCGCCGCCATGCAGCAAGGCAAACGAGACAACCAGAAAAAACTGGAAAAGCTGTGCAGAAACGGCATGTGCAACAATAAAAATCTCGATCTCAATAAACAACTGGGCAAGTGCGACGGCTCCTCGCTAAGCGAATTCCTGCAGCAGAACACACAAAACATGACGATGAAACAGATGCAGGCGATGGAACTGTCCAAAGACGGTAAAAAATTCGGGCGCGGCGGTGTTGACCGTGGTGGCGACCCAGTTCCCATGGTATTTGGCGAAGGCTCAAAAGAAGACGGCGCCAAATTCAAGGAAGAGGCACTGCCACCGGCCAGCCTCGAGGCACTCAAGGACAGCGAACGCACCGGCATCAGCACGAGTGCGCCCGATGTGGAAAAAACCGAAACACAGAGCGGCGCTCTCAACAATAGCCAAACCGCCGGCGGTTCCGCCGTCACGCAAACTATCCTGCCGCGCCATCGCCAGGCAATCAAACAATATTTTGCCAGAACCGGCGAAGGAAAGTAGAGAAGGAGAATTATATGTCACGATTGATCTATTTGCCCGACGTGGTTACATTGCAGCTGTGTGCCGACAAGTGCATCGGCTGCGGCATGTGTATCGAGGTGTGTCCGCACGCGGTGTTTGTCATGCAGGATGGCCGTGCGCAAATCCGCGAACTCGATGCCTGCATGGAATGTGGCGCCTGCAGCAAAAACTGTCCGGTGGCGGCGATCACTGTCAAGGCCGGCGTCGGCTGCGCCAATGCCGTAATCAACAGGGCACTTGGCCGTACCAAAGGTGCGTGTTGCTGCGTGAGCGAAGAATAGGTGGAACATGGAGGCGGTAATTGTGGAAAAAGGGGTACGACATTATCCCTGGGTACAACAGATGCTGACTCGCTGCCAGGGCATGGAAATCGAGGAAGTCGAGGATGTCCGCGAGGTAATCCGCCGCCACCATGGGCTCCCTTACCCGGCAGACAAGTCAAGCTCTCAACGCCTGCTCTTGGGTCGCCACCGTGGGACATTTCTCAAGCATTGTCCCTGTTCGCCTTGCTCGCGCGGCTGTGGCTACCATTTCCTGCACATCGGCATCGGTTGTCCCATCGAGTGCAGCTACTGCTTTTTGCCAGGATTTATTGACACTTCATTTCCACTACTGCTGGTCAATTTCGACGACCTGGAACAAGAGCTGGCAGCATTGGCGCAGCAAAAGAAGCCCCTGCGCATGGGCACGGGCGAGATGACCGACAGTCTGATTTTTGAGCCACTGACCGGCTTTGCCCGCTACCTTACGCAGATGTTTGCGCAGTGGCCGCATCTCACGTTGGAACTCAAGACCAAATCGCTGTTCGTTGACAGCTTGCTCGATGTGGCCAGCAAGAACGTGGTGATCGCCTGGTCGCTGAATCCGGCGGCTGTTGCCGCCATCGAGGAACCTCTGGCACCCTTGCCGGAAGATCGGCTTAGAGCGGCAGAGCGGTGTTGCGCCGCCGGCTACCGGGTGGGCTTCCATTTCGACCCGATCATTGCCTGCCCTGACTGGCAGGAACATTACCACAAATTTCTGCAACAAATGTTCGCCAGAATCTCGCCGCTACAGATCGCCTGGATCAGCCTCGGCACTTTTCGCATTCTCCCGCAACTGCGCGACTACATGCGCCGCCGCTTTCCGCAGACACAGACTATCCTCGGCGAACTCGTTACCGCCTACGACGGCAAGCTGCGCTATTTCCGACCAAAACGGGCGGAAATCTACCGACAGATGATCGCCTGGATCCGCGATCTCTGTGGTACGCATACACCTCCTCTCTATCTTTGCATGGAAAGCCAGGAACTGTGGCACGATGCCGGCCTTGCATTCCCATGTTTTACAGAGGAACGAAACCAGAATTGTATAGACCCGTGCAACACACGGGGCATTCATTAGAAAGAAGAAAAAAAATTATGAGTCAATATGCTGTGAGCAGTCGTGGCCGGGTAATCCTCAAACGCGGCAAAGCCAAACCGTTGTGGCATCGCCATCCGTGGGTATATTCCGGCGCCGTACAAGAAGTCAGAGGTCACGCCCTGGACGGCGAGGTAGTTGATGTGATGGACGAACACAATGATTTCATTGCCAAAGGATTCATCAACTTCCATTCGCAGATCCGTGTGCGTTTGCTGTCATGGGACGTACATGAAAAAATCGGCAAAGATTTCTTCCAGCGCAAGATAGACGAAGCCATGTTCTGGCGTGAGCGCACGCTGGCTATGCGTTCCAAAGCCAATGCTTACAGGCTCATCCATAGCGAGGCGGACGGACTGCCGGGTCTTACCGTAGACCGGTACAACAAGGTGTTGGTGGCGCAGTTTTTGTCGCTCGGTATGGATCACTATCGCGACATCATCGTACCCATTCTGCAGCAGGAAGCCAAAGTGGAAACGGTGGTGGAACACTACACTCCGCGCTACCGCGAACTGGAAGGGCTGCCGGAATTAGATCATCTGGTGCATGGTCCAGAAGCTCCGACAGAATTTGCCATCCAGGAATACGGTCTGCAGTTCCAGGTCAACATCATGAAAGGACAGAAGACTGGCTTTTATCTCGACCAGCGTGAGAACCGTCTTGCCGTAGTGCCATATGCCTACAACAAGCGCGTACTCGACGCCTTCTGCTACAGCGGCGGCTTTGGCATCTACCTTTTGGCCAAAGGCCGCGCCTCAAATGTGGTGTTCATGGACAGCTCCAACCTGGCGCTCGAACTCGTCAAACAAAATCTGGAACTCAACCACCTGCCCCTGGGGCAGACTTTCCTAAAGGCGGACATTTTCGAAAAATTGCCGGAGATGCAGAGAGCGGGCGAAAAATTCGATCTCATCGTACTCGACCCACCCAAGGTGGCCCCTGACCGCAGTAGTCTGGAGTCCGGACTACGTTCGCTCCGTCTGGCCAACGCCACCGCACTCCAGATGTTACCGCCCTACGGTATTATTGTCACCTGCGATTGTTCAGGCGCCATCACCTGGGAAGATTTCTATCGCATGCTTAGCATGGCGGCACGCATGGCCGGTCGGCCTTTGCGTATCATTGATTCGCGTAGCGCCGGTCCTGACCATCCGGCACACACCGCCTGCCCTGAAAGCTCATACCTCAAAGTAGTGGTGGCAGTGGCTCTGCCTGCAGATGCGCCGCCTGAGCCGGTGAACGAAGAAAGAAGCAGACCGCCCGAGCCGGCGAAGGAAGAAAGAAGTAAGCCGGAGGAGACAGAGAAACCGGCAATAAAAGAGTAGGAGCTATTTTGTGAAAAATACAAAGAAGATGTCGCTGGTCTTATACAATACCATGGGCCGACAGAAAATGGAGTTTTTTCCGATAGCTGCCAGTAGCGATAGTGTCGGCATGTACACCTGCGGCCCCACAGTCTACAATTATGCCCATATCGGCAATTTGCGCACCTACGTGTTCGAAGACATTCTGAAGCGTACACTCATCTACAATGGCTATCAGGTGAAACATGTGATGAATATTACCGATGTCGGTCACCTTACCGACGACGCCGATCAGGGCGAGGACAAGATGGAGGTGCGCGCGCAAAAAGAGCAAGAAACAGTGTGGCAGATTGCCGAGAAATATACCAAAGCATTTCAGAGCGATATGTTGGAACTAAACATCCTGCCGCCGGACATCTGGTGCAAAGCCACCGATCATATCCAGGAACAGATCGCTTGGATCCAAAAACTGGAGCAAAAAGGTATAACCTACCGCCTCGCAGACGGTATCTACTTTGACACAGCCCGCTTCCCGCGCTATCGCGAGTTTGCCCAGCTCGATATGGAAAACCTGATGGCCGGCGCGCGCGTCGAGATGGTTGCAGGCAAGCGCAACCCCACCGATTTTGCGCTGTGGAAATTTTCGCCAGAAAACCAGAAACGGCAGATGGAATGGGACTCACCGTGGGGCAAAGGGTTTCCAGGCTGGCACATCGAGTGTTCGGCCATGAGCGTGCGTTACCTCGGTGAACAGTTCGAGATTCATTGCGGCGGCATTGACCATGTGCGTGTACACCACACCAACGAAGTGTCTCAGGTCGAAGCGGTGACAGAAAAAACGTGGGTAAAATACTGGCTGCACGGCGAATTTTTGAATATCGCCGAGCCTAAGCTCGCGACAGAGACCAAGCCGGAAGAAAAGAAGATGTCGAAGTCGGGCGACAATTTCCTGCGTCTGCAACTGCTCAAAGACAAAGGGTTCCAGCCGCTTGCCTACCGTTATTTCTTGTTGCAGGCCCACTACCGCAAGCAACTGGTCTATAGCACGGAAGCGATGGGGGCGGCGCAACGAGGGTTCATCAACCTGCGCAACAAGGTAAGCGATCTCAAGCAAGGAGCGGAAAAATCGCCGGTTGAAATAGCGAAACAGGAAAAACCTATGCAAGAGAAATTCAAGCAAGCCTTCCTGCAAGCCATCAACGACGATCTCAATATGCCGGCGGCGCTGGCCGTATTGTCCAAGCTGCTCGACGACAACACCATGTCGTCGCGTGCAGCGTTCGACCTCGTCTGTGATTTCGACCGTGTGGCAGGGCTCAATCTGGCTGCCACCGAAACTGCCGTGCCGGTGGAGATACAAGAACTCATAACCGAACGCCAGGCTGCACGCAAGCAGAAAAATTGGCAAGAGGCCGATGCCATCCGTCAGAAATTGCTCGACGCAGGCTACGAGCTGCTCGACAGCAAGGACGGCGTAAAGGTGAAAAAGATCAGGTAAGCCGCACGAAAGTGTGCAAAAGCCCCAGTATCGAACTGGGCGTATCCAATAATTAGGGGGCATAGTAATTTTTTTGAAATAAGTACAAGAGTACAAGCCTATTACCTCTCCCCTGGCGGGCTGTTTTGTAACCACAAGTTTCGTGGCAGTTTTATTGTTCGCTCACGGTTGACAGTTGGTTGATGCGTGTGTAGAAATCCCGCCGCGAATGCGGCGTAGTGATAAAGCCT
>JAGVGO010000044.1 GCA_020057085.1 Planctomycetota bacterium | reverse complement strand
GGGTACAAAACAGCCCGCCAGGGGAGAGGTTATAGGCTTGTACTCTTGTACTTATTTCAAAAAAGTTACTATGCCCCCTAATTATTGGATACGCCCGTTTAGTCGCTGTAAAAAAATAACTGTAACAACCTAGTTTGATCTTTTGCCCAATAGCTTCGTCGTGACCTCAGTTACAGAGCTTTGGCTATGCGCCTTTCCTCTGTGCTTCTTAATAGAAGCACGAGGACGAGAACCCCTTCGGGGCGGGCACTTCTTACTCTTGGCCAAAATCTCGAAACTAACTTGTAACATTTATTTTTTTACAGCTCCTTATTTTGCCAGGAAAGGCACCAATCATGGCCGAAGAAAAGTTGCGAGATAACCTTCCCGAAGAGAAGCCAGAAGTAGCAAAAAAAAATAGAGATTCCACACAACCAACCCCTCCCACCGCCGAGGGAAGTACTGAGGCGGGTCAAGATATCTCCCCTGACGAAGCGGCTGCCGCCAACAAAGAAATGTCGCTGGAGGAAAGGGTGGGTTCCACTTCTCCGTTCCAGCTTAGCATCAGTCTTTCCGGTGAAGTACTGCAAAGCCCGGTGTTCGATAAAGATTTTGTCTCCATCGGCCGCGACCTCAAATGCGATGTCATTGTTGACAATCTAGGCGCCTCGCGCGTACATGCCCAGATCGAAAGGATAGGCCGTTTTTGCCTGCTACGTGATATGGGCAGCAAGACCGGCACCTTTGTCCACGGCAAAAAGGTCGAGGAATATTGTCTCAACCCTGGTGACGAGGTGTTTCTTGCCAAACACAGCATCGTCTTCCAGAAACTGAGTTCCATGCGCTGGCATGTAGACGAGATGGCTGACAAATCCGGACGGCCACCGACGAAAGGCATGCAGCGACAGCAAATGATGCAAACCATGGCTGTTGATTTCCGTGATATGGCAAAAAAACAAGGGCCGGCACCTGCTTATCTTCATTTGTCGGGTTCCAATCGCCGTCTGCCCATTACCAAAAATGCTATCTTTTTCGGCAAATCCCAACGCTGCGACATTTCCATCACTGGCTTTCTCATCGGCGAGAGACATGTTGTTCTGGTGCAGGAAGAAAAAGGCTTCATGCTCTATCACCTTGGCATGTTCAAACCGCCACGAATCAACAATAAATTAGTGGAAGTAGCGTTGCTGGAAAGTGGCGATCTGTTGCAGATTGGCGACATCCAGTGCATTTTCCATGTGAGCGAAGAGAAAGCATAGTGGATGGATTGAGTCTTGTGCGCAATGGCGAAGAACTGCGCACATAACGGCGGCAAGAGCGAAGGCGCACGGGCGAGTTTACTCAGGTAGTGTAGGCGAGAGCCTCGCGATAAACCGACTCGTAGTAATATTGATAATAGTAAGCTTTTTGCCGGAAATCGTTCTTATGTGACAGACTTTTTTTATGGCTATTCCAATTGTCTGCCTCTCCGATCGAAGCGAGGATATAAGCACGCTGCGACCACTCTTCGAGATACACAGGACAGAACGTCAACACTTTGCGTTGATTGGTGTTAGGCATAAGTACGGATTTCATGTTGCCCTGCTCACGCAATCTTTTGCCTGCGCTGAAATCATCTATGCTAATGGCCACGAGTAAACGCACGAGTGCGGGGCTAAGAAACTCGTACATCTGCTTGAGAAACGTTCTGGTAAACAGCAAATCGTTGATAACGAAAGCACTCCGGCGACTATAACCGGCATAATCATTGTCGTTGATGGCGACAATCTTCAGCATAGCCTCATCGCAGCTCGGTACTTTCTTGCTAAAACGGCACTGCGCCAGATATTTCAAGAAAGCGATGCCCTGAGAGAATTTGTCGAAAATTTGCATGCCATTTTTGCATAAGATAAAATTACTCATGTCAATCCCTCCTAGGGTGGAAAATAAATATCTTGCATTGATCTACCTTTCTTTGTGCTGTTAAGCTCGTGGAAAAAATAACAGCCACAATTTTGTGAGATGCACAGAGGCATAGGATTACTTTGACGAAAAAAAGCGGGAAAACATTTGCCGAGGAGATATGTGAAGTATGCCAAAAAATTATGTTTTTTTGTTGCTGTTCTGTTGGACTCTGATCGGTTGCAGTACGACATGGACGACATCCGATCCTCTGCGTTACACTTATGACGATATCTGGGATGCAAGCTATCAGGTACTCAACCGGCGCTATGATATTTTGCGCGCGCAAGAAAAGGAAGGGGAGATTGAAACCGACTGGCAATTCCAGCGCTCCAATTTTTATTTGCGCAGTTATCGCCATAAAATATATGCCAAGATTGAACCGTACGTCGCCAAGAACGAGCATAAATCCGTGGAAAACGAGAGCGAGCAAGCAGCGCAGGCAGAACAAAAGGTGTATGTGATAAAAATCCGTGCACCACAGGACGAAAACCGCGACATTGACAACCCTGAATCGCTCGCCACCGCCAACTGGTTACCCGCCGGTGCCAACCAGGATCAAGAACAACTGGTGCTGGGTTTTATCAAGGCCGTGTTGTCTGCCCGAGAGCAAAATGACCAGAAGGAAACAAAGGCCAGCGACGATGCTCTGCTGGAACTACCAGCCGAACAACCGGCGTGGCAGGATCGTTAGCCATGCCCAGACAAACTGGCAATCTGCTGTGGTTACTGGTGCTGTATTGGGCGACCGGATGCGCCGGCCATTGGCGTACATCGGTAGTGGTATGTACGACATTTGAAAATGTGCAGCAAGCCTGCCGTGAGGTGTTGGCGGCGCGTGGCTACATTGCTGTGAAGGACGATAAAAATCTTTTACCAGGTACATGGGAAAGCGACTGGCAATGCACTCTCTATCCGCTGCGCAGAGGTGGCTGTCGCCGCCAGTTGCGGTGTGAAATCTTGAGTGAACCGACTGCCACCATGGAAATCATGACGCCATGCAATCACGGAGCCAGTTTATACCATGTACGGCTGCACGTGTGTCGGGAAGTGAATATCGCTACCCACGATTTCATGAGCGAGGAACATGCAGTATGGCTTGCCGATGGCTTCGATACTGACGCAGAAGCCGATTTGATCGAAGGATTAGAAGCGCGCTGGGCAGTTGCTAAACATTAGGCTCATGGAAAAAATGAGGAAAGAAAAAATGGCGCATCAACGAGAAGAAAACAATATCGGACTCTTCTTGGGCCTGGTGCTGGCATTTTTTTGCTGGATTGTCGGTATTGCCTTGGCCGTCCGGATGCCATTCCCGGCTCTGGACCAATTTCGGCTCGTGCGTGATTTGGGAGGCGATCGGCTGGTCGTCAGTATCATCTTCGGCGCCTTTGTGGGGTTGCTCTGTTTCCTCTTTTTTCGATGTTTTGCAAGCCCAACCTGCGTTGGTATCAGCTTGATCACTGGCTATATTTCCGGCGGCATTCTTGGGTTGACCGCCGCTTTGGCACTGGCGTGGGGAGTAGGATATTGGTCAGGCTTAGATGCCAGAGCACTGATGCTGATAATGGCGCTCTGTGGATTCGAGTTTGGAGCCGACGTGGCAGGATCGGCGGCATTGGAAAATTGGGAAAAGGCGCGTGCAGTTTGCTACTGGAGTCTGCTCATTCACGGCGGCATCATGATCGGTTGGCTCGCCGGCTCGGCTTCCAGCGTCGACACGCAGATACTTTACATCGCATGCGGCGTAGGCGTGGCAATATTTGGGGGCTTGCGGTTAAACAGATAGTCCGTTTTCACAGAAGGCCCCCATCTGGCGGGGCCGGTTTTTTTCATACTCTGTGTCCCGACTACGCGGGACACGAGTACAAGCAACGTGTGGAATTTCATGTTTCAGACGAGTGATTTATTCCTCGCCTAACATCCACCATTTCTTTTTTTTGCGCGCTTGCTGCGGCAGGTTCGACGGTGTTGGCTTGCGGCTGTGCGGATGTTGGGGCAAGGTGCGCGTCTTTTTTTTGGTCTCCTCCCACTCCTCCAGTTTCTTTTTCTCCTCGATTTCCTTGCGAAAGCGTGCTTTGCGGTTCTCCTGCTCCTGACGGTCACGCTCACGCCAGTCAACCTGGGGTCGCTGCTGCAAAAATTTGCCAACCATAGTCTCGATGCGGCCTTCCTTGGTGGCGGGTTCCTCTTCCAGGGGCGATGTATCTGCATGCGTGCGCGTTGCCGACGAGAACTCTTCCCATGCATCATGAGAGTCTATCTCATGTTCGGTATTTCTCACCGGCTTTGTTTCCGGTAATTTCACCGTTTTTTCTTTCGCTATCTGCACCGTGGGGGGACGTTTGCTACTGGCAGTAATCGTCCGCTGTTCGATCACGGCCTGCTTGGGCGGATTGGCGGCAAGCTGTGCCGCCAGCCGCTCTTTTTCTTTGGCCAATGTTTCGATTTTGCGCAGCAATTCGACCACCGTCTTCTCGCGTAATGCACGTGGGATGTTATGCGGTTTTTCGCGTGCCTCACGCCACTCCCGTTCGTCCACCAGTTCCGCATGTTGCTTACGGTACTTACGGATAAGCGATTGCAAATCATCGATCTTCAGCCGTGGCAAACCGTCATGAATTTTCTGCATACTGTCTAGCAGAGATTTTGCATCTTCTTCTTTACTGGAGGATGCATAAAGTTCTACATCGAACAGATAATTGTTGATAATGTCATCCAGCTCTTGTAGTAGCTCCATAAATTTCTCCTTTTACTCATGGCTATACCGTGACCTGCCCCCAAATGATACGTTTCTGGCGCGGATACGCCTCGATCACTCGCAGCGACAGCGCCCTCCCTTCCTGTGCATCGCTCAGGCGTTCGGCATGGAAGGGAAATTCCTGCAGAAGTTCCGGGATAAACACCATAACTTTCTGATTTTCCAGCACTCTGCTTACCACTGCCTGGTACACTTTGTCGTTACTGTTTTTGAGGTATTTGTAAATCCAGTAGAGATTGCGCGCAATCTCTACGTTTTTGCACGCTTTCTCCAGTCGCTCCAGGTTCATCTTCATCTCTTCGAGTACGGCCAGAGGGTAGGGTAGTGGGTTTTGGTGAAGCGTGGCGATAAGCTGGCGGTGGGCGATGAGATCGCTATAACGACGGATCGGCGAAGTAGCCCAGGTATACGCCGGTACGCCTACGCTGTAGTGCGGAGCGGGCGTAATCGAGAGCGAAGCTGCTGCCATGTTCCAGCGTAATTTCAAAGGATAAAGCGGGTCGTCGCGGTTGAGTGCCTCTGGTTGTGCATCCGTTTTCTTGCTCTGTACCCTGAATAGCGCTGGGATTGCTTCGCGCATGAACTTTTCCCCAAGAGCAGAGTTGAAGAGTATCATCAGCTCCGACACTACCAGATGTCCCGGCAGGTCCATCGTCTGGAGCTGGAGCGAGACTTTGCCGTCTTTTACCTTGATCTTGAGGTCGGGTAGTTGCGTGATGACGGCGCCCGCTTTCACTCGTTTGTCGCGCAGCGCGATGGCAATTTCATGCAGCTTGCGAAACGCCGGTTCCTCACCCAGTTGGCCGGCCGTATCTTCGTATGTACCGCGTCGCGACAGTACCAGCACTGTTTCGGCAAAATAGCTGCGTACCAGGTTGCCCTGATCGTCAAAATAAAAGAAACCGGAGATGGTGGGACGGCCTTCTCGCACGCTCAGAGTGAGCTTTTTCTTGACCAGGGAAAACGGGAAGAGCGGCAGCCTTGTTTCAGGAAAATACAAAGTGGCAAAGCGGGTGCGGGCAAAATTGTCGAGCGGGCCGCCCGGCGGCACGATACATGCCACATCGGCGATGTGTATACCTACCACATGGCAGCCGTCTTCCTGGTGGTAGGAAAGTGCATCATCCACCTCCTCGGTTTCGGCGTCGTCAATGGCAATGTTCCAGCTGTCACGGATGACCGCTCGCCCGTCCAGATTGGACGATGAAGCGACTATCTTCTGCGCCTCTTCGCGCGCCGAGTGTGGGTATTCGCTGTATAGTTGAAAACGATAGAGCGCTTCGTTGACATCGGGATCTATGATGCCCTTCTCTTCAAGCAGATCGAGCAGCGAGTCGGCGTCCATGCCCAGTGTCTCTGCCAGTCGCCTTGCCTCGCTGGGGGCACTGTCCGCTCCTTCGAGAGCGAATTTTTTAAGCGCATCCATCATTTTTTTCACGCCCTCGGCGGTCAGATCGATACTGCTTGTCGTGCCTTTGAGCCAGGATACTACACTGCTTTCCGTAGCATGCCGCTCCTTCTCTGCCTTTTCTCTTTTGAGATTTACCTCGACGGTTGCAGGCGGCGTCTTGACAAAACCACCGTCGCGCCAGGCGAAATAATGCTTGTCCCGGCTCAGTGCTACAAAAAGTGCCCCGGCCTCTTTTTCACCGTAGGTGGTAAAATACGCGGCGAGCAGTTCCGGCAGACTATGGCTTATGTCCGCCTCCAGGCATTCCCACAGCATGGCGAGATCGATCACTTCCTGGGAGAAGCGATCCCGCGTGTCGGCCAGAGCGATTTTTATGCTCTTTTCGTCACTGGCCTCCACCGTGGAAAAAAAATGGATCGCCTTACTACCCGCCACCGTCACTTTTTCGCCACTTTCCAGATACACATCCAGCTTGTCTTCCTTTTGTTTTATTACCACCGCCAGTAGCAGCTCGCCACGTCGTTCCAACCCGATAACTCTGTATTTCATGGAGAAATTCCGCCTTCTTCGCACTCTGTGTCCCGACTAGGCGGGACACGAGTACAAGACATACAAAAAAACTTGTTTGAACAATTGATTGTAGCACAAAATAGTATAGCAAGGTATAATTTCAAGAAGCAACCAAAAAATGGAACAGATTTCGAGGAGTGAAAG
>JAGVGO010000108.1 GCA_020057085.1 Planctomycetota bacterium | reverse complement strand
GGTACAAAACAGCCCGCCAGGGGAGAGGTTATAGGCGTTATAGGCTTGTACTTATTTCAAAAAAGTTACTATGCCCCCTAATTATTGGATACGCCCCTTAACAAGTTTCAGAAGCTCCCCAAGAAATGGCTCTGGTATCCAAGGCCGCCCCAATCACGCCACCAGACGCCACTTCCCAAAAGCCCTACACCACCGGCGCGATGATGCGGGCGGCGCAATGAAGCAGCTTGTGCGCCATGTCAGTTTGTCTCCTATCCTAAGCGGGTTACGGTGTTCTTGAAATGTTTTTTTCTATCATACCGTAAATCTGGCAAGTGGTCAACCAATATTTTGGCGGTTTGCTGGCTTGGGGGAAGCGTGCCACTGTGCGGGTACGTACTGCATGGTGCGCAATTTACAGCTTTGCGACTTGCACCATTTTGCAATGGGGTGCCAGGCTTTTTTGTTGTATCTTTTTTGCTTTGTTGTATAATGAAAAAAAATTATTTAGAACTTACCTTGACACCGAAAGCCGACACCGCAAGACCGTCAGGCAACCGATAACATGGAGAACTGTCAATGAGACCAGAACTTTTTCACATAGGTCCGCTACCTATTTTTTCTTACGGTTTTATGATTTTACTGGCGTTTCTCATGGGTATGAAAATAGGAGCTGCCCGCTTTCGGGCCAAAGGCATTAACCCTGAATGTATCTACGACATCGGGCTTATCGCGATGGTTTCCGGCGTGCTGGGTGCTCGCCTCTTTCATCTCGTACAATTCCGGCAACAGTTTGACTGGGCGCTATTTTCCTTGAGCGACGGCGTTTCCCTGGCCGGTGCCATGGTCGGCTTGTTGCTACTCGTCGCCTGTTACCGCCAACCCCAGGCTATGACTTATCTCGGTATGGGACTCGTCGCCTTGATTTTAATCAAACACCAGCATTTACTCGCGACGCCGCCGGGTACCTTCCATATTTTCGATCTGCTTTTCCTGCTAATCACTGTCTACTTCGCCGGCAAAAATCTACGCCCACTGTGGAGCTATGTGAAACAGGCAAGCAGAGGTCAGCAGACCCTCTTTTTCAGCACGGCCATTGCTTGTACTATCGTTGGTATGCGTGGCATATATTGCTATCAGTTTGCCGCCAACTACTCATGGGATGCTTTTATGATCTGGCGCGGCGGCCTGGTATTTTTTGGCGGTTTTATCTTGGCCACCATCTGCCTCATGTATTTTTTCAAGAAAAAAAATCTGCCTATGCTGAAAATAAGCGATCTCCTGACGCCAACCCTGGCGCTCGGCTTGGCCATTACCCGCATCGGTTGTTTTTTGAACGGCTGTTGCTTTGGCGCTACCTGTCCTATGGATGCCCCTTACGGTGTTCACTTCCCTGCTCATTCGTTGGCCGGACAATCGCAAAACCTGCGCGGGTTGAATGTGGAATATTTGTGGAAAGCCTATGCACCTAAAACACTGCATTATCTGGCCAAATTGCCGGGCGGCCATTATGAGATCACCCGGCAGTTGCCGAAATATCTGCCGCCTGACCTGTATCGTGCGATTTTTAAACCGGTCTATCCGAGCCAATTGTTTGCCTCTCTGTCCGGCTTTGCGCTATTTTTATTTTTATTGTGGTTTGACCGCTATCGCCGCCACGATGGGGAGGCGCTCCTCATGTTTGGCATCGTCTATGGTATCTTCCGTTTTATGGAAGAGATGATGCGTAGTGATACAGCAGCTGTTCTGGGAGCACTTACGATAAGCCAGGTGGTGAGCTGCGTGTTGTTTTGTCTGTGTGGCGGAATCTTTATCTTTTTGCGCCTGCGTAGTAGCTGGCAGCAGCGTAATCAATAACAGAA
This sequence comes from Planctomycetota bacterium, assembly GCA_020057085.1. Classification (GTDB taxonomy): domain Bacteria; phylum Planctomycetota; class Uabimicrobiia; order Uabimicrobiales; family JABWCH01; genus JAGVGO01. The sequence goes on along the minus strand of JAGVGO010000108.1, from coordinate 2,561 downwards.
AGGGAACTCTCACATGTATCCCGAAATCAGTCTGGACGAACTTTATTTTCAACCCCGCTTGCTTAGTTTTGCCATCTCGCCGGAAAATGCCGAGGTTTCTTTTGTCGCTTGCAGCGACGATATGTATTCGCTTTACCTGATGACTGCTGCAACGGTCTGCCCAAAAATTCTGCATCAGAGTCGCTCTCCCCTGCTTTCGCCCAAGTGGTCGCACAAGGGAGATTGGCTGGCGTGGAGTGATTGTGGTATCAACCTGTGGTCAATGAAAAAAAATGCCCACATACAAATGACACGACAGAAAAACCACTATTTTCTGGATTGGGCGCCGCATGGCAAATCGCTTTTGTTTGTAGAAAGAGAAGAAGAACAGGACTGCCTTTGGATCACTACGTTAGACGATAGTCTGCGCAGTCGTATCCAGCAAGTCAAAGGCAAGATTCTCGATGCCTCCTGGTCGCCGGATGGCCAGCAAGTGTTGTTGATTTCCCAGCCTTACCAACAGCAGAAAATAACCGGCGAGATCATACACGTCGACAGTGAAGAAACATTTCTACTTTGGGAAGAGTCGTCGCCGTATTATCTCACCCCTTGTGGAGTATGGTTCCCTGACAACAATCATCTTCTTATCACCAACAGTTCCAGCGGCTACAGCAAATTGTGGATTCTGGATCTCGAGAAACGCCAGCAAATGATGTTTACCCAAGACGAGTACGATGACACCGCTCCGCTCATATCGAGGGATGGTAAGCAGGTCGCCTATACCACACACAAACCCGGCAGTGGCGACTGGAGTCTGGTAATCCAGCAAATCAATGAAAATCAGTCACAACTGATGGTCAAGACGAGCGGCGTCAATGCGCCGGTAGCATGGCAGCGTAACGATAGCAGTCTGTTCTTTTGCCATGAAAACCCCCAGGAACCGAACAATCTATGGAAAATAGAGTTGCAGACAGGTGCGCATACACAACTGACCGCCGCAGGCCATCTCGGTCTGGAAAAAAAGATCGCAGTACCGCGCTGCGGTTTCCTCAACCAGGTAGCCAAAACACATTACTGCCAATCGTATTTTCCCGTGGATTTTCAGGAAAACAAACATTATCCGCTGGTCATATGGCTACCAGACTATCCACATACGCCAAACTACGCCGGTTTTGCGCCTCGTTTCAATTGGCTGGCCAACCAGGGATACGTGGTGGCGGTACTGACATGCCGCGGCAGCACGGGCGCCGGCGTGCATTTTATGAACGATGGTCTAAAAAAACGTATGGCCATGTCGGCTATCGAAGATATAAGGAACGCTGTGGAAATTTTTGAGAAAGCTTCCTATGTGCAAGCAGGCAAGATGGCCATAGGTGGGGTAGCCTTTGGCGGTTATCTTGCCCTCATGGCTTTGTGCGCTTATCCGGAAATGTTCCGCTGTGGCTTTGCCCATGCTGCTATCAGCGATTGGGAAATCCAGTTGTCACAAAGCACGGAACAGCCATATTTCTATGCGTTGTGTGGCCGCAGCTATGCGGAAGACACGATATTTTTCCGCAACATTTCGCCCACGCATGTGGCCAAAGAATTGCAGACTCCGTTATTGCTGACGCATGGCCGGGAGGACAAGATAGTACCTTTTGCCCAGGCGCAGAAACTGGCGGATACAATCGCGCAGTCGCTGTCGCCTGTAGAGACTTGTTTCTACGCAGGCGAAGGCCATACCTGGCAGAAACGGGAAAACCTGCATGATTGGCACACGCGTGTGGCACGCTTCTTACGTCCCAATCTCATGATATCCGGCAAGAATTGAGACTAGCTATGTCGGTCGCCGCTATTCGCCTGGTACTTCTCGATGTGGACGGGGTACTCACCGATGGTTCAATTTATATCGGCGCCAACGGCGAGGAGTACAAAAAATTTCATGTACGCGACGGTTTGGGCATGGTCATGCTGCAACGACATGGTATTGCCGTCGGCATCATTAGCGGGCGTGCCTCGTCTGCTGTAGCGCACAGAATGCAGGAACTCAAAATCACCCTTGTCTACCAGGATGTTCACGATAAACTGGCCTGTTATGAAAAAATTTTGCGCGAGCGCGGGCTAACGGATAGAGATGTGGCTTATATGGGGGACGACCTGCCCGATCTGCCTGTGCTGCGCCGTGTCGGTCTTGCCGCAGCGCCGGCAGATGCCGTACCTGAAGTGCGTGAAGCGGCTTCCTTCGTCGCCCCTCTGCCCGGCGGATGTGGCGCCGTGCGTGCCCTGAGCGACTTCATTTTGAAAGCATTTGTTTAATAGACTTTATTGGAAATAAAAAATAGGTCGCGCTGATACCAGCCCTTCCGCAATGCGGCGCAGGCCAGCGATCTGCTAAAGATTGCTGGCATTGACAAGTTTGCACGCGCTAGTGCGTCCTGTCGTTGCATGACGCTCATCGCTGTGCTTCAGGGCTGGTATCACGCTCCCCAAAACATTACAGCTACTTAGTCGCTGTAAAAAAATAACCTTTACAACTTACTTGATCTTTTGACCAATGGCGTCGTCGCGCCCTCAGTTACAGAGCTACGGCTATGCGCCTT
>JAGVGO010000132.1 GCA_020057085.1 Planctomycetota bacterium | reverse complement strand
GGTTGGGAGTGCATCCCTTTCCTGGCACTAAAGTGACCAGGCTTTATTACTTTGCCGCATTCGCGGCAAGCAAAATTTGAGTTTTTACACAGGCATCATCTTTTAGTTATTTTCTCTTAACTTACTTCAGCTTCTTCAGTGTTTCTTCTATCGCAGCGTAGTTCGGCTCCTGGCTCGGATCTTCGAGAATTTCGGCATACTGCACCACGCCCTTTTTGTCTACGACAAACGCCGATCTCTTGGCTACGCCTTTGAAATCTAGTTTACCGGGGGCAAACGTCTCGCACAGCACGCCATATTTGGCCGCTACTTCCTTGTTAAAATCGCTCAACAGTGGAAAGGCAAACTTGAATTTCTCGTCCCATAGTTTCTGCGCAAATGGGCTGTCAACACTGGTCGCCAGCACTTGTGCGTTGAGGCTTTCATATTTTTTCATGTTGTCGCGGGTGCTGCACATCTCTTTCTCGCACACGCCGGTGTTGACGAGCGGGAAAAAGAGCAAGACAACGTTCTTTTTCTCTTTGAACTGACTGAGTTGTACTGGTTCCAGTTTGTGGCTTTTCAGGGTAAAATCGGGTGCCGTATCTTTTACCTTTACTGGCATAAGGAATCCTTTCGTTTTATTTTTCACCACCGTTCAGTAAACGTTGGAAATGTTTGGCAAACGTACGTGATATATTTAGCAATTGCTGTTGTAAAGAGAGTATGGCGGCCATGTCCATCTTTTCAAAGGCCAGGTCGAGCACGCCTTGCAGATGGATCATCACCCCTTGGTAATCGTGCTGTTTGAACCGTTCGACTATTTTTTTGTCGAAATGCATGCTGCCTTCGAGCAAATCTTTCTGAATATTTTGCGAGCAGAGGATAAACTTGTTCTGGTACTCCTGCCGTATGTGCGTGAGCTGGTCTCCTTGCTGTTGCAGCTTGTGGTATTCTCCCTTGAGCGCATCGGCGTGAGCCGTCATCTGATCGAGTTCCATCTCAAGAGCCTGCAGATCTTTCTTCTGCTTCTCCATTTCCTCATGAATGCGTCCGTTTTCGGCAATTAGGTCACGCGGCAGTTGCAAGGCGATTTTGAGTTGGTCACGCAACTGTTTGAGGAGCGAGTCAGGGTCGTCTGCCGCCATGTCGAGTGCCACCTCTAATTCTTCACACTTGGTTTCCAGTTTGTGCTTTTCTTCGTTGCTTGCAGTCAGCCGGTCTTCCAAATCGGCGATTTTTTGCTCCAGGTAGACAATTTCTTCGTGCAGATCTTCTGAATATCCCCAGTCGGGCGAAATAATGAACGATTCCGCCTCCTGTAACATCTCTTTTTCAAACCGCTTGGTGTCGAAATTTTTGCTCGGCATAATTTGGTGCGCATGCAAACACAGGAGAGTGATGTCATCACTCTGCGGAGTCGGAGCGAATGTGCGGATTTGCGCGCACAGACTCTGGTTGATCTCTTTGGCCGAGCCATGCGCAGCCGCGCGTAAAGCCTGCATCAATCTTTCGGTGCCGAACTCTTCGCCTTGGGCATTGGGGGCTTCGATGGCACCATCCGTGTAAATAAGCAGGACATCTTGCGGCACGAGCTGGATATGCTTCTCCTCGATTTTGGCACGCAACATCTCGCCGCGCACGGTGCCGAGAACCACACCGTTCGATTTTAGCTCGGAGAGATCCGGTTGTCGGGCGGAGTTGTACAACACCGGATAAGTCTGGCCTGCACGAGCGTAGCGGAGTACATGTGTCGCCTTGTTGAGAATGCCGAGAAACACGGCAATGAAAGACTCTCCGCGCAGCGACGTGAAAATCTCCTCGTTGGCATGTACCAGAGCATCTGTGAGCGAATGGTGCAGCTTGCTGTAGATATTGAGTACCTGCTTGGCCATGGACATGACGAGCGCCGCCTCAATGCCGTGGCCTGAAACATCGCCTACGACAATCCCCACTTCTTCCTCGCTGATATTGATGAAATCATAAAAGTCGCCACCGATGGTTTCCATCGGGCTGTAGTAGACATCAATATCGTAATCGCTGATGCGTGGCAGCGTGGGCATCATCTGTATCTGCTTCTTTTTAGCCTCGTCGAGATGGATGTCTTTTTTAGCGAACGCCTCTTTCATGTCGTTGAGTTCGCTCAAGAGCTCTTTCTGGTGTCCGCCCAATTTTTTTTCTGCCACCAGTGCGTTGTGGATGGCGTTGCCCAAAATTTCGCACAAGTGCGTGGCCATTTCCAGATCGTAGCGGGTAAAGGGCGTAAAATCTATTTTTTCGGCGAAATTGATGACGCCGAATATCTTTTCATGCTGGTTGGGCAGGCGTACCTTGATAGGAACGAGCATGCACGAACCCGAGGTGTAACGCTGTCGTCTGCTTACAGGGATAAGTAGTTTGTTCTGGTTGATAAATTCTCCGACATTGCCGATGAGCAGCGATTGTTTTTGCAGTAGAGCCTGTGGTACCAATGATTGCTGGCTATCCACGGAAATTTTTTCGCCCAGGTGTTCTTGCAGTTTGCTCGAGCTGTGCCGTTTGAAGATAAGAAATCTTTCTTCTTTGTCGAGTAAATAGATGGAGACGCGGTGGGCGTGCATGATGCTGGGAATCTGTTCAATCACCATGTCGAGGATTTCTTCTACTTCAAACAGGTTCAATTTGTGCGCCAAAGCTGCAATTTTATGATCAAGCGCGATATTTTTTATTTGCGTATCCATAAAGTATCGTTCCTAGTTTGACAATGTTTACTGTCACAAAATTTCGCTGCCCAAGTCTACAGCCAGTTCTCAAACAACACCATTGCTTTGATTTTCCCAGTATAACCTTGTGTGACAGAATTTTCAAGCCTATTCTGTCTTTCTCTGAAGTTCCAACATAAGATTGGAATTTCAGTGATAAGCTACCCGTCCGACGGCGGCTGTTTTTTTTAAATTGAAATTTATAGCAAAACATGGTCTAATGCCTAAGTCTGTGTTGCGTATAATGTTTTTGGAAGGAAATTCTATGACATCGGAGCCAAAAAAAGCGAAAAAAAATGTGCACCAGGCGCACGGCGATAGCAAGAAGCTGGATGCAACACTGGAACGCAGGAATCCAGCAGCCAGGGATGCGCCTCTTGCGGCGGCCAAAAATGTAAACAAACATGGGGCAGGAAGACAGCTCAGTGGCAGGGCTGACAAGCCTGTAAGCGACAAGGCATCGGCCGCTAAAGCGGTTGCCCAAAATTTTCAGAAGACCATGGCATTGCCTGAACTGCAAGAAGATGATTTGGTGCCAAAACGTAAACCGCAGAGCTGCAAGGTCGATTTTGCGAAGACGGCCGTAATTCCAGAATTGGCCAGAGAACCAATTGCCGCACCAGGCACTGCCCCTGAGCGCACAGTAAACAGAGAGTCTAAAGAAAATCGTGAAAGTAGCGAAGTGAATGAAAGCGGTAACCGCCTGGAACGCCGCAGAAGACAGCCACTCCCCAGCCGCTCGTCTAACAGTGGGCTGTGGTTTTGGCTGGTTGTCATTTTGCTCATACTAGCCACTTTAGTTTTTAGGAAATTGTTTTGATTTCTCGGCGTGACGCATTACAATTAACAAAGAGCGAGCGTCTTAAACTGAACTTTAGCAAAATACATCGCTGGTTCATATTCGTCCTGCTGTTGGCAGTGGCGGCTACGACCTTCGTACTGCTGCGTCGTTTTGCTATATGGCAATTACCCTCTGCCTGGCACAGCCGCGAGTTACCTGCCGGTTCCACTTTGCTCATGGATTGGGACTGCCAGAGAGGCCGTTCTTTGCAGGAGAATGACTGGATAGTATGGCGGGAAGATAAACTCTATTTCGGGAAGATCATGGCGGTGATGGCAGAAACAGCTTCCAGCCGCGCGCAAGGCAAATGTTATCTGGTACAACTGGCAGGCGGCACAGGAGAGGCACGTACGTGGCACTGGCTTGAAGAGTCCAAAGTCCGCGCTCGCGTCTTGCTGGTATGGTCTTCCCCCGACCAGACAATACTGCCTAAGTAAAGGGGAGAACAAGATGGCGAAAACAAGCAGCCGCCGCAAAGTGATCGGCGTTACCGGCGAAAAAGGCAAAGGCAAAACTAGCTTTGTCCAGGTACTCGTCTACCTTCTCAGTATCAATGGCTACCCCGTTACCGTGCTCCATTTCGCCGACTACATCAAACAGATTGCGCGTGAATGTTTTGCCCGCGACATCGGACGTATTCATGGTAAACTGAGCAAAACGGACAGGGAACTCTTGTGCCAGATCGGCGATGCCTTGCGCGGCATACAAGCAGATTGCCTTATCGGCGTGGTGGAGCGGAAGATACTGGCAACACGCGGTTTTATCGTGGTAGGTGACGTGCGTCTGGTGCAAGAAGCAGAGCTTATCCACCGCTATAATGGCGTGGTAGCGCGCATGCAGAGCCATCGCTTTGAGCGGCATGAAAACTATCTTAAACAGCACATCACAGAAACCGAAATCACCCGTATCAATGCCGATTTTGAGATCACAAACGACGGGACATTCAACGATTTGATGGCGCAGGCCAAGGAAGTATTGAACCATTTTTTGCCTCACAAGCAGTGGAAAGGATAAGGTATGTACAAACAAGAGATATTGTTACTCGCATTATGCTGGCTGCTTTTGCCATGCTTCGCCCAACAAGATAGTAAGGTCGTAATTGTCCGCATCTTTCCGGAAAAAGTTACACTGAGTCCGGGTGACACACAGCAATTTACCGCTCGTGGATACAACAACAGCGACGCCGAGGTCGCATTGACACCTGAATGGTCAGCCACCGGCGGCACCATCAACCAGGATGGCCTGTACGTGGCCGGCAGCAACACTGGCAACTACATGGTCATGGCATGTGATGCAAAGAGTGGCGCCCAGACCAGCTCTACGGTTTTTATCCGTTTCGTCGAATCGCAGACCACCAGCCAGACTGCCGATCGTATCGTACGGTTGGAGGTCTCACCGAACCGAGTTCAGCTCAATCCGGGCGAAACGGTGCGTTTTTCCGTACAAGGATACAACTCACGCAACGAGCAGGTACGCATGCCCTCGCGTCAGCTCTGGCAAGTCACCGGTGGTTCGATGACAGCTGACGGCACCTATCAGGCAGGTGGCGCACCTGGCACTTACATCCTCCAAATCAAAGAACCCAACGGCGTGATGACTACGGTCGAAGTAACGATTCGGGGCACAACAGGCAAAGTGAGCAACATCAAACTCACTCCGGCCGAAGTGCAACTGAAACCGCACGGCACGCAGCGTTTTTTTGCCACCGGTTACGACAGTTCGGGTAATTCGGTGCTGTTTCTGCCGAATTGGGAGGCGAGTGGCGGTACGATTGATGCCAACGGCATATATCAGGCAGGCAACACCACCGGTAGTTTCTTTGTCAAAGCCTCGGTCGGCGAAAATGTATCCTGCACAGCTACGGTGCGTATCCAGGCGCTCGATATTTCACGTATCGAGGTAAATCCGAAGAGCGCGACACTTTTTCCCGGCCAAAGCCAGAAGTTCGATGTCTTGGTCTACAACAGCAAAAATCAGTTGCTGCCGGTGGCTGTCAGTTGGAGCGCTACCGGCGGCCAAGTGCAGAGCGATGGTACCTTTACCGCAGGCAGGGTTCCCGGCCACTATCTGCTGATGTTGGGCGTAGAGAACAGCACGCTGGAGATTCCCGTGGTGGTTCGCGCCGAAGTAGCCAGTCGCATTGCCATTATGCCTGGCAGTGTAGCTCTCAAGCCGGGCGAGACAGTGAAATTTCAGGTGACAGTCTATAGCGATCAGGGAATGCCCATAGAAACATCGTACAAATGGCTGGCTCATGGCGGGACGATTGACAGCCTTGGTTTCTATCACGCTGGCGGCGTGCCAGGCAAGTATATCGTGGAAGTGAACACGGACAGCGGCCTGGTGGCCCAGGCTTCGGTCAATATCCAACTCGCAGCCCAGTCGCAGGTCATGGTGCAGAGAGTTACTTTAAAGCCGCGCACCGCCCGTATCACGCCCGATGAGCGCGTCAAATTCGAAGCGAAAGCCTTCGATGCCTCCGGTGCCGAAGTACCGTGCAATTTCAATTGGCTGGTGGAGGGCGGCAGGATGGAGGGGAGTACCTATGTGGCAGGCAACCAGGAGGGCAAATTTCTGGTAACGGTGACGGCACCTTCCGGAGTCAAAGAAAACAGCACGGTTATCATCAGCGCCGGCACACCGCGGCCAGCCAAGGAAAAACCGGTACGTCTCGTTGTCACACCTAGCGAAGTAAGCCTCAAATACGGTGAACAGTGCAGTTTCCAGTGCAAGGTATTCGACCAAAACGGCGCTCAGACCGAGGGTGAGTTCAAACTGGAGGCGACGGGCGGCACTCTGGAAGCAAGCACTTATCGCGCCGGGAACATGCCGGGTACGTATACTGTCGTAGTGACGGAAACCACTGGCAACCTGCGTCAGGAAATCAAGGTACAAATTTTTCCGCTCGTTACAGTGCCGAAGGGCGATCCTATCGTCATCCAGGAATGGCAAACCAAACAGGGCGGTATGCTGATCGGCCAGATTTTGATCAAGGGGCGTGTTGACGATGAACGTGGGTATCTGCTTCAACTCGTATTGTTCCAGAAGGACGGTTCACAGAAAGTAGCGGCGCAGATTCGCGTGCAGCAAGGGCAGTCCTTTGAATTTGAAGGTGAATACGTGCGCGAAACCACGACCGCCATCGGGCTGATGCTGTACGACGGCAAGTTCAATGCACTGTATACTTTGCAAAGATCGAACTAAGTAGTTTCAGAGAAGGCCCCCATCCGCACGGGGCGCCAATTTTTTTCATACTCTGTGTCCCGACTATGCGGGACACGAGTACAAGCGATGAAACTTTACGGGGAGCGTGATAGCAGCCCTTCCGCAATGCGGCGCAGGCCGGCGATCTGCTAAAGATTGCTTGCATTGACAAGTTCGCGCGCGTCGGTGCGTCCAGTCGTTGCCCGACGCTCATCGCTGTGCTTCAGGGCTTGCTATCACGCTCCCCTGGTGGCCAATGAGCGAAATGCAAAGTCTCTGTAGCGACGAGCGCATGTAGCGCAATCAAATTGCCCATACCGTGTCCTGGCAGGCCCAGGACACACCGGCGTCTTCTGGTGCAAGCGTTCGTTGTTCGCATCGTCGAGGAAGAGACTTTGCACGAGCGAATGGTCACGTAAAAATCGAGCGAAAAAATTCATGTTCAGACAAGCTAGTAGGAAATGAAGAAGGCGTCTTTGAACTGGTAGGTGCCGTCGTATTTAATGTCCTGCACTTTTTTCTGGAATTCTTTGGCCTCTTTGGTATCTGCCGAGTCGAATTTGCCCACATCCACTACCCAATATTTAGTCTTCTGGTGATTGGAAACACGCGCCTTGGAAAGTTCGATGCCCTTTTCCTTGTGCATATAGTCGGCGATCTTGGTCGCCATTTTCGAATAATATTCATGGTAGGGCAATGAAATAATACGCAGGAAAAATTTTCTATCTTTTTCTTTGGCTTCCTCGCTCTTGGCCACTTTGGGCGTCGCTTTCACCTCCTGGCTCACTTCTTTTTTGGCGCTGGCCACTGGCTGCGTTTTTTTGGCGCTGGCCACCGGCTGCGGTTTAGGTTCGATTTTGGGCACGACCGCAACTACCGGCTTGCTTGCTTCCTCTTTCTTCTGTACCACAGGCATGACCGGAGCGGTGGGCTGAACCACTTTAGGTGATGGCAACACTTCCACTTTGCCGGTTTCTTTCACCTCAATCTTGGGCTGCACTTTTACCGGCTGCTCTCCCTGTTTGTTCTGGTACATATACGATCTGACATCAGCCGTAGGATAGATTACATCTATATTTCTGGTGTTTTCTGTGCCCTGACAACCCAATACGCATAGAGTGCAACTGAAGCAGACGGAAATAAAACTTACTTTTTTCATAAGGTAACTCCTTAATTATTCGTGCTTTGCTTTAGTCGCTGTAAAAAAATAACCTTTACAACTTACTTGATCTTTTGACCAATGGCGTCGTCGCGCCCTCAGTTACAGAGCTACGGCTATGCGCCTTTCC
>JAGVGO010000089.1 GCA_020057085.1 Planctomycetota bacterium | reverse complement strand
TGGGCGCAACCCTTTGTTTTGCCTGGTTCCTGGCACTAAAGTGACCAGGCTTTATTACTGCACCACATCCGTGGTGAGGGGTTTTTACACACGCATCATCCTTGGCATTAGCTATTGCCAACTCAATACTATCCCCTTCTGTGACTAATTCTGGTAAGATGGGAGAGGTCACTGTATAACCTCCCTCTACCTGAGGCGTTAGCAGTAATGGTAATTTGTATGTTTTCATAGCCCTTGCTTTTCAAACGAAAGTAAAATGATGGCCACATCATCGTCACGAAGTTCTTGGCTAGAGCGCCTCTGGTTTACAAAATCGTCAAAACGATTCTCGGCCTCTTTTTCATCGGGAATAAAGAGCAGGTCATTTAGCCATTCCCGTGCTTGCTGCCACCGCTGTGCGTCTTGCTCAAAACGGCTCAACAAAAATTTGGCGATGGCATCTGTGGCAATGATAAAAAGATCGCCGTGCTGTGCATGTACCTGCTCTGTTTTCCAATAAGTTGCAAGTTGGCAATTCTTTTCGGCAAGAGAACCAATCGCGTAGGGAGGGCCTTGGAACTGGGATGACTGGGTATATGCCCACGAGCGTGCAATAGCGCCGTTTCTCAATAAAAAAATACACGAATCTTCGACGACACTTATCTGCGTCTTTATCTTTTCGCTAACCCAACCTGAGCGGCCATTAGGAAATTCTGTGGGCGGATCCAGGCACATCCCAGCTAACGTGGCATAGGCGCCCGTGCGGGCTTTTCTTTTGCTAAAATAATCCAGTTTATCCCAGGGTATCGCTTGCGCCCATTTCTTCTGAATGGGGTCCAACCAGGCCTGCAAACCTGCCGGCGAAATATCAGGCGGGGGACACTCAACGAATAAATCCGCTAACAAACTTGCCCACTCTGCGCTGTAAGAGGAGGTAGTTGCCCCATCGCACACCGCAAACCTCCCCTGCTTTAAGTTCCAGCCAATGGCATCCTCACACGCTTGGATAGGGGTGTTACACTTGGCTATGCGAAACTTTCTGGCCTGTAGATACACTTCATTGTTGTCCTTCATCTTGCGTTCTCTTACCGTATTTCCTGGACTCTGGTGCCGATATCAATAAATTCTATCAACTTCACAGCATCCGCGTTGAATAAAAAACCTCGCGCATTCTCTCCTATGGGAGGGCCGTCCTTAGAGGCTAAAGCGCGAAAAGGGGTGGGCAAATTACTAGACATCCTGAATAGCATCTGGGCAAACTTATCAGGAAGGCTATTCTCATTTTCCGGAAATGCTATTTCCTGACCCGATTTTTCAGAAATATGCACGTTAAACAAGAGTACATTGCCATCTGAAGTTGCCATATTTCTGAGCAAGCCAGCTTCGCTTTCGGCTTGGGCAGAATCATCGGGCATACCGTCAGTAATATTGAAAACTACGGGCGGAAAGCTGTTGGGATGTTGCGCGATCCAATCTTTCAAAGTCTCTGCGGCAAGCTTAAAAGCCTGATGCATAGGAGTCGTAGCCTCAGCAACCGGATCGAACCATTTAGGCATTTCCACCGGGATTTCGATGAGTGTTCCGTCGCCTGCGTCTATTTTCTTCTTGGTCGTGAATATCTCTGCGCTATCTCTCAGCTTGCTTACAGAAACTAACTTACTGTTACAAAGTTTGCCTAACCAGGCAAATTTTGCAGTCTGGCCAGGGCCATAGCCAATCACACCCACATCAAAGTAATCCCGCACCCCTTCGTTCTTGGTACAACGGAGTACTACAGTGTCCAGGAGTTTATTGATGGCAATGGCTACTGCCTCAGACTTTGGTTTTCCGTTCTTGCCCCACGGATCCTGCATAGAACCGGACTGGTCTACCAGGAACAGAAGGCATGCGGGCGTATTGTGGGATACACTTACTTCTGCTGTATACGGCATAGGTTTCTCCTAATATTTATTTCAAAATCAGATTCCCCGTGCGTTACACGGGGCTATAAAATTTTGCGCCTATAGCGCATAGACGGAACTATTTTCTGCTCAATTGTTCTTTGGCCGGCGGAAGGCGAAGTACACCTCTGTTTTCCACAAATCCTGGTGCGCAGGCACGTTCTCGATCTTTTGCAGAGTCAGGGACTTCACCTTTAGGAACGGCTTGGCTTCCTGTATCTTGAAGATGTAGCGGGCGAGATCCTCACGTTTGATGCCTTTATCGAAATGCACCACGTAGCGTTTCTCTTCGACCAGTACGCCGGCGATGTTTTCCACCTGGAGCGGCGGGCTTTCCACCTCGATGTCCGGCAGGTTACGCACCGTGCGTTTGAAAAATTCAAACTCGTTGTCAATGCGGATTTCGTTGACGTTGAAGGCCGGTTTTGCCGGCAGTTTTTCTTCCAGTTCGAGGATGCGCTGGATATCGCTGACCCCTTGCCGGAACTGCTTCTGGTAGCGCAAGCCGAGGAAATAGTTGTACAGCAACCAGACCAGGCTGGCAATGATGAGCGAGACGATGGTGAAAAGATAAATTTTGGTGACATCCATGCCTTCGCTGGCATTTTTCGGGTTGGCCATGCATACTCTCCTGTTTTTTTAATCCCCGCCGCGATAACCCAACTGGAACCGATAGCGCCGTTTGAGCGGCGCATCTTTGGGACTGGGGTTAGACTCGTTGATAGAGACACGCGTCTTGGCATCGTCAGGGTCAACTTGTTTGATCTTGCAGATGACGTGTTTCAAGAGATCCAGAGCCTCGTCGCTGTCCGCTTCGCCTTCTATGATAGCCTCCCTGGGTTCCAGATTGAAGCGGGTAATGGTAATATAGTAGCGATTGCGCACTGTGGCAAAGGCACGGGCAATCTCTTGCCAGCGCAGTAAACCGTCTTCCAGAGGCGGCACGCCGCCACCCTGACGATTTTCCTCCTCATTTTTGAGCTTATCCCACAGATTGTAAATTTTGTTGAACTTGCTGCCTTCGGCTCCTTCACCAAAAATGCGGGTGTGTACAGTCTCGACCCGCCCCAGCAATTCGTCGTACGACTTTTCTTTTTGCAGACGCAGTGTCTGCAGCTGGTAAGTAAGCAGGAAAATGAGCAGCATGAGCACAGTGAGACATACCGAAAGAGGCTCTTTGATGAGTTCAAAGCGGTTGGTGTAGGAGAAATCTTCCTTGCGGAAATTCATGCCTTTGTATTTTTTGTCGAGCAGGCCAAGAGCGAGGCCGAGAGCCACCGGCGCATGCACCGTGATGTCTTCCGTTAGGTCGTGGCTGCGCTGAATTTTTTCCGGAATGTCGAGAGGCACGGTTTTCACCTGCAACGCCTCTTGGAATTTTTCTGACAGCCCTGGAAGCTGCGACCCGCCCCCCGTGACATAGATGAGGTCTATCGGCCCTTCCACGTCGATATTGAGCATGGTGCGTTTAAATTCACGTAGCAGCCGCTCGAAAATTTGCTCCGGTTTCTTCTGCGTGACCGCTGCTTCCTCTTTTTTCACCAACACTATGCGATCCCCTTCCATACCTTCGGGCGCCGGCAGCGAAATGATGAGTTCGCTTTCAATATCCCAATCAATGGCATGGACTTCATCGGAAATTTCTTCTGTTGGTACATCCGGCTTGGCAGGTGCCGTTGCCTGGTCCTGGATATTGCTACCGACACGGATAGCACGTACATGGCGGAGTTCGCCATGACATATGATCGCCAGTTTGGTGGACACGGCACCCACGTCAACGATGGCGATCGTCCCTTTGTCGGCCGATGGTGAGGTGAGCCGCACCAGGTTGGTAATGGCCATAATGTCGAGATCCACCACCAGCGGATCCAAATCGCAAGCTTTGAGAAGTTCCAGACGGCGACTGATGATTTCTTTCGGGACTGCGGCCAGGAATACCTTGGCCTTGCTTTCGCCTATGATCTGTAGCTTGCAATATTCGATCACTACATCTTCCACGGTACATGAGTGCAGATATTTTTCCGCCTCGTACTTGATGATTTTTTTGATGTGCTCGTCGTGCGAAAAGTCTACGAGGATTTCGCGCAAAATACAATCCTGGGTAGGTAGCGAGATCGCAACGTTGTTTCGTTCCAGGTGATGCTCGTGAAAGATGTGCTTGATCGGCTCTGCCAAGAGATCTGCTTCCGCGACTTTGTTGCCGCCGAACGGTATGTCCAGATTAAAAAAATGGGTAATCTTTACATGTTCGCCGATAGCTTCCAGCTCAAGTATTTTCAGACTTTTGGAACCAATATCAATGCCAACGGATTTTGCCATAGTAATTCCAGCAATAAATGAATGAGTCTAGTTTCACAGAAGCCACCCATTTGGCGGGGCCAATTTTTTCAAGATGAAACTTTATCCGACAGGTCCGACAAGTCTGACAGGTCCGATAAGTCCGACAGAACATGTTTCATAGAAGGCCCCCATCCGGCCCAGGGTTTTTTTTAAAGTGAAAGTGTATTATAGCTGTTTGCCCTCTTCAAGGCAACTCTTTTTCACCGCAGTTCACGGTAATTCCAGCTTGAGGGACACGACCATAGTTTGCAGCGATTTTTCTGCGGCGGCCAGTTCGTCGGGCGCGGCGATCAACAGCAGCAATACGCCTTTGCAGCCTTTTTCCGCAAGGAAAGCGCGATAGATCGCACCGCCCCTGGGTGACTTGAGTGCCAGTTCAAGGCCATTGCCCTGGGCAAAGTCGCGTCTGGCCTGCCACAACACCTGCCACTGTTCCTCTTCGCCCATCTTTTTTTGCAGCGAGGCGATAATTTCGTTGAGCGGTTTGGGCAGGGCGAATATTTTGCACAAGATCAGTTCGCTGCGGCTGCCGTGCCACAACAAAAAATCGCTGGTGATATCCTTGGTTGCTATGTCCCAGCCAGCCGGTTTATCACAACCAATGCCGAGTAGCCAGTCGCTAAAAACATTGTGGGTGGCGAGGCAAAACGTGGCTGGTTGCGCCAAATCGAGGAGTCGCCCTTTTTTGACCACGCTGTGCATGGTGAGAGCCAGGGCCGGCGGTTGTTTCTGTTCGATCCATGTGGTGTCGGGCAGAAGCGCGAGGAAAGAGGCACCGCCGGCAAACGCATCCGTGTCGCTGTAATCTAGCGGATACCAGGCTTTAAGGTACACTTCCGGCCAACAGGTATACACCCATCGGCCGGGATGATAGCGTAGCCCCGCCGTCACCCGCGCCGGAATTCCACAGTCTCTGCACAGTGCCACGACTGTGAGCGCCGGAGCTTCGGGCACAAAGGCAAACGCCATGGCCAATTCCAGTCCTGAGGGTGTCTGCTCTCTCACCATGTGACGGCTCACCCAGCCGGTGATGTTGCGAATCATCGCCAGCGGCGTACGTGCATCCTGGCGCGCCACCGCCGCCGTTTTGCGGATGAGCGGATGAGTCAGCGGCGCATAGCGGAAGGGCGTAAGCTGTGCAAGGAGCGCGGCCAGTGTTTCCAGGCTCAAAGAAGGTGGCGGCGGCAATTGGTGCAACACCAACTCCTGCCCTTCCATTTTCTGGTAATCACCGGCTTTCACCGTCATCTGGCCGTCGCCGCCTGCTTCAAGAGCGATGCGTGAGATGTCTGCCACATCGAATACCATTGGCGCCGCAATCGCTTCATGTGTCTCATACTCTGCCTGCCAGTAGGATGGCATGGGCAGCACGATAAAACTGCCGAGGCGATAGCTTACCAGATTGCCGTTCTGGTCGAGCCAGGCTTCGGCCCAGAAATTCTTGAGTTCCTGGGTGATGACTTTGAAGGCATGGCAGGAATGAGTGTAAAATCCAAGCGGCAATTCCACCGCGCCCATATAGCGGGCCTTGGCGCGTGTCACTTCGCGGCGATTCGAGGCCAGGAGTGCGCCTTGATACACTTTGCCGGTCACGGGTTGTGCCAAAAAAAGCTGGCGCAGCCAGTCCTCGATTTCTAGGTACAATTTCTGCCCAGGCAGGGTAAGCACCTGCTCTGGCGTTTGGATGACGATGCGATCGCTCACCGTGATCACCCACAACCCTTCGTTCTGCCCCTGTTCTTTTGTTTTAAGAGAAAGCGAGCACAGCGAAAAATCGCGGTTCAGCACCGCACTGTACTCTTCGTAGCTTACACTGCCCTGGCTGCGGTAACGCAGTTTTTTTTTCCGTACCACGTCGCGCTCCACCAGATAACCAACGGCTGCCCGTCCGATCTGCCGCCCGCCGAGGCTGTACACATACCACGTCGGCTTTACCTCTTTTTGCTCCTGAGTCCATAACGGCAAAAGAAAAAGGAGCAAGAGGCAGCAGCACAACAGAGTTTTATCGTGCATAAAGCACCACTTTCTGGTTAGATCTGTAAAAAAAGAAGAAAAAGGGATGAGACATCAGGAAGTGCTTACGCACGGGTTGATAGCCGGCTCGCAGGCTTTTGTAGAGAGGGTATTGCACTGTGTCACAGAACCGTAGCCGTAGGCTGCAGGTGGCCGTAGGCCGCCAAAGCCTGCGCCGCAATCGGATGTTACAACCAATTCGGCGCAGGTTTCGCCGGTTAAAACCGGTTAAATCCTGCGGCTACAGGCATTTAAAATATCTGGGTATTTTATTTTTCACCGGACGCCTAACTTTTTTTTCCAATTCAATCTGCATCGCCTTCTTCAACCTGGCTGTCAGCCATAATATCCTGCATCGAAAGTTCAGGGATTTTTTCTTCTTCTTCGGCGATGAGCTGGATTTTGTCTTCCAGAATTTCCTTCATGACGAGTTCGATCAAAGTGTCCGTTTTTTGCTGATGACCAGATTTGAAAGAGATCAGCTTGAGTTCTTTCAACCGTTTCTGGATCAACACAGTATAGTGAAACGCGCCATACTTTTTGACATAAGGTTCCAGGTCATATTGTTCCAACATATTGCTCTCCAAACAATTCTTTGCTTAAAATGACTTCCACTGCCGTCGTTGCCTCTTCGATGTCGCTATTGACAACCCGGTAATCGTAATATTCCATCTCTTGCAATTCACGCAGCGCATTTTGCAAACGTCGCTCCACTACCTGCGGGTTGTCACTGGCACGAGCGACCAATCTGCGCTTCAATTCTTGCACATCCGGAGGGGCAATGAATATCTGTAGCAAGTTGTAGTGGCGAGACTCACGGATCGTGCGCGCCCCCTGGACATCAATCTCTAAAAAACAGTGGCGGCCATTGGCGATGGCGTCGTCTACCAGTTTTTTCGGTGTGCCGTAATAACAGCCGTGTACCTGGGCATATTCTAAAAAATCGCCGGCGGCAATTTTTTGGCAAAACTGTTCTTCGCTCAAAAAAAAGTAATCTTTGCCATCCTCTTCTTTAGGCCGTTGAGGGCGGGTAGTGGCCGAGACAGACCACACCATATCGCGGATACGTGTTCGCAACATGCGACAAATCGTAGTCTTGCCTACGCCGGAAGGTCCAGACACGATCACGATTCTGCCACTTTTTTTACTCGACATTTTGGCTCTGTTCTCTTATTTTTTCAACCAACGTTTTGATCGCCACCACACAACGCGAACATTCCGCATCGTTAGCCTTGGCAGTTATCGTGTTGGCCTCTCTGACAATCTCCTGAAGTAAAAATTCCAAGGTTTTGCCCAAAGGTTCGTCTTGCGCCAAGAGTTCACGTATTTGCTTAAGATGGCTTGTACTACGGCTGATCTCTTCACTGATGTCCACTCTGTCGGTGAAGAGAGCGACTTCACGCAAAATGTCTTCGTCGGTGTAATGGAAGCTTTCTTCCTGAGCAAGTTCACGCAGCCGTTTCTTGAGTCTGTCGCGGTAACTGGCCACTATGGTCGGTGCCTGCTTGGCGACTGTCTCGATGTTTGTTTGTATTTCTTGCCAATAGCCGCAAATTTCTTCGCCCAACTTGTTGCCCTCGCGTTCGCGCATGGCTTCCATATCGTGCAGTGCGCCACGGATCACCTCGCACACCTGTTGCCATTTTTGTTCGTTGAGGCAAGGTTTTAGCAGGGTGTCTACTACTCCGGGCAGATGCAATAGTGCATCGAATGTCGGGGGTAGTGTATTCAGTTTTTCGGCGACGCTTTTCAGCCTTTGGTAGTAATGGCTCAATAAAACTTCGTTGACTTCGCTATCCGGCAAGGTATCGTCTTTATAAGAGACGGTCAGGAAGACGCTGCCACGGGAAATTTTTTGCCCAATCATTTGTTTGATTTCGCTCTCGTGCGAGGCAAGCTCCTGGGGCAGTTTGCTGGACAGGCTGAAGTAGCGCCCGTTGACACAGCGGACTTCTGCTTCAACGTGGATGAGACCATTCTCCCATACACGTCTGCCGTACCCCGTCATACTTTTCATGTCGCTACCCGTTGCTATCTAGATAATTGTCTGCCCGCTCTTCACAATCAACTATTTGTTAGGCGTGCTTGGTGTGGTCGGAGTCGTTGGAGTCGTCGGCGTTTCCTGTGTAGTCGTCGGTGTCACCGGTGGTGTAGGTTTGGCCTTCATTTTTGGGGTGTTGAGCAACAGTCCGGCAACCATGAAAAAAATGGCGACGTAGGTGATAATCTTATCGAGCTGCTTCTGTGTCTTGACACCGAAGGCGGTGTCACCACCCAGACCGCCAAAAGCGCTCGACAGGCCAGCCACATCGCTTTTGCGTAGCAAAATGAGGATGACCATCAAAATACCGGCAATGACAAATAAAGTTTGCACGATAGTATACATTGTTCCCATATTTTACATCCTTCAATGTTTCATTTTGAAAAAAATCGGATGGGTTCTTTCTATGCAATAGGAAGTTTACATTATAACGCACTTAGCTTGTTTTTTCCATAACTTTTTGAGAAATTTGCAAATTTTTGGCAGCATTGGCATAGATTTGGCGGAGTGCCACCACTGTAAGCTGGCCAGGGGCCGCTTCTTTGCCGTAGGACAGAGCAGCATAGGTAAAATAAGCGCCGCAAAATGGCGCGACCACGCGGGTCCATGTGCCGTGACTACCCATAGCCACGGCCACGAGTCGCAAGTTCGGACAGCAGGGAAAAAGGCGCAGCATGCGCAGCGCGTCGCTTTTACTGCGTGACATGGCCGCCACCTTGACAATAGCCGCACCCGCTTCGCTTTGCCGGCGCACTATTTCCAGCAGCGCAGGCTGAGGAGGTGTAGCGGAAAAATCATGCCAGGAAACGAGCGTCTCCACCTGTCCGTTTAGCGATGCGACTACCGTTGTCAGCGACGGAGTTTGCCATTCTATATCCACGATGGCTGCCCCGCAGGCGATTGCCTGGTGCAGCTTGAAGAGCCGCTTACCGGCGTCGGTTTCTCCCTGGCCGCCCTGCTCCGGTGAACGGTTACAGGCAATCCATGGCTTCTTGAGATGACTCACAATTTCTCGCCAGTTATCACCGATGAGGTCCAAACGCAGCTCAAATAAATCGACCAACGGAGCCATTCGCTCAATGAGGGCAACATCCGCCTCGACGATACAGCCGCAGATTTTAGGTCGCAATATAGTCATTAGCTGCTCAGAAAACGCCGGATGAGTTCCCACCGTTCGACGATGCGGCAGACCATGATACCCAAAAAATAGAGCAGGATGAGTGGAATGGCCATGAGAGTCTGGGTCACCGCATCGGGTGGTGTGAGCACTGCAGCGAGGACAAAGGCGAACAGCACGAAATAACGCCACTGGTTGACGTAATCCTCACTGTGCAGCAAATGGATGCGGGTGATGAACACCATGACAAGAGGCAATTCAAAGATGAGACCCGATACGATGGTGAGCAAGAAGAATAGGGACAGGTAAGAAGACAGGGTAAAACCGATGCGGATTTCTTCGACACCGTAGCTGCCGAGAAAACGAAGTCCCAGCGGGATAAGAATAAAATAGCCGAACAGCACGCCAATCATAAACAGTGCTACGGCAAAGGGCAAAAACAATTGCAAGTGGCGTTTTTCGTGTGCATAGAGAGCCACCGACACGAATAACCACGCCTGGTAGAACATGTACGGGATAGTCAGAATGAGCGCGGCGATAAACGCCACCTTGAGATGACAAAAGAAAGATTCCTCGTAATGCAGTACCTGAATGGTTGCCGGCAACTGCAAGGCCTGCATCGCCTGGGTGTGTGGTATGAGTACCAGCTTCATGTAGAACTGCTGGTCGGCGAAGCAGATAATGAGCACGCCAAACAAAGCGTACAGCGAATAAATCACTCGTCGCCGCAATTCGTCGAGGTGTTCACCAAGACTCATCTGTCCGCTGGCTTGTATGCCGTTTTCGTGGTTTTGTGAAATGATGTTGTCCATGGCCGAATTATACGGCAAATCTCAGAAAATTGCCAGCAGAAATTATTTTTTTGCTCTGAACCTGGATGAGTAGAATGATTTGCAGGATTGCCAGGCTTGCCTATCCCATAATCCTGCCATCCTTCCGCTCCATTCTCTTGAAATCATTGGGTGAAAGCAAATAAAAAATCTAATCGGCTTTTGTTAAAAAATTCTTGCGCTTACGTTTTTTTTATGTTATTATCACTGCGGATAGGTTTATTTCTCTGTTAAAGAAGAGGGCAATTCCGAAGCTCTCTTGTCCACAAAAAAATACAAACGAACGAATAGCGAATGTGTTAGCAGAAGATGTTGGGTTCTGATATTTAAAAAGGAGGCGCGGCTTCCTCCCCCAGCCAAATGATGCGGGTATCTGCCGCGATCTTATCTATGAATCAAATTGCCAGAGTTTTCATTGTTGTCAATTTTGTTTTGAGTGTTCTCTATCTCGGTTTCGCAGCAACTCTGTTGTCCCAAAAATGGGATTATCGAGAAATGTATCTGGAACAAAAATCGGATCGTGAAAAAGAAGCCAAAAGGCTTAAAGAGGAAAAACAGGATGGTGAGGCACGTATTGCCAATTTGCGCGCCCTAGCCACCGAACGCGAAAAGACCGCGAAAGAATACAAAGATAAAATCCAGCGTATTGGGGAAGAAAACAATCAGCTCAAACGCGAAAATCTTGATTTTAAGACCTCTCTCACCAAGATTGGTACGGATATTAAAGAAATCAATGATCGTTTGCGAGACAAGGAAGCTCGTATCACTGAACTGGAAAAGACTATCGACAACCAGAAGCAGGTAATGGAAGATGCCACGAAAGCCAAGGAAGAAGCGCAAAATGAACAGCAGCGTCTGGAAATCCAGTTGAGTAACTTACAAGGCGAATTGGCAGAAAAGGAAAAACTGCTGCAGAGATCACAAAAAGAGCTGGTAGAGGCAAAACAGGTAATTCGCGCGGTGAAAGACGCCGGCGTCAATATTCCAGCCCTTTTCAAGCGAGCCAAACCACTGGATGGAGAGATTGTCGCCGTGAGTGATCAGGTTCCTATCGTCATGATCAATAGGGGCAGCGATCGCGGGGTGGAAAAAGGCTATCAGTTTACCGTATTTCGCGGCAATCAATTTATCGGTCGCATTACCGTAGAAGAAGTCTATAAGGATATGTCTGCCGCCCGCATCGTCAAAGATATGACGGTGAAGGCGATCAAAAGAGGCGACAACGTAACGACTCGTATCGGTGGTGAAGGTAGTTTTTAGTCAATAAGGAATAGCAATGGAAGAAGAAATTAAAGATTTGCAGGAACAGGGAGAAACCGCAGAACTCCCCATAACCACGTCCTCTGGTGGAGAAATGGAATCAATCCTCGTCCTTTTGACTTCGGTTTTCCTAATTTTGGCGGTTCTGTTGATCGGCACGCAGCTTTATACGATTTATGGTCTGGGCAAAGCAGAAACCAAAGCAGAGCGGATCAAATAGAAACCACGTGCTTCCGCTGAAAGCAAGCAGCTGTTTTCCTCAACGAGCATACGTCAACTACCCCGCCCACGAGGAGCGGGGCTTGAGGGCAACATGAATATAATTGATAAAGTGTTGGGGCTTTTTTCCATTGATATGGGGATAGACCTCGGCACGGCCAATACCCTGGTGTGCCTCAAAGGTCAAGGCATTATCATCAATGAACCATCGGTAGTAGCGGTCAAAAAAGGTACCAATACGGTACTCTTGAACGGGAATGCGGTAGGGGATGTGGCCAAGGACATGATTGGCAAAACCCCTGAGAACATTGTGGCTATCCGCCCTTTAAAACATGGAGTGATAGCCGACATTGTCACTACCGAAGCGATGTTGCGATATTTCATTCGTAAAGCCCAGGGTAAAAAATGGGGCGCCAAGCCACGCATAGTGATTGCCATTCCTTCTGGCATTACCGGCGTGGAAAGGCAAGCGGTGATAGATTCTACTTTGCGGGCCGGCGCTAGAGAAGTATATCTTATCGAAGAACCTCTGGCCGCAGGTATCGGCGCAGGTTTACCCATTACCGAACCGATTGGCAGCATGATTGTGGATATTGGTGGTGGCACTACCGAAGTGGCAGTCCTTTCGCTGGCAGGAATGGTGATATCGCAGAGCGTGCGCATTGCTGGCGATGACCTGGATGAAGCCATCATTCAATACATCAAACAAACCTACAATCTGTTAATCGGCCAGCAAACGGCGGAAAGAATCAAAAAAGAGATCGGTTCGGCATTCCCGCTGGAACAGGAGATGACCCTGGAAGTCAAAGGGCGCGATTTGATGGCATGTTTGCCGCGCAAAACGACCATCCGCTCCGAAGAAGTCCGTGAAGCCATCATGGAACCAATCAACCAAATCATCCAGAACATCAAAATCGCTTTGGAAAAGACGCCGCCAGAACTGGCAGGCGACTTGGTCGAGCAAGGAATCGTTCTGGCCGGCGGGGGGGCATTGCTGCGGGGCATAGACAAAGTCATTGAAAAAGAAACCGATCTTCCGGTAGCCATTACAGAAAATCCTATGACAGCCGTGGCCCGTGGCACAGGCGAAGTGCTCAACCAACTGGATTTGCTACGTACCGTGTTGTGTATGTCGGAATAAAAAGCCGGCGCTCCCAGGCGGGACGCCGGTTTTTTTTCAAAAAGATTTGGGATACATTGACGGAGAGCTGGCACAAAAATTTTATGGTTGGCTCAAAAGATCCGTACAAAGGTACAGAGCATGAGATTATGATATGGCTTCTGCAAAAACTAAATCATATTTGATTTTGCTTCTCTTGTTGGGTATCTCGACACTTCTCTATTTAGCCCCCTCTCTTTCTTCCCAGCGTATCACATTTTTTACCTGGCTACGCAATGAGAATAAAAAGACTGTCGGCGTAGATTCTCCTGCCAACCGTGAAACAGAGATGGACAATTTACGCGAAGAAGTGGCAGTATTGTCCTGGAAATTATTGATTGCCCAAAAACAGGCGGAAGACCTCACCCAGTTTCGCCAAAAATTTTCATCGGAAAAAATTCCTTACGCCATCCCTGCTTCGATTTTGGCTAGACGGGATAGCACCTCGCAACGACGGTCGTTCGTTGTAGATCGCGGATTTAAAGACGGCGTGATCGTCGGCAGCCCGGTAGTTTCCGGCAATGCGCTTGTGGGCCGTGTGTGGGAAGCGAGTAGTCACGTCAGCCGTGTGTTGTATGTGACAGATCCATTGATTCGCATAGGGGTCACATTGATTTCCCATGTCAAAGACAAAGAAATTAAAAACGGCGAAGGGTTATGTATAGGCATGGGAAAATTCTGTCAATTGCAACTGGTAGAAAAAAACTACCAGGATTGGTCTACAGCCGAAGTTTTGACCTCTGGTTTTGAGAGTACCTATCCTGCCGGTCTTTATATCGGTCATGTCGAGATTCCAAGGGCCTCGTCGAACAAAGCTGAAAACGACAACTCGATCAATGAAGAAATCGGGATGTTCTGGAATTTAAAACTGCAACCGAAAGATGTAGATCAAATCCACACGGTTTTGATTCTGAAACTTACCTCTTCCTGATACTTAGTCGCTGTAAAAAAATAACCTTTACAACTTACTTGATCTTTTGACCAATGGCGTCGTCGCGCCCTCAGTTACAGAGCTACGGCTATGCGCCTT
>JAGVGO010000197.1 GCA_020057085.1 Planctomycetota bacterium | reverse complement strand
TTAGCGGGCTTTAGCCTATTTCTTTAGCTGGCTTTACGCCTGAATTCGACTTCCAGTCGTTTAGATACCCTGCAGATTCAGTGCAGGGTCATTCATTTAGTTCGCAAACGAACGCCTTCTTCGACTGTAGTCCAGAATATGGATTATACATCTACATTCTGGAGCTGTGCGGGCTACCGACGGCAGAGCCAAAATCCCCGGCACCACAGGCGGCCCTGCAAGAATCCCTTCGCCCTGCCATTCCGCCTGCGCTGCCGGGAAAATCCGCTCAACCAGGCAAGGCTGACGACAGGATACGCTTTGCCTGCCCGCAATGCAAACAACTCCTGCGCGCTCCTAAGGAAGCGGCTGGCAAGGAGTCGCAGTGCCCCAAATGCGGCACCGAGCTGGAAATTCCCAAGCCAGCGCAAGATTAAAAAGCCTGAACCAGGATGCGGGGAAGGATTTTTGGGATGGATGGGATAAGGCCATCCTGTACATCATGAGAATCCCATAAATCGTGGTAGGGCAGCCAATGTCAACGTGTCACTCTTTTGTTCAAATTTATTATTGACACATTGACAGATATGTGTTAATGTATCATTGTTCTGATTTATATTGTTATTGACACATTGACACAAGGCAATAAATGAGCGAATATAACTACCTAAAAACCGAAAAAAACATTTACGCTGCTATGCACTTAACGCAAAATCCTTTTGATATATTTCCCTTGTTCAAAGATTTTAGGAATAAAGAAGCATGTAGCAAAGAAGAAGCCATGTTCCTATTGCCAGAGTCCCTTGAGAGCAAGCTGGAGATACTGACGAGCATAAAAGATAAAAGAGCTCTTGTCTATGGACTTTTTGGCGCCGGCAAAACTTCTTTTGTAGATTTTATCCTTTATATCAGTTACCATTATCGAAGGCGTTTTTGCAGTCGTGTTATCATTACGGAATCCAATGTGGAGAAAGCGATCAATGAATTTCTATTGACCATATGTTTTGATATTGTGCAGGAAATCGAACAGCGTAAACTCACCAAACCATTGGCCTTGATTCGCAAATGGGTAGCCGAGAAACGGTATGGGGATGCGTTATTTGACAATATGATTCGTTTGGCAGGAAACTACACGGAGAAAGTGGAGGACAACACAATAAAAACTTCCCAGAAGGGCGCCAACGTGGCTTTAGCAATAGCCGGTGGTCATTTACAATATGAAGAGCAAATTGAAAGACGCCGTTGTATTCAAAATTATGTGCAGATTCTGCCGATGAAAAATGTCGCTCAATATTTGGCAGACTTCCTCGAAATTGTAACCCAAATTGGCTATGAAAACATTACCATTTTCATGGATGAGGCAGACCATTTGGGCAAACTGGATGAATTTCTGCGCATGCTTACGCGCTCCCGAGAGATTCTTTTTACTAAGGGCTACACCTTTTTTGTAGCAGGTTCTGCGGAAGTTGCCAAATACACCGAAGCAGTTGGGGCAATATTTGACAAAATAGTCTTTATTCCGCCTCTCAACAAAAGCAATTTTAAACGATTCTTGCAATATCGCGTTCAGCATGTTTTTCCTAAAATCGGTATTGAGGATTTGTTTGAAGAAGAAGCTCTTGATTTTATTTTTGAGCAATCCAATGGTATCTCTAAAACACTTCTGAGATTGGCAGAAAATGCTTTGGATTTTGCTGCCAGCAAAAAGGATAAAAAGGTTTCTCTGCTGCATTGTTTAGAATCTCAAGAGACAGACTATAACAAAATAGAACAGGTATTGAAAAAATCTCATCTGGTTTTGTTGAAATATCTTGCCGGCGTTTCTTATACCAGTGCTTCAGATGAAAAGCTACAGCAATTAGTAGGTGTCAAAAGAATCCAACTGCGCAATCTTCTGGAAGAACTGTTACAATTAGGTTATGTGAGAAAAGAAAACAGGGGAAAAACCAAATGTTATTCAATCTCCAGTCAGTACAAAAACTATTTTCTCAATTCTTAGGCCATTCCAGCCTTCCGCCGCAAGGAGTCACAGTGCCCCCAATGCGGTACCGAGCTGGAAATCCCAAGCCGGCACAAGAATAGGAGCCACTATGGAGGTTGAGAAGGCAATTTCAAAAAACGGTGTCGCGATTCGCCTCACAGCAGAAAGATGGCTGCACATCACCGAAGAACATTCGGAAATGGCAGGCTCGTTTTTTGAAGTACTCGAAGCCGTTCAGAATCCGGATGCCATTTATGAAGGCAAGAGCGGCGAGCTTCTTGCGACAAAAGCAATGGCTGCGGAAATGTATCTGGTGGTAGTGTACAAAGAAACGTCTAAAGAGGATGGCTTTGTGATAACGGCCTTCTTCACGAGTAAAATTAAGCAGGTACAAAGGAGAAGCAAGCTATGGCCGCTCTAAATCTCCAAGAAGTGTTGAATCTGACCCCACGGTTATTGCAGATGCCTTTCAAGCGCGTCTGGTCTAGCTATGATGAAGTGGCAGATGTGCTTTATCTGAATTTCAAAAAACCGAGTCGTGCCGACGACAGCGAACTTACGGAAGACGATGTCGTTATCCGTTATGAGCGAGGCGAAATCATCGGGCTGACGGTACTCCATGCCAGCCAAAGAGGCAAACTTGCGAATGATGCGATCAGTTCTTGTTAGAATTTTGCCTGTGCCAAAGGTCTTGGCAACCGCGTTCTGACATCCTGAAAATCCCATAAATCCTGGTTCAGAGTATATCGCCCCAGAAAGTGAAAACTGATTCACGCAAGGTTCCTGCATTTAGAAAGAAAAGAAAATATGTTCACTCGCATTGTAGCCAATTCGGCGATTTTGGGTGGTAAGCCTTGCATCAAAGGCACGCGCATCAGTGTGGAATTTCTTTTGGAATTGGTCGCTTCCGGTGCATCACGAGATGACATTGTCAAAGCCTACCCGCACCTCACGCCTGAAGATGTTGAGGAGGCACTACGGTATGCGGCCAGGTCGCTCAAAAACGAAGTGGTTCTGAGTGCCGAGGTACTCTCATGAACCTGCGCCAGTTTGCTTTTCTGGCCGATGAAAACATTCACCCCGACGTAACAGCCTATTGGCGTGGGCATGGGCTGGACATCGTTTCGGTCAAAGAGGTTGGGTTGATGGCCAGCGATGATGTCGTCATCCTTCGTCGCGCCAAGGCTGAAAATCGCCTGGTACTTACCATGACAGCGATTTCGGCACTTTAGCGGTACTCAACGGCGAGCCGATCACCGGCATTGTCTATTTGCGCCCCGGTCACATCAAGCCGACGTTTACCATCGAAACCATGAACACCCTGTTCCAGCAGGTGGTAGATGTCGCATCGCCCTTTATTATTGTGGCCGAACGTACCGCTAATACCGTTAAAATCCGTGTGCGAAAAATGGGAAGCTGAGGCAAACCCGCTTTGATAAATTTACTAAAGTCACTTTAATTTACGCGAAATGCAACTACTTACAAATCTCTTGTCAAGGGATTTTTTATGAAATATCTGCTAACCCACCCCATCCGATGTCAAGGAGTCAGAGCTTGCGAAAAAGCCTGCTCCAAAACTTTCTTCAAAGTCGAGGATGCCAGGAAATCCTGCATCCAGATCAAACAAACCAAGCAAGGCCACGAAATCAACGTGTGCAACCAGTGCGGCGCCTGCATTGTCGTGTGTCCGGTCGAAGCGCTTTCACGCAACAAACTGGGCGTCGTGGTCGTCAACAAGAAACTCTGCGTCGGCTGCTACATCTGCGTCGGCTTCTGCCCTACCCTTTCGATGATGCACCATCCCGAGCTGCGCGAGCCGTTCAAGTGCATCGCCTGTGGTGCGTGTACCAGGGCTTGTCCGGAGAAGGCGTTAGAGGTCACAGAAAAAGTTTAAGGGGAACATCATGTCTACTCTCAATTTTGCGTACACCAAACACACCGAGCAGGTGGCCGACCTCAAAAAAGCACACAAAGTGCTGGTCGAGTACCAGTTTACACCGAGTCTGCCGCAGAAAGGCTACAACAACCGTTCGCTGCACATCAATCTCTCTACCATGGAAATCAGCGAGAAGAAAATCAGCGACCAGATGAAAGAAATATTCATCGGCGGCCGTGGCTTTGGCCTCTGGTATCTGTGGCAGGCAATCAAGCCCACTACCAAATGGAACGACCCGGAAAACGACATCATCATTTCGCCGGGGCCGGTCGGCGGCATCACCCAATATCCGGGGTCGGGCAAGTCGCTCGTCGTCACGCTGTCGCCTCTTACCAACATCCCGATAGATTCCAATGTCGGCGGTTTTTTTGGCCCGCTCATGAAATTTTCCGGCTTCGATGCTCTGGAAATCCAGGGTAAGGCCAAGGGCGATGTGATCGTGGTCATTGACGGCGTCAAGGGTAAAGTGACAATCGAAGAAGCACCACTCGAAGATGTCAACTCACACATCGCCGCAGAACAGTTCACCCACGAATACGCCGAGAATGAAGAAGACCTGCGTGCTGTGTCGGTTGTCGCCTCGGGCAAGGCGGCGGAACACAGCCTCATCGGCTGCCTCAACTTTTCGTGGTACGATGGGCGACGTAAATGCACAAGGCTCAAACAGGCCGGTCGCGGCGGCATCGGCACGGTGTTCCGCGACAAACACCTCAAAGCACTCGTCGTGCATGGCCCGGCAGTCAAGAGCGACCTGAACCATCCGGACGACATCGGACGCATCGCCAAGGCTGGCGTACGTCTGCACAAGGAAATCCACGATTTCGACGACATCCAGTGCCACATGCGCCGGCAAGGCACCGCCCACCTGGTCGAAGTGATGGACGCCTACGATCTCCTGCCGGTGAAAAATTTCCAGTACGGTAACCACCCCGAAACGCCTAAGATCAACTCGCTCGTGTGGGACAAAGCGTTCACCCAGGGCATTCCGGACGGTTGCTGGTACGGCTGCTCAATGTCCTGCTCGCATGGCGTTGATATGTTCGAGCCGCGCACCGGCCCTTACAAAGGCCACAAGGTATGCGTTGACGGACCAGAGTACGAGACGGTGGCAGGGGTCGGTTCCAATTGCGGCATCTTCAATGCACACTGGATCATCGAGTGCAATTTTTACTGCGACACCTACGGCATTGACACCATTTCTTTCGGTACACTGTGTGCATTTGTCATGGAGTGCTACGAACGCGGCATCTTGAACAAAGAGCGCACCGGTGGACTCGAACTCAATTGGGGCAACGGCGAGGCACAGATGGAACTCATGCACCAGATCGCCAGCGGCCAGGGCTTTGGCAAGATCGCCGGACAAGGCACCTACCGCATGAAACGCATCTTTGCCGAAAAAGGCTGGGGCGATTTTCAGTTCCTCGAAGACATCGGACTCGAAGGCAAAGGACTGGAGCAGTCGCAATATATGTCCAAGGAATCGCTGGCGCAGCAGGGCGGCTACTACCTCACCAACAAGGGTCCGCAGCACGACGAGGCGTGGCTCATCTTCATGGACATGGTCAACAACCAGATACCGAGCTTCGAAGACAAGGCCGAGGCTCTTTACTACTTCCCGATGTTCCGCACCTGGTTCGGTTTGAACGGACTGTGCAAGCTGCCGTGGAACGACATCGAGCCAGGCGACAACCGTGTTGCCAATACGCCGATGGAAGCGGCCAAAGTACCCGAACACGTGCAAAACTACATTGACATTTTTAGCGGCGTCACTGGCCGGCAGATCACCAAGGACGACATCATCAAGATGTCGGAGGCGGTCTACCAGTTCCAGCGCGTCTTTAACCTGCGCATGGGCAAAGGTACACGCGAATTCGACCGTGCGCCGTACCGTGCCCTGGGGCCAGCTACGCCGGAAGAATACCAGTCGCGCGCCGAACGCTACGACAAGCAGGTTAAAGAGTGGTTCAACTGCGACCCGACCAGTAAGACCATTGCCGAGAAGATCGAGCTCCACCGCGAATACCGTGAAAAACGCTACCAAAGCCTGGTGGATGCCGTGTACAAACGGCGCGGCTGGAACAAGAACGGCGTGCCTACGATGGAAACCTTGCAGCGCAACCACATTGATTTCCCTGAAGTGATCGCCGTAGTGCAAAAGTATTTGTAGATTTGTAGAATAGAAGGAAACCTATGTCACAGATAATTGTCGAGTGTCTGATTATTTTGCTGCTGATTTTTGCCAACGGTATCCTGTCTATGGCAGAGATAGCTACTTTCTCCGCCCGTAAGACCAAGTTGAAACAAAAGGCGCAGAAAGGAGATCGGAACGCGCAGGTAGCACTGGACCTGGCAAACGCCCCCACCCGGTTTCTTTCGACCGTCCAGATTGGCATAACACTGATCGGCATCCTCACCGGCGTGTTCGGTGGTGCCACCATCACCCAAAGGCTGGAAGAACATCTTCGCCTCATCCCTGGGCTGGCCGCATATGCTCACATCATAAGCCTGAGCTTCGTGGTGCTGGTCATCTCCTATTTTTCTTTGCTGTTGGGAGAGCTAGTGCCCAAGCAGCTCGGCCTCAGCAACTCGGAAAAAATAGCTTCGTCTCTTGCCGTACCCATGCGCAAACTCGCCAGTATAGCCTCGCCTTTCGTGTATTGCCTCAGTAAATCCAGCGATCTCGTGTTAGGTATATTGCACGTCCGCCAGCGTCCGGAACCGGTGGTGACGGAAGAAGAAATCAAGATGTTGATACAAGAAGGAACACAGAACGGAGTTTTTGAACAAGCGGAACAAACGATGGTCGAACGGATATTTCGCATGGGCGACCAGCGCATCAGCGCCATTATGATGCCCAAAACAGAAATTGTCTGTATCGGCCTGCATGACAGTTTAGAGGAAAACTGCCGTAAAATCATACAAAGCGGCCATTCCCACTTTCCTGCCTATAAAGACAATCGAGATCAGATCGTGGGGGTGCTGCATATCAAAGACGTGTTAAACACTGCTCTGGCCAAAGAACCGGTAGACCTGCCAAAGCTTGTCCGCCAATCTTTGTATGTACCGGAGAACATGCGCGTCCTGAAAGTACTGGAAACCTTTAAAAAATCTGCTATGCACACGGCGTTGGTGGTGGATGAATACGGTTGCATGCAAGGCTTGGTCACGACCAACGATATTCTGGAAGCGATCGTCGGCGATATCCCGACCCTGGATACACTGACCCCATCTCACGCCATGCAAAGAGAAGACGGCTCATGGCTGCTTGATGGCATACTGCCGATCCATGAATTCAAAGAAATCTTCCATCTCGAACATCTGGCAGGCGAAGAAAATGCCAATTTCCAGACATTGGGCGGTTTCGTCATGACACACATGGAACGTATTCCCGCCATTGCCGATCATTTCGAACACGACGGACTACGTTATGAAGTCGTGGATATGGATGGCAACAGAGTGGATAAAATTCTCGTTACCAAAGCGAACCGGTAAAGGTTGTTCTATGTTACGCAAGATATTTCTTATGGTTGCAATCACTATGTCGCTTGCCATGCCTACTCGCGGCGAGGAAGGATGTTTTTCCGTAGTCGCCGGTAAAAAAACCACGCTGGACGGCAGTGTGCTGTTCGCCCACAACGAAGACAACTCAACCAAAGTAGTGGCAGGCATGTGGAAAATACTACGCCAGACGCACCAGGCGGAAGAAGAGGTACGGCTGCCAAACGGCGGACACCTTGCGCAGGTACGGGAAACCTACGCTTACTGGTGGCTGCAGATGCCGGAGTGCCAGTACAGCGACACCTTGCTCAACGAATACGGCGTAGTGGTGGCGAGCAATAATTGCCCGTCGCGCGAAGATCGCCCAGTGCTCACCGACGGCGGCATCGGCGGCCCCATCCTGCGACGTCTGGTGGCAGAACGCGCCCGCACCGCCCGTGAAGGGGTAGTGCTGGTGGGAAGCCTCGTCGAGAAATTCGGCTATCTCGCAAGCGGCAGGACGATGCTTATTTGTGACGCCAACGAAGGCTGGCTGCTCGCTCTGGTGAACGGCAAACATTGGGTGGCCGCCCGCGTGCCTGATGATGAGGTGGCGGTGCTGGCCAATACCTACACTATCTCTGCGGTCAATCTCGCGGACAGCGCCAATTTTCTGGCCAGCCAAGACCTGATAACGTACGCCGTGGCACGTGGCTGGTATGACCCGCAAACAAAACCGTTCGATTTTGCCGAGGTTTATGCCGACCGCAAGGCAAGCGCCTCAGAAGGCAACACCCACAGGCAGTGGAGCGGTCTCAGGTTGCTCGCCGCCACACCCGTACCCGTGCCGGAACAGACACGCCTGCCTTTTGCCATAAAGCCAAAAATATTGCTGACAGTAGAGGACATGGCACGTGTGCTGCGCGATCACTACGAAGCGAGCGACTACGAGCCGCAAGGCTATGCTAAACGACCGGCTCACAAACGGCACACGGCAACCATCTGCGGACCTTACACCAATTCATCCTCAATCTTTCAACTGCGTTCGGGCTTGCCCATCGAGATCGCTGCCATCTGGTGGCTTGCCCTGTGGCAGCCTTGCTCGACACCTTATCTCCCGCTCTATGCGGGTGTTGACGGCGTGCCGGAAGAACTCAAATTCGCTGCCAATGCCGGCAACATCTGTACAGCCTGCGAAGCAGTGCCAGAGTTTGGCCCTGCTTACCAGACCTTTAGCGACCTTTCATGCTGGGTAAATCAGGACTACGCCACCCGTATTCCCTTAGTACAAAAGCAATGGCAAGTCGTGGAACGAGCAAGTTTTGCCTGGCAGAAAGCCTATGAAAGCTATCTGTTGCAGCAGTGGCAAAGCGAGCCTCTGGTATGTCGGGAGATGCTGGGCCGTTTTTATCATGGCGCTCTCGCCCGCGCCATGCAACAGGCGAGAGTACTGATGCAGCGTATCCAATAATTAGGGGCATAGTAACTTTTTGAAATAAGTACAAGAGTACAAGCCTATCACCTCTCCCCTGGCGGGCTGTTTTGTACCCACAAGTTTCGTGGCAGTTTTATTGTTCGCTCACGGT
>JAGVGO010000103.1 GCA_020057085.1 Planctomycetota bacterium | reverse complement strand
CCCGCCAGCGCCTCTCGGCGCTGACGACCTCTCCCGCCAGGGGAGAGGTTATACTCTACCCATAATTTTTCTATCCCCCCGAAGTGTTAGATACGCCCTTGACTCACGCTATGCGGTTTTGCATACAAGACCATTCTAGCGCGACCGAGGTGCATGGTCAACAGGATTCTTTTTTGGCGGCATCCACTTTGCAAACGGTAAATGCAGAAATTTTGTTGACACCAATGCCGACAAGGCTTATCATATCATAGATTAAGCATTGCGAGAATAAGAAAATTTGTGGTTTTATGAGGAGGTCATTTTATGCGTAGAATCATGTTGCTGCTGGCACTGGCCGTGCTGGCTTTTCCCGCCTGGTCGCAGGTGGAATTCAATGCCGAGATGGCGATTCCAGCCGGTGATTTCACCAGCGTCGTCTATGACGGCACCAATTTGTGGCTGAAAGAGGCGGGCGTACCTGTTCTGTTGGCTGTCGAGCCGGTGAACGGCGCCAAATTGTTCAGCGTACGACTGGCGGTAGATGGCGAATACCTGGCGTTCAACGGCAGGCATCTCTTGCTCACCAACAATGTCAACAAACAAATTTTTGTGATCAATCCGGCGACGGGCAAGGCCGAATCCTATATTGATCTCAAGACTATCCAGGGTGATCGAGATATGTATGTCGAGCCTCTGCGTTCGGGCGAGATCATGGGCATCACTTGCAGCGAAGACCGCATCTGGCTTGGCTGTGGTGCCGGTTATTCCAGCTCGATCTATGAAATTGACGGCACGCGGCATATCGTGTTGTCTCACACTTTCGCCCCCGGCCCCAAACCCGTGTCGCTCGCACACCACAACGGCGATTTGTGGGTTCTCGATCCTGATACCCAGATGTTGCGCTGCCTCAAGAGCGGCCGCCAGTTGGTGTATGAGCTAACAGTACCGGTAGCGGACAAAGCGCGCGCGATGTGCAGCGTAGAGAATCGTCTGTTCGTCCTGGCAGCCGGCAAGACCAACCTGCGCGGCGTAGACAAGAACAAACTGTCGGCGCTCGTGCCGGAAAAAATCGTCCAGCAGTCGTTCGAGCCTTACGTCAACAAGAGCCGCAATGTGGTGACGAGGGATGAACGCAAAATCGCTGTGCTCATTTCCGGTGACACCGCGGCGAGCGGCTACAATGAATTCTGGAGCGACGTCGTGCTGATGTACCGTATCCTCAGAGCGCGTGGCTACAATGAACTGTACGTGCTCTATGCCGACGGCCGCGACTACAGTTGTGCCTGGTCCAAATACCAGGAGACCATGACCGACTTCTCCGCCAGCAAGGCCAATGTAGTGAAAATCTTTAACGCCCTGGCCAATGGCGATAGCTCGCTGAACATTGTCAAAACAAGTGCTGACGACACGTTGTTCGTGTTCACTTTCGACCATGGTGCCAGCGACGGCAAACTTTGCCTGTGGCAGGGCGAGCGATATAGCCCGAGTGAAATGGCGACGGCCATGCGCAACATTCCATGCGGCAAAAAATATTTCTACATGCAGCAGTGCTTCTCCGGTGCCTTCAAGGAAGAGTTCAAGAACACCGGTCTTACCGATGTGGCAATCGTCACCGCCGCTTCCAAAAGCCAGTATGCCTACCGCGCCGATACTGAAGTGGAAACCTACAACAGCGTTAAATATTACCACGGCGAATTCAACTGGCATTTCATGTCGGCTTTGATGGGCAAGACGCCGACCGAGCAAACGGTAAACGCCGATAGCGACAACAACGGTACGGTGAGCGTGCAGGAGAGCTTCGACTATTATCAGAGGATGAACTCGCAGAGCCAACAGACGCCGCAATACCACAGTAATCCAACAGCCTTGGGACAAGGCAACACGCCGTAGTCTGAGCGTGTCGCCCGTCCAGCCAAAGGCCAGGAGATTTCCTGGCTTTTTTTTGTAAAGGATAAAACTAAATGGCAAAACACAAAATCAAAAAAGATTCCGGCTACCGGCCGCCGGTAGATAAACTGCTCAATTTGGGAGAGCGTCAGGAAGGTTTCGACGTTTATGATGAATGGCCGGATTATTTGGCCATGGGTCTTACGCGCGACCACATCCCTGAACTCATTCGCATGGCGACCGATGAAGAGATTCACTCGTTACCGACAAGTAGTCGTAAAGTATGGGCACCCGTCCATGCCTGGCGCACTCTTGGCCAATTGCACGCCGCAGAAGCCAGCAAACCTTTGTTGAGTTTATTTGACGTGTTAGAGGAGGAATTCGATGAATGGATATTCGATGAATTGCCGGAAGTATACGCTATGATAGGCGAGGCGGCAATCAGTGACCTTGCCGGTTACCTTGCCGACGAAAGGAAACCAACCGACTGCCGCATTCCCGCAGCCGATTGTCTGGGAAGTATCGTGGAAAGCAATCCGGCCACACGCGACAGGTGTGTTGCTGTTTTGACCGAACAGCTCAAAAAATACAAAGATAACGAAGAAGACCTGAATAGTTTCATCATTTGCAATCTGATTGACTTGCGAGCGACCGAAGCCATCGCCCTCATCCGTCAGGTATTTGCCGACAACAGGATAGACGAAAGCATCGTCGGAGAATTGGAAGACGTGGAAATAGACCTGGGGCTCAGAGAGGCACCGCCTGACTACTACCGCGACCGCTGGGATGATCTTATGGAAGATGACGAAGATGATGACGATGAATTTGCGGAAGATGAGGAAGATGAGGAAGATGAGGAAGATGAGAAACTTGAAAAAGTTGAAGAAGCGAATCAGCAAAAAATCGGCAGAAACGAGCCTTGCCCATGCGGCAGCGGGCTGAAATATAAAAATTGTTGCCTCAAGAAAAAGCAGCTTTAAGGTTTTGCGGCGGGCGTATCCAAAATTTGCAATTGCTGGTAATCCGCGTCGGTGTCAACATCGCAGGCTCCTTCCGGAAACGCGACCGTTGCCACCTCACCGGCGTGGCGTTGCAGCACCGCCTTGGCCCCCTTGTCGCCGTTTAGCGTCATGAGTTCGGAGAACAATGTACGCGCGAAAAGAGCCGGCACGCCGCGCGTACCTGCATAGCTGCAGGCGACAATGTCTTTGCCCGAGCTGACGAAAGTTTCTATCATGCCCGCAAGCAATGGCACAGAGATGAGCGGTTGATCTGCCGTAAGCAGTAACACTGCCGACACATCGCTATCGCTGTGCTGCACCGCTGAGAGGCCGGCACACAGCGAGCTGCTCATGCCCTGTTCCCAGGCGCTATTCTCGACCACGGTGACAGGCAGCGCAGCGATTTCGGCGCGTACCTGTGTGGCATGGGCGCCCACTACGACAAACACCCCACCACAACCAGTGGCAAGCGCCGTTTCGACAACGTGGCGCAGCATGGTCTTGCCCCGGTAGAGTAACAATTGCTTGGGTCTGCCCATGCGCCGTGAGCCGCCTGCGGCAAGGATGACGATGCTGATGTTGGGCCTTTGTTTCTTCAAGAGTTCTCCGATGTTTGTCCCGATTGCCCTGCGGCATCCAACTTGGCTTTCAGCATCTTGAGATAATCGCCGCGCCGGCCTTGCCGCAAACGCCGTGTGGTATTGGCATCGTGAATGCGACGATGCAACACGATGTTGGGCAGCATGACCTGGGTAAGGCCCATCAGGCAAGCGCGGTTATACCAGTCGAGAAACTCGCCAAGCCGCAACTCTTCGTCAAAAAAACCAACCCGCAAAAAACTCTCTCTGCCGATCAGTAGTGCGCCGGCCAAAATTCCCGGCTGCACACTATTTTCGTCGGGGGGAGGTGCATCACGCATGGCTTTATCCACAAAAACCTGGGCGTGGCCGAGCACCATATCCACTTTATGGCTGTACAATACGGCCAGTTGCTGTTCCAGCTTGTCTTTGGCCCAATAGTCGTCCGCATCCAGAAACGCAAGAAATTCACCTTGAGCAAGGCGAACACCCGTATTGCGGGCTGATGCGGTGCCCAGATTTTCCTGGCGCACACAGCGGACACGCCCGTTGTAGGCTGCTACCAGATCGGCAGTACGGTCGCTGGAACCGTCATTGACGACAATCACCTCGCCTGGTGTTACAGTTTGTTGCAGGACGCTTTCCAGCGCATCTTGAATGAATCGTTCGGTATTGTAGGCAGGAATTACTACGCTTACAGATTGTGACATGCTACGTCCTCCACCGTTTTTGTCATAAAATAGCCTATCCTCCGTTCTTGCCTGTCCACGTAAAGAAACGTATGGCGATGAGCGCCGGTACCACTGTCCACACCAGAAGAATCAACATCTGCGTGGTGTACTGGGTAAGCGGCGATCCTTCCAGGGTGATGCTACGAAACACCTGCAAAAAATGAATGAGCGGGAAGCAATGCACGATATTCTGCAGAATGTACGGCAGGTTAGCGATGGGAAAATACACTTCGCTCAGGAAAATCATGGGAAAGAAAATCATGCTACCAAGGATGTTAGCGGTGACCGTGGTGGCAGAGAGTGAGGCGACGCACACGCCGATGGCCATAAAAGCCATAATCCCCAAGTTGAGCCAGAGTAGTAGTGCCCACCACGAGCCAAGCGGGCAGATGTCGTAGACGAAAAATCCGGTGGCCAGCAAAAGTGCCGATTGCATAAGCGCAATGAGCCAGCCGGCAACGAGAAACGACATGAGATAGAGTGATTTTGGGATGGGGCTCACCCAGATGCGCTTCAGGTAATTTTTCTCGCGGGCGGCAGTGATGGGAATGGCAATGGAAAAAATCGCCACCGACAACAGGCAAAAACCGATAAGCCCAGGCACGAGATGGGCGACGTAGCTCATCGTTTTGCCGTTGGCGATGATGGGCTGTGTTACCAACACAAGCGGCGGGCGCGCGGACAGTTTTTGATTGACGAGGCGCACCGCCTCCTGCAGGACGGCAAACAAGATGTCGTTGCGCGGCCCTTGTGCCGGGTTGTACCACACCGTAAGTTCCGCTTTGCTTTGCGCGAGCGTGGCGGCAAACCCTTGCGCGAGCACCACGAGGCCGTACACTTCCTGCCGGCGCAGCTTCTCTTGCAGCTCGGTGCGCTTGCCCGTGTAGACTTTGATCACCGGTGCCTTGCGCAGGTCGGCAAGCAACTCCTGGCTGGCAGCGGTATTGTCTTCGTCAACGACGGCGATTTTCATCTCGAACAAGGCATTGCCGCCGAACAGGGCGCCGAACAGAAACAGTTGCAACAGGGGAAAGAACACGATCCAGAAGAGTACCATCGGAATGCGCAGGTACATCTTGAGTTCGAGTACCACGCTGTACAAGAAGGCTTTTAGCATGCGAGATTCCTAATCCTGTTTGCCCAGCAATTTTATGTAGACATCCTCGAGCCGTGTTTTCTGCACCGTCAAGCCGCTCACCTCTTCGCTTCTCTTTTCCAGCAATGTCGTCAAATGTTTGAGCGTGGCCAGGTAGTTGTCGGTGTAGAGAAAAGTGGCCGCATCTTTTTCTTCCTGGCGTGAAATACCAGGAAGGGTGTTGAGGTCGAAGCGCACGCCGGACTGGTGGTACACCGCAATCTTGTGCGGGGTGACGCTTTCGGCGATGAGCTGCCGCGGCGAGCCAAGACGGACGACTTGCCCTTTGTCGAGAATGGCGACGCGGTCGCACATTTCTTCCGCCTCCTCGACATAGTGGGTGGTGAGGATCACCGTCTGCCCCTGCGCCTTGTGTTGCCGGACAAAATCCCACAACTCGCGGCGTGCCAGTGGATCGAGTCCGGCGGACGGCTCGTCGAGGAAGGCGATGTTCGGTTCATGGAAAAACGTGAGTACGAGCTGCACGATGCGTGCCTGTCCAGCCGACAGATTCTGGTACATGGTGTTTTGCTTGTCGCTCAGGTGGAAACGTTCGAGGAGTGCCAGGGCACGGTTCACCGGCACGTTGTGAAACAGGGCGAACAGTTGCAATACTTCGCCCACTTTGAGTTCGTCCTGCAGCGAACCGTTTTGCAGTTGCACGCCAATTTTTTTATAGTAGTCGCGGTTGTTGAGAATATGAGGAAAACCGGCCACTGTAATGGTGCCGATGTCGGGTCGGCGCAGTCCTTCCATCATCTCGATCAGGGTGGTCTTACCAGCGCCGTTCTGGCCGAGAATTCCCAGTATCTCACCGGCTTCTACCGTAAGCGAGAGGTTGTCTATCGCCACCACCTCACCATATTTTTTTGTCACATTCTTGATTTCGATTATGTTTGGCAAAGTAAGACCCCTTCGGTTTTGCCCAACATGTGCCAGAATTCACTGCGCAGGCAGGCGTTGTCACGGAAAGAACCCAAGAGGTGTAGCGTGGTCGTCGTGTGAAAGCGACGGGTATCGCACGGCGCAGTGTTCGGATAAACTGCCTCAATCACCACCGCTACCCCGTGGGCATGCGTGAAAAACGCTAACGTCTCGGCAATTTGCACGGTGAGATTTTCCTGAAGTTGCAGACGATGCGCCAGCATGTCTACCAGCCGTGCAATTTTGGATAGCC
Source organism: Planctomycetota bacterium (assembly GCA_020057085.1). Lineage (GTDB taxonomy): Bacteria > Planctomycetota > Uabimicrobiia > Uabimicrobiales > JABWCH01 > JAGVGO01. Next base: position 5,637 of record JAGVGO010000103.1, on the reverse strand, counting down.
CGATTACCTTGCCGCTCGGCAGGTAAGCTACATGGCACTCTCCGGTAAACGGCAGAAAATTTTGTTCGGAGAGAGAATAAAAGGCGATGTCCCTCACCAGCACCATCTCGTCGTTGACGCACGAAAAGATGGCATCGTTCACTATTTCCTCGGCGTTTTGCCGGTAACCTTTGGTCAAATGGCGTAATGCCTTGGCGGCCCGTCTTGGCGTGTGACACAGTCCGCTACGCGATGGCACTTCACCGATGTGTTGCAGAATCTCGCTGTACAGTTCTTCGATAGCGTCCATAGCGGCGGCTATGCTTCATTGCCAAAGGCGCTCATGCCGGTGATGTGTTCAGCGACAATCAATGTGTGCATGTCGTGCGTGCCTTCGTAGGTGAACACCGATTCCAGGTTGGCCATGTGGCGCATGATCGGGTATTCGTCAACAATGCCGTTGGCGCCGAGAATGGTACGCGCCGCGCGCGCGGTTTCGAGCGCCATGCGCACATTGTTGCGCTTGGCCAGCGAGATGAGCGCGGGATGCGCCTTGTCCGCATCTTTGAGTTCGGCCAGGCGAAATACCAGAAGCTGCGCCTCGGTGATCTGTGACGCCATCTCCGCCAGGCGTTCCTGGATGAGCTGATGCCCGGCTATGGGCCGCCCGAACTGTACTCGCGTCCTGGCGTAATCGAGCGCACAGCCAAAGGTGGCCTGTGCCGAGCCGACAGCGCCCCAGGCAATGCCATAGCGCGCCTGCGACAGGCAGGAAAGCGGCAATTTAAGTCCTCTGCCATTGGGCAAGATGTTGACGGCTGGGATTTCGCAGTCGCTGAAGTGCAATTCCGAGGTAACGGAAGACTGGAGCGACAGCTTGCCTTTGATGTCCGAGGCGGTAAAGCCGGGCGTGCCTTTTTCGACGAGAAAGCCGTGTACCTTGCCATCGAGTTTGGCCCACACTACGGCCACATCGGCCAGCGTACCGTTGGTGATCCACATCTTGCTGCCATTGAGCACATAACCCTTGTCGCTCTTGCGCGCCTGGGTGATCATGCCGGCGGGGTTCGAGCCGAAATCAGGCTCGGTGAGGCCGAAACAGCCGATTTTTTCGCCGCTCGCCAGACGCGGCAGCCAGTATTCTCGTTGTGCTTCGCTGCCATACTGAAAGATCGGGTACATGACGAGGCTGCTTTGCACGCTGGCAAAACTTCTGAGTCCGCTGTCGCCACGCTCCAGCTCCTGCATGATGAGACCATAGGCTTTGTTGTTGACCGCGGCACAGCCGTATTTTTCCGGCAACAGCGAACCGAGGAACCCCAATTCGCCCATTTTGCGGATGAGATGGAGCGGGAACGTGGCGGCCCGGAAGTGTTCCTGGATGATCGGCATGAACTCGCGGTCAACGAAATCGCGTGCCGTTTTCCAGATCATCTGTTCTTCTTGAGTGAGGGTGGTGTAAATACCGTAAAGATCGAGAAATTCCATTGCAGTTCCATTGCCTTCTGTTTACAGACTTTTCGACAGATCTTCAAACTCTTCAGACGTAATGCGCCAGACACCGCCAAAAGGATAGTCCAGATCGGTAATCACGAAATAGATGAGCGAGATGCCAAAACTGTTGAGCGCATTTAGTCCCAGATTGATCCGCAGATCCTGAATCGGAATAAAAGAAAAGGTAATGACGAGAAAAAGAGAAAGAATGACAATGACATGCCGGATTAAAGCCGGCAGCCTTTCACGGCTGGCTATGAGGCGGTCGCTTCGATAGTCGGTAGCCTTGGCCAGACACTCCATCAATTTTTCCAGCGCTATACTATCGCTGGGGTCTGTCACTCTAATCTTATTGATACTCTTCATGATATCATATGCCTCAGGAGGTGTATCCATATTTATTTTTTTTGAGCCGCACATGGCAGGCCAGTCTTTTTTGACGATCATTTCGACATATACCTTGATTTTGCCCCTGATTTCTTTGACGAGATCCTCCTGGTTGTCAACATACATCAGATAATCCCGCAAATCCTGAATTTCATTGACCTCGTCTTGCATATAATGCTTGATTTCCTCATAATCGTCCAGGACGAGATAAATGGCAAATCCTATGATGATGGCATAGAGTACACCAAACAAATTGAAAAAGGTGTTGAGGACGTGTTCTGGAATGGTAAGTACCTGATGGAACGCCAAAAAATAATTAAAAAGCACCATAAGGCTTACGACAAAAAGCGTTTTTACATAGACTCTCATGCCGCGTTCTCCTTTCCTTTGCAAAGTAAGCTCGGCCCGTCGGCCAGCCAAAAGCATCCGATTTTTTGGAGGCGACAGATCCTTACTATGCGACTATAGCAACGAAGGCATTGAAAGTCAAGAGATTTCGACTGTCCTGAAAAAACGCCCGTCCCCGAACTTTCTCTTGTGTTTCCAGGGCAAAAATGCGATAATGCCAGAATCACCTAAATCTGTTTTTTATGTTTTTATAACTATCTAAAAAATATAAATTTGCGAAAGGTCGTTATGACAGAGACTTCATCGCACAAGCCGGATCTGACCGTTTTCCAGATCATCAACATGAGCATCGGTTTTTTCGGCATCCAGCACGGTTTCGAGATTCAGTTTGCACGCATGAGTTCGATCTACGAGAAGCTGGGAGCCAAATCGGATGAGATTCCGTTCCTGTGGCTGGCGGCGCCGATGACTGGGCTCATTCTGCAGCCGATCATCGGCTACCTGAGTGACAAAACCTGGATCCCGAGCCTCAAGGCCAGACGTCGTCCGTTCTTCTTCATCGGCGCTATCCTTGGCACCATCGCTTTGTGTCTGATGCCCGACGCCTCTTCGCTATGGATGGCGGCAGGCCTCTTGTGGGTACTCGACGCCTCCCTCAACATCACCATGGAGCCGTTCCGCGCCTTTGTCGCCGACAAACAGAACAGCCGGCAACGCCCGCTCGGTTTTGCCTTCCAGAGTCTGATGATCGGATTCGGCACTATTCTGGGCAACTACATCGCCTCGATCAACCTGGCCGACACCTTTCCCTCCTTGGCGACTTACGGCAAGACACCCATGCACCTGTCGTTCTACGCCTGTGCCGCCATATTTCTGTTGTCGGTGATGTACACGGTATTCAGCACGCCGGAATACCCGCCGGAAAACCTGGAGGAACTCAAGGCACGCCGTGGCGAAAAGTTTACGGTGGCGCTTGGCAAATGGTGGCACGAAACTGTCACTTGCTACACGCAGATGCCGGAGGTGATGAAGCGACTTGCCATTATCCAGTTTTTCACCTGGATGGGGCTGTTTTGCATGTGGATTTACTATTCCGTGTGCGTGCCTTACCAGGTGTTCGGCGCCACCGGCCCGGCTCATGAAATGTACGATAAAGGGGTGCGTTTTGCCGCCCTCACCACCACTGTGCGCGGCGTCGCCACGCCGATCTTTGCCTTGTGCATTCCTCTTCTAGTGATGCGATTGGGCCGCACTTACACCCACGCCTCGGCACTGTTCATCGCCGGCCTGGGGCTTTTTTCGATCCCGTTCATTCATGAGCCCAATTGGCTCTTTTTGCCCATGGTCGCCGCCGGCATCGGCTGGGCCTCGATCGTTTCCATGCCGTATGTCATTCTCGTCGAGCACCTGCCCAAACACCAGTACGGCATCTTTATGGGCATCTTCAATATGTTCATCGTCATCCCTGAAATTTGCGTAGCTCTTGGCCTCGGTGGCATCATCATGAAACTGCTCGGCAACAACCGCGCTTACGGGGTGGCATTCGGCGGCTGCCTCTTGTTGGTCGCCGCCGTGCTTACGGTCGCTTTGTTGCGACGTTTTGATGAAAGCCCACGCGCGTGAACCTGAACGAACTGCGTTCTGTCATTGATGTTATGGATGCCGAATTGATTCATTTGCTGGGCAAGCGCCTCACGCTGGCCTGCCATCTCGGTGAAATCAAGAAACGACTGGGCCGGCCCATTGACGACCCGGCTCGGGAAGATGAAGTGTTGGCGCATGTGGCGCAACTGGCTGCCCAGGAAGGGGTGCCGGAGGGTGATGCGGAAACGATCTACCGTGCCATCATCGCCATGTGTCGCAAGGCACAAAATAAAGGAACAATTTATGGAAAATAGAACCGCCCGCCACGTTTTGTTTTATGGCTGTTGCCTGTTGTTTTTATGCAGCCATGCGTATACTCAGGAAAACAAGGACATTGCGGCAGAAGGCGTCAAGTTCCTCCAGGAATATCTCAAAATTGACACAACCAACCCTCCGGGCAATGAGATGCGGGCTGCTGTGTTTCTCCAACAGATTGCAAATAGAGAAAACATTCCGAACCGTATCTACGATCTGGGGAATAACCGTGCCAATTTTCTAGCCGTGCTAAAGGGCGACGGCAGCAAAAAGGGCGTAGTGCTATTGCATCACATGGACGTGGTACCGGCGGAAGAAAAGTACTGGAAGGTACACCCCTTTTCGGGTGCCATCGTTGACGGAGAAATCTATGGCCGGGGGGCGCTCGATATCAAGGGCAAAGGCATTATTGACCTGATGACCATGATCCATTACCAACGCCAACGCATACCACTGTCGCGGGACATCATTTTTCTGGCTGTCGCGGATGAGGAAAACAATTCGCTGGGCAGCAAGTGGATGATCGAAAACGAGCCGGGTATTTTCAAAAACGTCGAGTTTCTCATTGATGAAGGAGCCTGTGCGCTCTTTGATAAGACCGGCAAAACCATTGCCTACTTTTTTTCACTGGGGGAAAAATCGCCGCTCTGGCTTACCATCACTTTTAAGGGAGAACCGGGGCACGGTTCCGTACCGCTAGAAAACTCGGCTGTCAATCGCGCCATTCGGGCGGCCCATAAAATTCTCGCCTACCAGAGCGAGCTGCAGGTTTTGCCTGATATTGAAGAATCGCTGATGATGTGTTTGGCGACCAGGGAGTGCGAAAAAATGCCGGGTTTCAGCAACAATTTGTCAGAATCGCTGCGCAGCCAGCTTTTTCTCGAGACGATCGCCAAAGACCCGGAACTTGCCGCGCTCTTAAAAAATACCATCGCCATCACCTGTCTGCAAGGCAGTGACAAGATCAACACCATTTCCAACGAGGCCAAGATCAGCCTGGATTGCCGGCTTTTGCCCGGCGTAGACAAAGAGCGGTTTATGCAAAAACTCATGGCAATTATGGATGACCACACTGCCGAAATAAAAATTGAAGAATATATCCCTACCACCAAGTCGCCGCGCGATACGGTTTTTGTTAATGCTCTTACGCAATGTGCACGTGCGCGCGAAGCCGGAGTCAAGGTCATCCCCGTTATTCTGCCAAGCTCCACCGACGCTTCCTTCTATCGCCTGCTCGGTATCCATTGTTATGGTTTTGAATCTTACCGCATCAGGGAAGAAGACAGTGCCTTGTGCCACGGCAATAACGAAAGAGTCAGCGTAGAAAATATCAAATTTGGCATCGAGTTTTTGACAGATATTCTGGCGGAAATGGCAAAATGATGGGTGGCTTGTCTGAAACATGAATTTCCATACGACTTTCGCTCGCAGTAAGTCTGCTCCACGACGATCGGAACAGCGAACGGTTGCTGCTCTCTGTGCGCGTAATCTGGACAGCCGATCGTCGTTGCGCAGACTTACCGCTTCGCT
>JAGVGO010000175.1 GCA_020057085.1 Planctomycetota bacterium | reverse complement strand
CCTGCGAAGGCAGGAATCCAGTAGTTCGAGAGTATGGATTCCTGCCTTCGCAGGAATGACAAAGAGTGTATTCAATCCGACTGAGAACCGCGGTAACTTCGGCCTGACAAATGTAAAAAATCCTGCGTCTTCTCTCAATCTACGCCAAACTAAATTTTTAACCTCCGCCAGACTTGGAGATTGTGTTACCACCAGCCAGTATGCGCAAAAAACAGAAATTTCATTAGCCTCCGCGTTACGAGATTTAACTGGCTTGCAAACCCAATGTTATGTAGAGCGTTTTGGAAAACGGAAAAGTACCTACTTTAAAGTGGTGAAAAAGTAGAGGTCTTAGTTTGACATAAAATACCCATTTTGCTTGATCTTTTGGTCAATAGCAGTTCAGCCGCGCCGGCTGTTACATATTCCGGCGATACTGCCCGCCTACGTCATAGAGCACGCGGGTAATTTGCCCAAGGCTCGCATATCGCACCGTCTTCATCAGTTCGGCAAAGACATTCCTGCCCGACATCGCTACCTCTCGCAGTGAGGCGAGAGCCGCTTTTGCCGCCTCTTTGTTCTTTTCCTGGAAAGCACGCAGATTGTTTAGCTGAGACAGCTTCTCTTCGTAGGTGGCGCGCGTGAGCTGCGTGTCCGGCCGGCGATAATTTGCGGCCAGCGTTTGCGGGTTCATGAAGGTATTGACGCCGATGATGGGGTATTCGCCGCTGTGTTTCTTGCGTTCGTAGAAGAGCGACTCTTCCTGAATCTTGCCGCGCTGGTATTGAGTTTCCATGGCACCCAAGACGCCGCCGCGCTGGCTCAACGCATCGAATTCCTTGAGTACCGCCTCTTCGACGATGTCGGTGAGTGTTTCCAGCATGAAACTACCCTGGTTGGTGTTCTGGTTCTTGAAAATGCCGTATTCTTTGCTGATGATGAGTTGTATTGCCATGGCCCGGCGCACCGATTCTTCGGTCGGCGTGGTGAGCGCCTCATCGTAGGAATTGGTGTGCAGCGAATTGCAATTGTCGTTGAGCGCCATGAGCGCCTGCATCGTGGTGCGGATGTCGTTGAACTGGATTTCCTGCGCGTGCAGCGATCTGCCGGACGTCTGCACATGGCATTTGAGCTTCTGACTCTTGTCCGAGCCGCCGTACTTGTATTTCATGGCAATGGCCCAGATCCTTCTTGCCACGCGGATGATGACACTGTATTCAGGGTCCATGCCGCTCGAGAAAAAAAACGACAGATTGGGCGCAAAATCGTCAATGTGCATGCCGCGGCTCAGGTAGTACTCGACATAGGTAAAGGCATTCGACAGGGTGAGAGCAAGCTGGGTAATAGGGTTGGCGCCCGCTTCGGCGATGTGGTAGCCGCTGATGCTCACCGAATAGAAATTTTTCACGTTGTGGCGGGTGAAATATTCCTGGATATCGCCCATCATCTTGAGCGAAAATGGAGTGGAAAAGATGCAACTGTTCTGCCCCTGATCCTCTTTCAGAATGTCTGCCTGCACCGTGCCGCGTACGTTTTCCAAGACCATGCGTTCCAGCTTTTGTCGTTCTTCCGGCGACGGCTCGCGGTTGTTTTTTTGCGTAAATTTCTCGATTTCCTGGTCGCTGGCGGTGTTGAAAAAAAAGGCGAGAACTATCGGTGCAGGGCCGTTGATGGTCATGGAAACGCTGGTGTTGGGCGCGCACAGATCAAAGCCGTGGTACAGTTTTTTCATGTCGTCGAGCGTGCAGATGCTGACACCGCTCTCGCCGATCTTGCCGAAAATATCCGGTCGTTCACTGGGATCCTCGCCGTACAGTGTCACGGAGTCGAAGGCGGTGCTCAGTCGTTTGGCGTCGTCCTGTCCGCTCAGGTAGTGGAAGCGTTTGTTGGTCCGCTCCGGCGTGCCCTCGCCGGCGAACTGGCGTTTAGGATCCTCACCCACCCTGCGGAACGGAAAGACGCCTGCGGTGTACGGGAAATATCCCGGTAAATTTTCCTTGCGCACCCAGGCGATCACATCGGATAAACTTTGGTAGGTGGGCAGCATGACCTTAGGTATCTTGAGCCCGGACAGCGACTCCTCGTACAGCTTGGTGTGGATTTCATTGTTGCGCACCTTGGTCACGATCTCGTCCTGAGAATATTCTTGGCGCATCTCTTCCCACTTTTGCATCAGTTCGCGGAATTCCGCATCCACGCCCGCCAGTGTTTGTTCGGCTTCTGCTGCCAGTTGGGCATGCAAAGACTCCTGGCCAAGGAATTTCTGTGCCTCGAATTTTTTGATCTTGAGCTGGTTGTCTCTGGTCTTTTGGTGGTAAGACCTGATGGTGACGGCTATTTCGCTCAGATAATGCTCGCGCCGCGTGGGAATGATGGCCAGCCGCGAAATTTCTTGGAGCGAATAATGTTTTTTCGGCGGCAACTGCCAATCGACGAGGTTTTTGGCCTTGAGACCGGCGACGAGTCTGGCAAAAAACATATCGAGTCCGGGATTCTGGAAATCGCTTGCCACCGTACCGATGATCGGGAGGTCTTCATCAGAGGAGTCAACGCTGTGATTTCTCCGGTACTGCTTGCGCACATCACGCAAGGCATCGAGCGAGTCGCGGTGGTCGAATTTGTTGATCACCACCATATCGGCATAGTCCAGCATGTCTATCTTTTCAAGCTGGCTGGCCGCGCCGTACTCGGAAGTCATGACATAGACGGCAAAGTCGCTGTATTTGGTGATGTCAATGTTGCCTTGACCGATGCCGGCAGTTTCGAGCAGGATCAGGTCAAAGGAAGAAGATTTCAGCACATCGAGAGCGTCCTGCACATAGAGCGATACTGCCGTGCTGGAGTCGCGCGTCGCCATGGAGCGCATAAACACTCGGTCGGGTAAGAGAAAATTCATGCGGATTCTGTCGCCGAGTAACGCCCCGCCACTCTTCTTTCTGGTGGGGTCCATGGCCAGTACGGCGATTGATTTATTCGGGTAAAAGGCCAGAAAACGGCGGATAAATTCGTCTTCGAGAGAACTCTTGCCTGCCCCGCCGGTGCCGGTAATACCGATGACCGGAGTTTTTCTGGCAAGTGGCTTCAGTTCTTCTTTTAGCGTGGCAAAATCGCTTTCTTCTTCGGCCATCGAGATGAGTTGCGCCAGCACCAACGGGTCGCGCTTAACGAGCATCTCTTTCCACTCCACCGACAACGGCGGATAAGCGACATCCTGGCAGCGCCGGACTATATCCTCGATGATGCCCTGTAGTCCCATCTTTTGTCCATCTTCGGGCGCATAGATTTTGCTGATGCCGTACGCTTCCAGTTCCTTGATTTCCTCTGGCGTTATGACACCGCCGCCGCCGCCGAAGATACGGATAAAATCGCTTCTGTTTTGTTTGAGCAGGTCTTTGATGTATTTGAAAAATTCGATGTGTCCTCCCTGGTAGGAGCTGACGGCAATGCCTTGCACCCCTTCCTGAACCGCCGCCGAGACAATTTCGAGTACCGACCTGTTATGTGCGAGATGGATGACCTCGACGCCTGCCTGCTGGAGTAATCGCCGAATGATATTGATGGATGCATCGTGTCCATCGAAAAGCGAAGTCGCAGTGACAAACCGCAGCCGTTTAGATTTGTTTCCTGAGGGATCATGTTGCATGGTAATCCTTCCCAAAATATAGCCAATAAAATCGTACTAAAATATATAAAATATTGTACTGGTCAAGAAGATGTTATACAAGGGAACGTGATCTCAGTCCTGGAGCGCAGCGATGAGCGTCTGGCAACGACTGGACGCACCGACACGTGCGAACTTGCCAATGCAAGCAATCGTTCAACAGATCGCCGGCCTGCGCCATATCGCGTATACTCTGTATCCCGACAAGCGGGACACGAGTACAAGAGGACTGGGATCAGCGCGACCGTACTGTTCAATAAGCGCCTGTAAAAAAATAACCTTTACAACTTGGCAACCTCAACATGCCATCCCAGCTCTGAGTAAAGGCCGCGAGCGTATCTGCCACTTGACGATAGCCCTGCCCGGCTGCCTTTGCCGCCGTTTTCACGTTTTCTCCTGCGGCGCAGGCCAGGATACCCCTGGCGCGGGCGTGTAGCGAAGCGCCCGGCACTTTCGCTCCCAGCCAGTTGAGATACCATCGTTGCCAGGAGGTGAGCTTCAAAAAAGGCATAAGGCTTTTGGAAAAAAATAATTATCCCAGGCATAGAAGCTCTAATTTTAGGAAGAGACAGAGGGTAGCCCCGTTGGAATAAAGGAAAATAGGCCGAAGAAAAAGATGGCAAAAACGAGAGAATATTGTATTGATGCGTGTGTAGAAATCCCCGCCGCGTATGCGGCGTAGTTGTAAAGCCTGGCACTTCAGCCCATCTCCTGGCACTAAAGTGCTCACTTTTATACACGATTTTTACAAGTATAGTAGTAGCATTTTATTACAGACGATGATATGCTAATAATTCGAGCGTAAATT
>JAGVGO010000085.1 GCA_020057085.1 Planctomycetota bacterium | reverse complement strand
GTCTCTATTTTAGCCAATTCTTATCTCTAATTTTAATAATATGTTATCGCATGAAAACTGTGAGTCAAAGATGTGGGTACAAAACAGCCCGCCAGGGGATAGGTTATAGGCGTTATAGGCTTGTACTTATTTCAAAAAAGTTACTATGCCCCCTAATTATTGGATACGCCCGTTTAGAAAGGCAGTAGCAGTGAAAATAGTCCACTACCCAGAACCGATATTATTGCAGAAGTGCCAGCCTATAGAGAAAATTACCGAAGAAATCAAACAGCTTGCTCAAGATATGATCAAAACTATGCACGAGGGCAATGGCGTAGGTCTGGCCGGACCACAGGTAGGTCTAACGAAGCAGATTATCGTCATCAATCCTACCTGTGAACAAGGGAAAGATGAGGTCTTACTCAATCCCGTTATTCTCAAGCGCAAAGGGCGGGAGTTGGGTGAAGAAGGTTGTCTTTCTTTGCCGGGTATTTATGCCAGTGTCATGCGTGCGCAGTGGATTCGGGTATCCGCGATGTTGTTGACCGGAGAAAAAACAGTGTTTACGGCTGAAGATTTCCGCGCCCGCGTCTTGCAACACGAGATAGATCACCTCAATGGCATTCTTTTTATCAGTAAAATACAGCCCGCCGAAGAAGTGATGGTCAAACACAAATTGCATAGCATGCAAAATAAAGTGCTGGCTAATGCCTAGCAAACAGGAATCGCTATGAAGATTTTGAATTTTTTCCAGGTAGCTCCTGGTGCATTACGCCATCCTGTTATCATGATTGGTGTATTCGACGGTGTACACAAAGGGCATCAAAAACTGCTTGCCTTGGGCAAGGAGTGGGCACAAAAGCTGAACGGAGAGACGGTGGTAGTCACTTTTATCCCACATCCTCAACAAGTCCTCTCCGGGCATGAACCACCGCTTATCACATCACTTGCCTCACGCCTGGCTTTATTTGAAAGATTTGCCGTAGATACTACTTTGTTGATTCATTTTACGGAAGAGATCGCCACGATTCCGCCGGAAGTGTTTGTCAACAAATATTTGGTAGGTAATTTTCAAATGGGAGGTATGATAGCAGGACAAAATTTCCGCTTCGGCTATAAAGGCCAAGGTAATGTCGCCCTCCTGGCCAAACTATGCGAGAAACACCCGTATAAAATCATAGGTGTTGACACCGACAATTTGCCCGACGGTACGCTGATTTGCAGCACCAATATCCGCCAGGCCATACAAAACGGCGATATGCCGCGCGCCCAGGCAATGCTGGGGCGACCGTTTTCTCTGCTGGGCAAGGTAATCAAAGGCGAAGAGCGGGGCCGCACGTTGGGTTTTCCTACCGCCAATCTGCAACTGTTTCATACGCTCGTGCCGCAAGAGGGGGTATATTGGGGCTTCAGCATGGTATCATGGCAGATTTGCCCAGCTCTTATCAGTATTGGCACATCTCCTACCTTTGGCGAAAAAAATCCGCTGAAAGTGGAAGTACACCTTCTCAACTTTTCCGGTAACTTGTATGGCAAAACCATAGAAACCTATGTCATAGATCGTATCCGCAACCAGCAAAACTTCAAAAATAAGCAAGCCTTGTGCGAACAAATGGCCAAAGATCGCGCCTACCTCCTGAAAAGCTGGGAACCATGGCTCATGAAATTTAGACAATCGCCAGAAACGGCTTTTTACTGGTGATGTCGCTAAACAACTCTGCACTTTCCTGCAACACCAGCTGCAGGTGATCGCGCGTACCCACAGCTAACGGGTAATAAACGACCATGACCACATTTTTGCTTTGCGGCGTGGTCTTGCTCAATAAACTGTCTTTGACAGGAGTGACTATGGGAATTTCTTGCTCGCCGTGTATGGCAAAACCGGTGAGCAAATCCTCGACATCAATGACTTGGCCGGCTGTATTGAACACATAGCCTTCCCCTTTTTTGCCAAGACGAAACCGATATTCCTTTGCCTTGGCCAAATCTGCATCCCACAATGAGACAGGAACCAGATAGTTGAGAGAGATATAGTTGATAATATCCACCGCCGAATTGACACGCGGGAAATCATTCTCCATACAGGCACGCAGCAAATATTCGGAGGCAGGTTTACCACGTCCGGTCGGTTTATAAGTTCCATTCCTGAGAAGGTCGCGCACTGCGCCACGCCACTTTTCTTCCTCTGGAGTCAACACTTGCTTGCGTGCAGCAAGCAGCTGTGACAGCTTTTGTTCCAGTTTTGCGTGTGGACGATTGACGTCGCTCTCTTCCACCATGAGGACGCCCAATGCCAGGTCTTTGCGCGGTATTAGATTTTGCAATACACATTCTGTGAGCATTGATGTTTCCCAATCAAAAAAAAGTAACTATTCATTTTTTTCTTGCCAGTGCTTGATTCTTTCGAGAAATGTGTCGTAATCGAATTGCGGGCTGCGATCTTTTTCGTGGCAGGTGAGGCACATTTTTTTGTCGCCCTTGACCCTGCCATACGCTTCCTTGGCACTGGTGGCATGCGCTGCGCCAGGGCCATGGCAGGCTTCGCAGCCGACATGCAAAAGATAGGACGTCTCCTCAGGGGTGCGGAAACCCTCCTCAAAATCGTAGCCGACGACATGGCAGCCGACGCACTCCGGATCGTAGTCCTGGCGTTCGTTCACCAATGTGTCGAAGGCACGCGCGTGCTCCTGGGCTTGCCATTGGCCATATTCGTAAGGATGGCAACCCTTGATGGCGCAAGTTTCCGAGCCGACAAAACCGATAGGCGAGATGCGCTTGAGCTGCCGTTGCAGCAATTGCTCGTCTTTGAGTTGCTTCTTGTATTTTTCCAATAGTTCGGACACTCGTTTGTCGTGTGGCAGGCCTTTTTCCAAAGCCACAGTCCGGTGATTCCACTGAGTAAAAACGCCCTTGACAAAATGAAATACAAGCAGCCCGGCATAGCGGCCACGGTTACCGGCGCTCAAGAGCAAAGTGTTAGCGCGCAACGTGCGCGGGTTGAATGGCTCCGGCGCATCCACCGCGAAAATCATGGTCTGGTGTGTTCCCTCGGGGAACATAGTCGCCTGCGCCTGCTCCAACCCCTGCGTCATGGCAAATACCAGATCCGGTTTGTGCTGGGCAATCACTGCTGCCACCTGCTCCTTGCCGGGCATCTCTTTTTCCACCGCCATCAGCAAAACGCTCCATGTCGCCCCCCCTACTTTGAGTGGCAATAAGCGATACCAGCCGATTTCCGGGCGGCCGGCAGCGACAAAAAAAAGTGAGTCACGCGCCACTTCCGTGGGTATTTTTTCCTGAGAAAAAAGAAATTGCCCCTGGTAACCGAGGGCGCGCAACATCTGATGATGGGTGGCGAATTTGATCTCCGCCTGCCGTTCTTCTTTGGGCGAGGCAAAGCCGCCATCCACCGCCACGAGCTGTGTCATCTCTTGCTGTAATTTGCGTAACCAGCCGCTGCGCTGCAACATGCCTCCGCGTTTGACACTGCTGCAACCGCATGGTTCTAATTCACCCAGTAGCTGCCCGGTGTAAAAAAAAGCGATGCTCTCTTCTTCGCTATTGCTTTGGCTCCTCTGTTGGGTATACAAAAACAAAGAGAAGACGGTGGCAAAAAGCAAAAAATCCATGGCAAAAAATATCAGCCAAAACCTGCGCTTTCCGACATTGCTCATGATGCAAAAACCTCCCTGGCAAAAAACCTAAGTCGCTGTAAAAAATAGTTGTTTTTTTACAGATACTAATGTGTCATGATTTGTTCCAGCATATTGCGCCATTCGAGCGGAAACTCTATCTCGTGTTGTGCATCCAGAAATTGCTGCGCCTTGTCGGCCGCTTCGTGCGCCAGATCGGTAAAGCCAGATTTGTGAAAACTGAAAGCCGCCCTGGTGAAGAGTTCGAGTACATTGTAATCGGGATAGATGGCTTGCCAAAAAAAACGCATGCCTTCTTCGTACACAGGGGAAATCAGTTGTTCGCCGAAAAGATAGAGACAGCGTACCAGAATGGTACTGTCGTGGTAATGGGCGATCAGTTTTTCCAGCTCGCGGCGGGCTTTGCGAAAGAGATGGAACAGGTGTTTCATCTTTACCGGAAAAAAAGTATGCACCTCTTCGAGAATGACCTTGTACTCTTCCTCGTCGGATAATTCCCGATATTGCGGAGCGCTTACTTTCAATTTATGGCAGGCGTCCTTGAGTACTGCCGTTTCATAGAAAATGTCGCGCACATAGTCGTCGAGCAGATTTTTCGGGTTGACGCCCTGTTTCATCTGATCCAACATTTTCTGCAGCGGCTCCAGGTGTTCGTCGCGCAATTTCTGCAACAAGTCATAATCGAGCAAGGTGACCACCTCCTCGCGGCTGAGATGGTGGTTGAGGTTTTCGCGAGCGATCTTCTTGGTCTTGCTGAAATCCTTGACGCGCCTTTCGTATTCCTGGTATTGGCTGTTGAACAACTGAAAGGCGGCGTAAAAATTTTCCACTATCCCCCACAACAATTCTTGCATCCATTGTTGCATAAGTTTTTTCCATGAAATTTACCTTGCATTTTGCACAAAAAATTGGTTTAATGAACGCTGTCGCTTGTGCGTGCCTGTAGCTCAACTGGATAGAGCGTTGGCCTCCGAAGCCGAAGGTTATGGGTTCGAGCCCCGTCAGGCACATAACTTACCATTATTTCATCTTAACACAAAAACATCTGCAATACAATTCTTTTTACTGGTTTCCACTGGTTCCCACGGTGAGCGAAGGATGCAGTGGGTGCGCCTATGCTTTTTGCTGCCGTGGTTGCCCTCAAAATGCCTCTCTCATGCTGCTCTGATAACCATTGCGAAAGGAAAAAACATGAGATCGTTTTCGTTTAGCTATGTGTTGCTATTGCTTGCCATGTTTTTACCGTTGCGGCCATTGGCGGCAGACAATGACAAGATCAATCTGTTGCAGCTTGCGGCCGCCAAACTGGAACAAAGTACAGTCCTTCCCCACGATCTGGCGGAAGTGAAAAAGTGGACCGACGGCAAACGCACGACGGCAGGTGAGGTCGCTGTCACACCACCCACTCCCGTAGATATCGTTTTCGGCACGGGTGGAACGAGTGTATCACCCGAACAGATTGTGGTCACTTTGCCGGAGCAGGTAGCGACAGAGAAAGCCCCTGTTCGCGTGGAGATTCTCGTCTCGGTGGTTTCCCCACATGCCGGTTTCCAGTCTTTGCGCGCCGATCCGCTGAATGCTGTGCCAGACCCCCAGGGCTTCATCTTTTCACCGGTGGCAGCTTGCTGGATAATGGTACGCCTGACGCCCGGTGAGAAGGCCACGCACATGGCACTGGCGGAAGTGGCGGTGATGGGACGCGCCGAGGCGCCCGCCAGCCACTATGAGTTCAATGAATCGCCCGCCGAGGCATTCAAACTGCTGGAACAACTCAAAAAATTCTCATCCCTGAAAATAGCCATTTCTCGCGATGAAGCGTCTCTTTTTGCCGATGCCAGGGATGGCAAACTGGAGCAATGGTCTTTTGCCGAGGCTGCACTTTTGGCATCCGGCCTCAACGACGCGACCAAACGCAAAGAGTACCTGGTGAAAATCGAACGTTTAGCCAAAGAAGCCGGTAAAATAACGACGCCGAGCAAGACTACCTTCGCCAAAGGCGAAACTCTCATCAAATGGCTGCACAAAAAATCGTTGGTACGCTATGTGGCTCACCAGACAGATGTCTCCACTATCCTGGATAACGGCACCTTCAACTGCGTATCTTCCGCCGCGATTTACAATATCATCGGTCGCCGACTGGGGCTTGACCTGCGAGCCATCGAAGTCCCGGATCATGCCTTTGCCGTACTCTACGATGGCAGCAAACACGCTGATGTCGAGACGACGAACGACTCAGGCTTCAATCCGGCCCGCGACAAAGCGGCGATCGAGAAATTTCAGAAGCAGACGGGGTTCAATTATATCCCCGACATGCACCGCGACAAACGCCGTGAGATCAGAGAAACCGGCCTCGTGGCGATCATCTACTACAACCACGGCGTAGGGCTGAGCGATGAAAAGCGGTACCATGAAGCTCTCTTTGCCTACTTCCGTGCCTTGAGTCTGGATCCCGAATTTGCCTCCGCGGTCAAAAATGTGCTGGCTGTACTCAGCAAATGGAGCAGTGAACTGGCCGGTCAGGGTAAATTTGCCGAGGCGCTGGAAATTTTGGCCTCGGGTCTGGCGCTGGCGCCCAAGGATGTAACTCTCTCGCACAACCACAAAGTCATATGGTCCGAGTGGGCGCTGGCGACTATGAAGCCCGGAAAAGACGATGAGGCGCTGGCTATTTTAGACAAGGCAGCAGCTGCCATCCCGGTGGAAGCTGCCTACTTTGTAAACCTTAAAGCCTGGCTCTATCTGCGTGAGGGAGAAAAACTCATCAAAGAAGGCAAGTGGGAAGAGGCTCTCGCCTCGGTCGAGCCGGCCTTTAGCAAGCTGGGAACCACTGCCCACGCTGAACTTGCACAGTGGCGCTCTGGACTATACCTGCGGTGGTCTAACAGCGAACTTGACAAAAACAATTTTGCCCAGGCCATGGCTATTCTGGAAAAAGGTTTGGAAGTCGCTCCTGAAGACCAGCATTTTATCAACAACTTCGGTTACGTAGTGCAAGTCTGGGGACAGAGTGTATACGACAAACAGGGTGAGAAAGCGGCCAGAGATCTGTTGAAAAACTTGCTGAAACGCTACCCTCGCCCCGAAGTCAAAAAAGCCGCGCGTTACATCGTGTTTCTGCTACTGCAGAAGCTCGAAAAGGCCTCCCAGTATGAAGAGGCGCTCAAGGCAGTAGAGCGCAATACCGAGCTGATGCAAGACAAGAGCGACAAAGAGCAAACGACGCTCATGATTTATAACAATTGGGCGTTGGCGCTGCTGGGCAAGAAAAAGTTTGCGGAAGCTCTCGCTGTGCTGGAGCAAGGCTTGCAACGCGATCCTGGCCACCAGCATCTTGTCAACAACTTGAGTTATACGGTGCAGGAATGGGCCGCTCACGTGTACGCGCAAAACGGCGAGAAACCGGCGCAAGCAGTTCTCCTGCCGATCAAGAAGCGTCTGGCAAATTTTTCAGGGGTACAGGCGACGATCAAAAACCATGTGTGTCGGGTAGCCCAGCAGCTGGAAAAAGCCGGCCAGTATGAAGAAGCCATAGCGGCGGCCCAGCGGCACGGTGATTTCATCACACCGGCGGAGATCGAGGAAATATGCCGTAATATTTATGCCGCCTGGTCGGGCAATTTTTTGGAAAAACGCCAATTCGCTCAGACGCTGGCCATTCTGGAGAAAGCCTTTGCCCTGTATCCGAATGATACACATTTCAGCAACAATATTGCCTATGCCATTCAGGAGCTTGTCAAAGAGACGTACACCAGGGAAGGCGAGAAAAAATCCAAGGAGATGCTTGTGCTGTGGGGCATGCGTTTCAAAAATATAGTGGCCGTGCGAGACGTGGTCAAACAACATGTGCGCCATGTCTGGGAGGAACTGGGGAAAGCAGGCCGCTATGAGGAAGCGATTACGGCGATAGAACGGCATGGCGACCTCTTTGCAGACAAAGCGGAAGTGGAGAATATCTCTTCTGAGCTTTACCTTTCCTGGTCGAGTGATCTCATTAAACAGCGACAGTTTGCCGCCTCGGTCGCCGTGCTGGAAAAGGCCATGGCCTTTAAGCCTGGCCACTCCCCATTTACCAATAACCTGGCCTATGCCGTGCAGGAATGGCTGAGAGAGACTTACGACAAACAAGGGGAAGATAAGGCACGCGAGGTTATGCTGGCGGTCGCCAAAAAGTTGCAGGATGTCCAGGGAGTGGGAGCGGTGTTACAAAACCATGTACATCGCGTGGTCCAACAAATGTCCCAAAAGGGCAAATATGAAGAGGCTCTGTCCGCTCTGGAACGATACCAGGAGTTGATTGCCGAGCCTGCCACTATCGCCGCCAGCGTGTACGATACGTGGGCAGACAGCCTGGTGCGTAAAAAGAACTGGCAGGCGGCGGTGGATGTTTATGGCAAGGCGCTCAAAAAATATCCTGCCGATTCACATCTGTCCCACAACGCCACCGCAGTCTGGGACCGGTGGGCACAGACTTTCATCGCACAAAAAGATTGGGCCAAGGCGGTAGATGTCTATCAAAAGGCTTTGCTGTGTTTGCCCGGCAATTCGCTTTTACAAAACAACCTGGCATACTGCCAGCAAAAGATGCAAAACAGGTAAACACTGTCGCTAACAGGCTCCAGAGGTGCTGAAAATATGGCAACCGGCTCCAGAGGCGATGTGACCGAATGCCAGTCATAACAAAAAATCTGCGCAGAGGTGAGCGCACCCTATGCGCCGTAGGCGCAAAAGTTTATAGCTCCGCGCAAAGCACGGGGAAGTTTCGTAGATTTTTTCTTGGCCTTTTGCTACAATGGTCAACCGGTCCTTATCACTCAATCATTCAACACTCTGTGCGGAGAGAAAACATGTTGCACCCGATCTGGCTTTTTCTGCTCATCCCTTTGGGCATGGCTCTGTGGCGTTGGCAGCTGCCCAAGACGCTACGGACGCTGCGTACTCTACTCATCCTCTCGTTGGTGGCTGCCATGTGTGGTATTGTCTTGCCTCTGCCGAGTCGCTTCGGCACGCTGGTGGTGGTAGCCGACCGCAGCCATTCCATGCCGCCCAATAGTGAAGCGGCTCTCAAAGAAGCTGTTGACCTTTTGCAAACGGCGATGGGCAGCGAAGACAGCCTGGCAGTGGTTTCTTTCGGCAAAAATACGGTGGTGGAAAGGATGCCGCAGGGAGGCAAGTTCGCCGGCTTTATCAGCGATGTAAACAAAGACGGTTCGTCCCTGGCGGAAGCACTCGACAATGCGCTTGCCTTGATTCCTCAGGATACACCCGGACGCGTTCTCCTCTTGTCCGATGGCAGGTGGACGGGCGCCGATCCCAACGCGGTCGCAGCCAGGGCAGCGGCGCACAACATTGCCATTGACTACCGGCTGGTGGAACGATCTTTGGCGAACGACGTGGCCATTGCGCGCGTGGAAATGCCGCAGAGCGTATCGCCGGGCGAAGGGTTTCTCGTAAATGCCCTGATTTCCTGCCCGCTCAGCCAGGACGTGACGTTTGCCCTGTACAAAGGACCACAACTTTTGGCCTCCGGCACACGCCACATGACGGCGGGTCTCAACTCGCTTGCTTTTCGTGACAAAGCGAGCGACTCCGGTCTTTACCGCTATGAGCTCAAGATTGCCACCACCGTCAAAGACCCTGTGCCGGAAAACAACATTGCGCGTCTCTTGCTTGGCGTAAGCGGGCAAAAGGCGATACTCTACGTAGGAAACCCAGATTCCGGGCTGTTGCGGCTACTGAATGCGGCCAAACTCAACGTGCGCGCCGCTACGCCCGAA
Source organism: Planctomycetota bacterium (assembly GCA_020057085.1). Classification (GTDB taxonomy): domain Bacteria; phylum Planctomycetota; class Uabimicrobiia; order Uabimicrobiales; family JABWCH01; genus JAGVGO01. The sequence goes on along the minus strand of JAGVGO010000085.1, from coordinate 2,769 downwards.
GAGTGCCACTGGCAGATCGAAGATCTCGCCAACTTCAAAGCTGTCATCCTGGAAAATGTGCCGGCCGAGCAAATCGGCACACAAGGCATGGAAAATCTGGCTGCCTTTGTTCAGGAAAGCGGCGCCGGCATGATGATGACCGGCGGCAAAAACAGTTTCGGCCCCGGAGGCTACTTCCGCTCGCCACTCGAACCGTTGATGCCGGTGTCAATGGAATTGCGGCGCGAGCATCGCAAGTTGTCGCTCGCTATCGTTGTGGCGCTCGATCGCTCCGGCAGCATGGCGGTACCGGTAGCAGGCGGCCGTTTGAAGATGGATCTGGCCAACCTGTCAGCAGTGCAGGTCCTCGATTTGCTGTCGCCGGTGGATGAGTTCGGCGTACTCGCCGTAGACACCGAGGCACATGTTATCGCCCCGTTCGGCATCGTACAGGACAGCAGCAGACTGCGCAGTTACATCCTGCGCATCGAATCCATGGGCGGCGGCATCTATGTCTACACGGCACTCATCACCGCCGCGCAAATGCTCGACAAGGCAACTGCCGGCACGCGCCACATCATTTTGTTTGCCGATGCTGCCGACGCCGAGGAGCCTGGCCAATACAAGGAACTACTGAAAAAATGTCGAGAGGCCGGCATCACCGTGAGTGTGATCGGACTTGGCAAAGCGACCGACGTAGATGCCGAATTTCTGCGCGATGTGGCCAAGTGCGGTAACGGCCGCTGCTTTTTCACGGAAAATGCGGAGGAGCTGCCGCGTCTGTTTGCCCAGGATACCTTTGTCGTGGCGCGCAGCACGTTTTTGAGCGAGACGACCAAGGTGAAACCGAGCGGCGGCATGCTCGCCATCACCAACAAATATTTCGAACCACCGCCGATCGACGGCTACAATCTGTGCTACCTGCGGCCGGGCGCCAACCTCGCTCTCGTCTCGTGCGACGAATACGCGGCGCCAATCATGGCGGCGTGGCATGTTGGGATTGGCCGCGCACTCTGTTACACAGGCGAAGCGGATGGCAGTTACACCGGCGCTATCGCTGCCTGGCCGCAAGTGGGTGAGTTTTTCGCCAGTATGGCACGCTGGACCGCAGGCGAAAGTACCAATCTGGGCGATATGCTGGTGACACAGGAAGTGAAAAACGGGGTCTGCTACCTCCGCCTGCACCTCGACCCGGAAAGGAAAAGCGAAGCCTTTACCACGCTGCCCCTTGTACGCACACTGGAAGGCACGCCAGGCGAAAAGGTGGTGACACAGGAAAACCGCATGCGCTGGGTGTCTGCCGACATGCTGGAACTCTCGCTGCCGCTCTCCGGGCAAAAGACCGCCATGTCAACAGTGGAAATAGGAGAACTCGGCAAAGTGACGATGTCGCCGGTGTGTCTGCCCTACTCGCCGGAGTTTCGTCCGGCAGAGATGGAAAACGGGCGTCCGTCCCTCGAACGTTTGGCACGCGCCAGTGGCGGCAAGGAGCGGCTCGACCTTTCCGGTATCTGGCAGGAAATGCCGCGCCAGACGCGCTACGTGAACATCAGTCGCTACCTGATTTTCCTCGCTGCCTTGCTGCTCTTGCTCGAAGTACTGGAGCGGCGCACCGGCCTCTTGTCCCTCAAGTGGCGTGGCATAAAGCAACGCTTACACCGATTTTATACAAAAGACCAGCACGCTACGGCTACTGGCGCGGCCCCGAGTGCCACGGAAAAGGCGATGCGCAGGGCACAAAAGAAGAAACCTGTAGCAACGGAAGCGGTGGTCAGTATGCCGTTGCCCAAAGCCACAGCCCAGACATCCTTGCCTGCGACTCCAGAGTCGAGCCAGCCGGCGGCCAAAGCGGAAAGCACCGGCGCACCAGCACCAAGCGGCATGCTCGACGCCTTGCGTCAGGCGCAACGCAAAGCCCAGGAACGAACCCGCAGGGAAAACTAGACAAGAGGAAAATTTGCCTCATCGTCGTCGTCGGCGTGATGATTGCCACCTCCAATTTGCCTTTGTCAGCAGCTCCGCAAGGGGCTGTCATCGCCTTGTTGTGTTTATTGCCCTGTGTCTTTATTATCGGCCGGAAAGATCCGATGGCCCTTATTCCCATCGCCTTGATAACTCTGGTTCTTGGATCATTGCTTGGCTATGCATTCCACAAACTCAGTAAGTAATCGTAATACGACATCTCTAAGGTAGAGGAGGCAAAATGACAATATCGCTGGTGGCTGCGATGACGACGAACCGAGTGATCGGCAAGCAGGGCAAGATTCCCTGGCACATCCCCGGCGAGCAAAAAATCTTCCGGCGGCTCACCTTGGGGAAGGTGCTGCTCTTTGGCCGCAAGACGTACGAGGCGATTGGGCGTTCGCTTCCAGGCCGGTTGACCATCGTCATTACCCGCCAGGCTGAATTCAAGGCTCACGGAGCGTATGTCGCCCACACGATGGAAGAAACTCTGGCGATGGCACAGGAGTACGATCGAGAGATCATGGTGGGCGGCGGCGGTGAAATATACGGGCAACTACTGCCGCTCGCGGATCGGGTGTATCTCACCACCGTGTATGCCGAGTTTGACGGCGATGTGTTTTTCCCAGACCTGCCGCCGGATCAATTCGTGGAAACCGCAACAGAAAAGTTTGCGGCATCCACTCCCTACACGTTTTCCGTTTTCGAGCGCGTGAAGCCTAAGCCGCTGGCGTATCTAACAATTCGGGGGGATGGTTGCCGCTCCCCTGGCGGCTGACAAGGGTAGCTTTTCTCAATAAAACCTCTCCCCTGGCGGGAGATTCTCTC
>JAGVGO010000266.1 GCA_020057085.1 Planctomycetota bacterium | reverse complement strand
TACCCTGCCCTGAAGGGCAAAAGTCCTCTGAAACGCCCATTTCCTGGCACTAAAGTGCCAGGCTTTATAACTATGCCGCATTCGCGGCAGGGAAAATTTGAGTTTTTACACAGGCATCAATATTGAAAATCCTCAAGCCCCATGCTATGGCGAGGTCTGCAAAGGCGAAGTTGTTTGGTCAAGATTACAGAGAATAGCATCTTACCTAAAATAGTCTCCTAGTACGTGCTCCTCTTTTGTCTCCGCATATTTTTCATTCGTCGTTGCTGAACCGGCAAACAAAAGGTTGACTTAACTACAAAATCTGGTATATTGATGGCAATGAGCCGGCTTGGGTAACAACACCCTGTGATACGGCATTTCATTTTTCTTTTTGCGAAAGGTAGAACGACATGTATAGGCTGATTTCCTTTGTGATCATTATAGCAGTTGTTATAACTGTCGCAGGCTGTGGTGGAAGTACCAACGAACGCAAAGACCAGCAGCCAGTTCTCAAGGTAGACAAGTCGGCAGAACCGGCAGTCCAGACCACGCCACCGAAAATGACCACGGAGGTCAAAGAGACGCCGGCTGTTGCCATTACAGCCCAGCCTGCTAAACCTAAAGGCGAGTGGACGCTAGTATTCAATAGCCAAGGCAATATCGAAAAAACGGACAAAGAAAACTGCCTCAAAGCGATCCGCGAAACCTGGTTCAAAGATAAGCCTTTCGATGAGGTGACGAGCGAAGAGTTCAACAAAGATATGGCACGTTTTGTAGGGCAGAAAGTCATTTTCGCGGAAATCATCTACCAATATGGCGAGTATGAGATGACAGTACGCACTGGCAAAATCGAAAAAGAAGGCAATGAATTCCTTGAAAAGCCGATAGATGAAGGCAAAAACGACCACATCCGTGGCCAGAGCAATATGGATGATCTAATCAAAGAAATCCGTTTTATGAAGTAACACATGGAAAAAACAGGGAGCCGTTGCCGCTCCCCTTTTTTTTTGGGATAGCACCATTGAAAATCCTCGGTATAGACTACGGCAGAAAACGCTGGGGAATCGCTATTTGCGGGGCGCTCAATATCGCTTCTCCGGCAGGTTTGATCGTCCATAAAACCTGGCAAGAAGATATGGCGGCATTGCAGGAATTTCTTGAAGACGTGGAAACTATTGTGGTGGGGCTGCCAAAAAATATGGATGACTCCTGCGGCGAAATGGCGCAGGAGGCCAGCCAATTTGCCAAAAAATTGAGCGATCACTTACACCTGCCGGTCGTTCTGTGGGATGAACGGCTCACCACATGGCAGGCGGAGCAGAGCCTCCTGGCGGCCGGTTTTTCGCGTGCACGCCGACAAAAATCACGTGACCAGGTAGCGGCTGCCGTGATGTTGCAAAGTTATGTGGATGCCCAAGCGCGAACATAATAGAAGGCGCATCTAAAAGTTCGTGGGGGAATAAAATAGATACGGATTCGACATCGTAAGGTTATTTATTTACAGCTCCTAAGAGGATCACCATGCTGAAAATTCTTGGTCAATATCAATTGCAACGTGAGGAATGCCTGCAAAAAACCGAGCAGGAACTACGCGAGAGGGTAAAAGAGCTCAACTGCCTGTACGCCATCTCCAACCTTTTGCACGCCCCGAACAGCACGCTCACAGAAGCCATACCCAAAATTTTGCAGATAATTCCTTGTGCCTGGCAATATCCACAGATCACCGGTGTGCGCATCACCATCGCTGAACACGAATTCACTACCCTCAATTTCAAGCCGACATCCTGGCTTCTCGTGAGCGACATCACTGCCCAGAGCGGCAAGATAGGGACCATCGAGGTGGTTTACCTGGAAGCAAAACCACCCATTGACCACGGACCGTTTATGGCCGAAGAAAAGACTCTCCTCAACACCATTGCCGATCTCCTCGGCCAATTCTTGCAGCAACTGCGCAACGAAAAACCAAAATGGCAGGTTATCCTCGACTTGCTTATGCAGACCGACGCCCAGGCACTTCTGCGTATGACGCGCAAGATGATGTATTACCTGTCGCGCAACCAGAAGGTCAATTTCGAAAAACTGATGCAGACGCTATGTCCGAGCGATGATGATCCTGGCCATGCGGAATGGCTGGGCATCAACATGCCCAACCCACGCAAGAGCATGGAAGCCCTCAAGCGTGTGCAAGAGGATGTGTTCGAAATCGCCCGTCGCTCTTTACCGCCCGACGAAATCGCCAAGCTGCTCTATTTATGGCTCGATCAGGACAAAGCACGCCCGCTTCTTCTGGCGTCGGAAAAACGTGGTGTACCGCTCACCGAGATCACCGATGCCCTCAACCATTTCCATGATCTGCCGCAGGCGGAACGCATTCTGTCGCCTGAAGACGATGTTTCCATCCGTACCAACCTGATCCGCCGTTTCTTCATTGACAGCCTGCCGTTCCTCAAGGTAGCCAAAGATTTCATTACGGTCGAAGATTTTGTCGATCTGGTGAAAAAGATCGTCGGCCCCGCTCACGGCGCCGGGCAAATGGGCGGTAAGGCTTCCGGTGTCTACCTGGCGGAAAAAATCGTTAAAAAAGCGATGGCCAAAGATAAAGACCTGGCCAATGTTTCCTTTGCCCGCAGTTGGTACATCACGTCGGACACGCTATGGGAAGTGATCCACTACAACGCTCTCGATGAAGTGGCACATGTGAAATACATGGAATCGGAAGCCATCCGTCAGGAACAGCCGTTCTGGGTGCAGGTGTTCAAGAATGCCGCCTTTCCGGCCGAGATCATCACGAGCCTGCGCCGTGTGCTGACAGAGGTCGCCGACAAACCGATCATCGTGCGCTCATCGAGCATTCTCGAAGACAGCTTCATTGCCGCTTTTCCCGGCAAATACAAGAGTCTGTTTCTGGCCAACCGGGGCACGGAGAATGAGAAACTGAGCGCCCTTACCGATGCCATCGGCGAAGTGTATGCTTCTACCCTGGGTCCTGACCCGATAGAATATCGCCGTGAGCGCGGACTGCTCGATTTCGACGAGGGAATGGGCATTCTCATCCAGGAGGTAGTCGGTATTCAGATCGGGCCTTACTACATGCCTGCATTTGCCGGTGTTGCCTTCAGCCACAACGAATTCCGCTGGTCACCGCGCATCTCGCGCGAAGACGGCGTCATCCGGCTGGTGGCAGGACTCGGCACGCGTGCGGTAGACCGTATCGGCAACGATTACCCGGTACTTGTCTCCCTCAACAATCCCGAATTAAAAGTGAACATCCAGCCACTCGAAGCGGCGCGTTACTCGCAACACTACATTGATGTGATCAATCTGGAGCACGGCATACCGGAAACGATCAAAGTTGCAGAACTGTTGCAGAAATATAACGAACAATTCCCGAAACTGAATCAAGTCGTTTCCATCTACAAGGACGGTTCACTCACTGCGCCGACAGGCATCATTCTCGACGCCGACCATGCCGACTTCATCGTCACCTTCGCCGGCCTCATCAAGAGCATATTCATCCGCCAGATGCGGCGCATCGTCACGCTCATCAAAGATACGCTGGGCACACCGGTGGATATCGAGTTCGCTTCGGACGGCGAGCATCTCTACATCGTGCAGTGCCGTCCCCAGGTACAGGCAAACAACGCTGCCAAGGTACAAGTCCCGGAAGACATTGCCGCTGAACGCAAAATATTCTCGGCCAACAAATATGTCACCGCCGGCTACCTGGAACAGATCGAGTACATCGTCTATGTGGATGCGGAAGCATATGACGCCCTGGAGCAACGCGATGACATCATCAATGTGGCACGAGCCGTAGGACACCTCAATTCGCTCTTGCCCAAACGCAAATTCATTTTGATGGGGCCCGGACGTTGGGGCAGTCGTGGCGACATCAAACTGGGCGTGCCGGTACAATACCGCGACATCAACAATACCGTGCTGCTTGTGGAAGTGGCGAAAAAGAAAGGCGGCGGTTATATGCCGGAGTTGTCGTTTGGCACGCATTTTTTCCAGGATCTGGTGGAGGCCAACATCCAATATCTGCCGCTCTATCCCGATGAACAGGGCATCGTCTTCAACGAGAAATTTCTGCAGCAGAGTCCCAATGTCCTCGGCAGAATATGTCCTCAATACAAGTACATAGAAAATGTCGTGCGCCTCTTGTGCATACCGGAAATCACTCATGGTGGTAAGCTGTCGGTGGTGATGGACGGGGAAGCAGGCAAAGCGTTGGCTTTTGTCACAGGTGGCTAGTCGCTGTCAAAAAATTTTGGAGTACATTGCATGCAAGAAAAACCGAACACGGAAGAGTCCAAGCCGTCTCCGCAAAATACACCGCAAGAATTTTTTTATTTTCGCTGCCCGCACGGCCACGAAAATCGCATTTCGGCAGATAGCGATGGGCAGTATGAACGGCTTGCCGACGACCGCATCGTCGTCCAGTGCCAGTCCTGTGGCTGGCGCTCTGATCCGTTTATGCCTGCCTTGTTCCAGCATACGGTGCCAGGCGATGTCTTGTTGTGGGTATACACGACCAGGGAAGCCAAGGCACTACAATCCGGTTTTCATCTCGCCTTTGGCCAGCCGTCGCCAATGTTCATGCAACCCGTGCCGACACCCGCCTCGCCATCGCCTGCTGTGCCGGAGCAGCCACCGGTGGCAGCTGAGCCTTCAGCAATCGCAATCGCGCCGGCCTTCGAGGAGCTTGCTATGGAAAACCAGTCAACACAGACCACTGCTACCACTAAGCATCCTGTGTTGCAGAAAACCAATCGCATATCGCGCAATGCTATGTCGCATATACTTGCCGATGCACCGGCACCCAAGCCTGAGCAAACGACAATCTCTAGCGGGGCTTTGGCTTCAGGGGATAACAAAGCCACGACAGCCAAAACCATAGCCGATACGGTGGAGATCGCCGTGCGTCCGACCGCTATCGGCGAAAGCACGTCCGGAGGCGATAGCCATTCCTACCACTATTTTCCACAAGGGGTACCGCGCGTGCAAATGAAGCTCCCCTGGCTGTCGCATTGGTGTCAAAACCTGCTGTGGCTTTTGGCGTTGGCGGCGATTTCTTTTTTGTGCCTGCGTTCTTGCGAAACGCAGAGTGACAAGATTGCCCAGGCCATTCGCAGCATTGAAATCAAAACAGTGGCCACGCCCAAGAACACAGCCGTGCCTGTCATGGCAGACGAAGAAAAGTATCAGGCGCTGTTACAACAGCAAAAAGAGTTACAAAAAGAGTTGCACAAACAGCAGACAGCCATCCGCGAGTGGCAGAGCAATTACGAAACTTTACAGGCAAACTACCAGAATGAACAGCGGGCCAGGCAGGAACTTGAGAAACAGCAGGCATTGGCAAAAAAAGAGAGCGAACGGGCCGTCAGTGAAACCGGCAGTATGCCAAAAAATTACACCGAACTACAACAGGCCTACCAGGCTCTCCTCAAAAATTGGCAACGCCAGTTCAGTGTCGAAGCGATATATAGCGGTGAACGCGATTTTCTGCAACCGTGCCAATCTCAGGATGGCAGCTTCTTCATGTTTTATGAAGATCAGCAAGTGGCACACGGCAACAAGCTGCAGAAAGTACTCAAAATCACCATTCCTGACGGCAACGAACTAAAAAGCCATGTGTTGTTTCAGACCAAAGAAATCCAGGAGAAACAGGGAGAGATACCCTTCATCTATTCATGGGATAGTGGGGAAAACGCAGCGTTGCTCACGCGCATCGAGGGCGAAAACTGTATCTACCACATCAAATTTCAAGTACGGGGAGGCAAGTGCAAGGTGCTGCCCCCTGGCGAAGTGGCTACTGCCACCTACCCTGAAGTGCTGGGGCCGCCTTCCATTTCGCCCAATGGCCAGTATGTGGCATGGATTCATAAAAACAGCAGCGAAATGGCGGTCAAGGTATACAATCTGAAAGACGGCAACACCATAGGCAAAGCTGTGGGCGGCGGTGATACATCCAAAGTACCCGGCTGGAGTGCCGACAGTAAGACGCTGTTTTTTCTCACGCTCGACGGAAAAGGCATCCTGGCCTGGAAATTCCTGACGCAGGAAAAATGGAACAAAGTGTTCAGCGAGGAAGTGTACGGACGCTACCTGGCCGCGTCTCCTGACGGGAAATGGCTGGCTTTCTTGCGACGTAGTGCGGAAGGCAAAGGCAAGGTTGATCTCTGCCTGTGGGAAGTGGCAAAAGGCGAGAGCGGCGAAGTGCGTACTTTGCTCGCCGGTTTTTTGAGTGTCGAGACTTGTCGCCCGGCCTGGGGTACGGACGGTCGTTTTGTGGCGATCATCAGGAGCGGCGCACGCGACGAGATTGTCATGCAGGATGTAGCCGGTGAGTCGGCCTTTACCTTGTTCGACAAGGCGGGCAAAATTCTCTGGCTTGACTGGTCTTATGCCGGCACAATCCTCTTTTCTTACAAAGAAGGACTCTTCACCCGCCCCTACCGCGCCCGACTGGGTTCATGGCTGGGGAAATAAGAGACCACGTGCTCTATGTTGAACAGGGAGCGTGATACCAGCCCTGAAGCACAGCGATGATCGTCGTGCAACGACAGGACGCACTAAGGCGTGCGAACTTGTCAATGTAAGAATCGTTCAGCAGATCGCCGGCCTGCGCCGCATTGCGGAAGGGCTGGTATCAGCGCGACCCGTAAGTTGTCCAAAGAGTTTTGGTAGCCACTTAGCGACCCCGTGCAGAGTACGGGCTATGAAAGGAAAAAACATGATACCAAGAAAAACATTTTATTTCATATGTAGCTGGTTATGGCTTGTTGTGTACGGACTCATTGGCCTCATTGGCCTCATGGCCGAAGCCAAGAAGCCGGAACAGAGCATCAAACTGGATGTCGCCTTTGCGGCGGAACAATTTACCGCATGGAGCAAAGGCAATGTGCGGGTGACTATCGAGAATACAGACCGTATTCCTTTGCTGTTGCTCGGTGTACAATTGATGGCCGAGAACGGCGAGATCATACTTGCCCCGGCTTGCGTGATACAACACGTAGCGACCATTCGCAAGAATGATATTTTGCTTGAAGGCGCCTACTGGGTAGAAGATTTGGGGCCGATCGCCCGCGCGCCAAGGCCGCCTGCATGGCGCTGGGAAGGCGGCGATACGGTTGCGCTGTGTTTGCTGCTCATGCCCGGCGAGAGAATGGAGTGGAGCACACTGTTTCGCGCCCGCTACGACCTGGGTGAACAGCTTCTCGCCAGTGTCGAATATGCGCGGCTGACGCCCGATTTTCTTCTGTACCAGGCTACCACACCGGAAGTGAAAAGGAAAAAACACGAAGCAGAGACTTTTTTTGGCAAATGGGAATCGGTCGCCACCCTACGTGTTACCTACCAGCCGGCACAAACTTTTGTCAAGGGCAATCACGAAGTCGCAGTGCCTGATTTCCATGAAGCACCCCGCCTGTTCAATTACGCCACACCAGTAGCGGCGCTGGCAGCCTTGCCCAAACAGAAATTACGTCAACGGCAAGAACTGCACATCCTCCACGAGCCATTCGATATTGCCGACGCACGCAAGGCATGTGGCGTGGCATCGGGTGACTACACGCGTGCGGTAGCGGCTCAGCTCTGGGTGGTCGCCGGAACTGGCGTGACACACCTGGTCGGTATTGCTTCCTGCGATTGCGTGGCGGGCGATTGTCTGCCACTGGCCAATGCCCTCAACGACACGGAGAAACATGCAGTTACCCTGTTCTCATGGCAGCAAGAGCGAGATGCCCATGGCCACCTCGCCTATTTCAGCAAACTGGGTTTCACCACTGAGGCAAGAGAGCAGAAAGGTGGCAACTACGAAGGTATAGTCATCGTCGCCCCTTCGCAGTTGCTTGCCTTTGTCAAGGCGCTACAGCAGCGCGGTTTGAAAATGGACGGCGCAGCCCAAGCCAAGTCTTAGGCTTTAGGCTGCGGCCCGCCTCGTAAAACCGGCCAGTTTGGCTTTTAAAGTTAACCAACCGAATGAAATGAAACCTACGGCATAGGCAGCGATAAAAAAGCCGAAAACGTACTTGTGTGCCTGGAGATAGACGACAAAGGTATACACGCAATAGAGGCCGATAAGTATTTCGGCGATTCCCAGTACCAAGTTGTTGTCGGCTTTGTACCGCCCCACTTTTTTCTGCGTACCGGTGCTGCCGCTTTTTGGAGTACGCACGAATTCCGACTTACGCCCGCGAAGCCCTTCCCACACCGCCCAGGCATTGTTTAGACACAGACCGGTTCCCAACACCAGCATCGCCGGAAAACGGCTCAGGGAAAAGAAACCATGGCGCAACACAAAGCCGCATCCGGTATACATAACACAGGGGGCTATGGCGCTCAAGAAAATCATGAAAATAATCGCGCCCATCGCCCAGTGCCATTTCGGTAAGGGCGTCCACAGCAGCATCGGCAATGTCAAGCAGCATAGAAGCATCATGAAGGCAGAGACCGAGTAGTGCGTGAGGTGCAAGGTCGCTTCCAGCTTTTTAACCAGGGAAAACTGAGGGGTTGCCCAGATCTGTGGCAGCAGTTTGCGAGCCGTTTCAATCGAACCCTTGGCCCACCGTTTTTGCTGGCTCTTCAGGGCGATCACGTTGTTGGGAACTTCGGCCGGGCATTCCAAATCGAAATCGTAGCGAATGGTGTATCCCTTCATCTGCACGCGGTAGGAGAGATCCAGATCTTCGGTCAGGGTGTCGGCCTGCCAGCCGCCGCCGTCCAGGATTGCCTGTTTCCGCCAGATGCCGGCCGTACCGTTGAAATTCATACACAGGCTGTGATAGCTGCGGGCGCCCTGCTCGGCGACGAAATGGCCGTCTATACCTATGCTTTGCGCCTCGGTAAGCCAGTTTTCCTTTTGGTTCAGGTGCCCCCACCGACCTTGCAGGCAGGCGATGGTGGGGTGTGGATGTAGCAGGGCAATGCTGTGTTTCAGAAAATGCTTAGGTATCAGAAAATCAGCGTCGAAGATGGCCAGATAGTCGCCCTTGGCCACTTCCATGCCGTGGGCTAGGGCGCCGGCCTTAAAACCACTACGGTCGCTACGATGGATGACACTCACAGCCACGCCAAGTGAGGTATTTAGCTCTTGTGCAAGACGTTGCGACAAGAGATATGTGTCGTCAGTGCTGTCGTCCAGTACCTGGATTTCATAGCGATCTTTGGGATAATCGAGTTCCACAGCGCTACGGAGAAGCCTTTCTACCACTTCCGCCTCGTTGTAGATCGGTAATTGCACGGTCACAAGAGGAAGCTCATTGTCAGGCGTTAGACGATAGAATTCTTCAATCTCTGCGGCGATCTGCTGGCGGCAACTTTTTTGCCTGCCCAGAAACAGCGTGATCATAAAATAGCAATGAAGCCCATATACCATAATACATAAGCTCGTCAAAACATATAGAACAGTCAGCATAATGACAAAAAAATTCATAAGACGATGTATCCTCTCTCCTCTTTTAATTAGTTTTCAGCTCATCTTCTCTGGCATGTAATTCTGTTTCAAATTTTTCGATCTCTGTCAGCAAGCCAGAAAACGTCGTAGCGTTCCTGAAAACCTCTATATCTTGCATCAGCGTCTCTTTGCTGATAGGCTCATTCATGGTTTTGATCTCCTGGTATTTTTTTTTGTAGTCGTTGAACGACTCCTCGCACGATTTATACCAGTTGGCGACGGCCTTTGGGCAACTGCCAAGCCATTCATTTTTTGCCACGCTGTCGCGCCAGACTCCCAAGTTCGTGAGAGCCTCTTGCTTGTTGCTGGGATCGGCATCCTTGAACCATTGTTCCAGGTATTTTTTTCGCTCTACCAGCTTGCTTTGCAGGTTGCTGGTCAGTTTCCAGATTTTCGTGAAACGTTTGATTTCTGTTTGCACCTCTTTGCCTGTAGCCTGCGGCAACTTTTTTCTGGAATCTTTGATTTCACTATCTATCCATAGCAGGTCTTTCTTGATTTCCTGGAATTTTTTGGGGTCGTTGCTAAGACCCCGTTCCATTGCTTGTACATCGTCATCTATATCTCGCTTCCAGGTAATGGTGGCAAGCCCTTTGCTCTTGATATCGTCTAAAAATGTTCCCCACTGTTTAGACCATACTGTCAGATCTACCCGCACCAGACTATTATGCCCCGCGTCTCTGACTGCTTTGATTTCTGCTGCCGCTTCCTGCCATGCATCTGCTGGCAGCGACACGGCATCATTCCACGCATTGATCGTCTCTTCTTCCTTGGCGCTGTCCGCAGCCATAATTTCGTCCATTTTTTTTAACATTTCGTTAAGTTTGTCTCCTAACCTATAGAGTGCTTTCTTGATTTTAGGATGCGCTTTAGTGCCGATGGACGGCATAAATTCTTTGAGCGAAAACTCTCCTTCTTTTTCATTCGGCTCTTGAGCGAAGACGGACAACCAACCAAATGCGATAGCAATTAACATCAGACCATGAACACAGATTCGCTGCATATGCTCGATCTCCTGATTGTGTTTTAAAATGGCTGGGCATAGCTGGTGATATACCAGCGACCTCGTTCCTGGCGTTTGAGAAAAAAAGTCTTGGGACTGCCGTACTGGCGTCCGCGTTCGTCGTAAGCGAAACTCTTGACCTGTGCCTGTTCCACGAGTGGCTCAGATATCTTCCGCAGATTGGCCTTATCCTCCTCGCTCAGGAAAGCATTTTCCAATTCATTGCCGCGGTTAAACCCTTGCACTACTTTTATATCGGCTTTGCCCACCACAATGTGTACATAAAAATTGGCAAAGCGATGCTGGTGCCATTCCCAATGGTATGCGCAATACTGTAGCGCCTTGCCGCTATTGCGGCGTTCGGGATCTATACATTCCAGGTAGAGATGGTAATTTTTTTCGCGGATGGCAATGGAAAAAATCTCGACCAACTTTTCGGGAGTTACATCTTCGGAAATGGCAGTAACCGAATACATAGGAGCCTTGATTTCTTCCATTCTCTCTTCACAGGCGAAGCTGCCGCCCAGCTCCAGCTTTGCATCCACCACAGCCAGAGTGCAGCCGGGAATATAAATGGCTAGAGGCTCTACACTCCAGCCCCACGCTGCCGGTGTGGTTTTATCTTGTCCGGCCTGTGGAACTAACAATTCCAGCCCGATAACCTTAGCGGCCACCGTCCATTTGCCATTGTCTGGAATGTCACGGTTTACCAATCTACGATAGCGTCGAATTGCTTCGTAAACGCTTAGCCAGGAACGATTGGACAATTCGACATAATAGTGACCCTTCACACCGGAACCGACAAAGACGAATTGGCGCGACATGTCGGTAAATTCATTAGCCGGGTAGACAAACTCTTCCAGAATCACATGCCGCCCGACCATCTCATCCATCGTGGCCTCACGATGGGATACGGTGGGAAATGGCTGCTGGATAGTATTTTCCATGCCGGTGATTTTCTCTTTGAGATGTTGCCAGCTCTTTTCCGCTTCGGCGGCGAAAGCAGCCTTCAACTTTTTTTCGTTTTCACGAAAGGCAAGCATTTCAGGGGTGATTTCCACGCTAGAACCTTTACTCGCCAGCAGAGCCTTGTGTGCGCGCTGAAAAAGTTCCTTGATCTCTGGTTTGTCAGGGTGCTTCTGATTTAGTTTGAAAATTCGCTTGAGTGCTTCCTCGCCTTCATAGCCAATCTTAAATGGTTCTCCGTAGCTTTTATTTACTTTATCTTCCAGCAATTTTAGAAAATAGTCTGCCCGCACGATTTCATTTTTCAAGGCCAAATCATCGCTATTGGCCTGTGGTTCATTGGTACTTTTAGGTTTATCCGCAGGCGTCTGGTTCTCTGTTTTTTCCTGGAAATGCCAGGGAACTGCATTACGGGCTCGCTGCACCAGTTTCTCGACCTCTGCATCCTGAGGGTACTTCTGCTGTAACTGAGAAACCCTGTTCACTGCCTCTTTATCATCGTAAGACAACATAAAAGGCTTGCCTTTGGCCCTCTCTGCGTTGGCTTCCAGTCTTTTTAAAAAATAATCTACTTTGCCTAACTCGCTTTGACTCGCCTTAGCTGGCTCCTGTGCCAATCCTCCCATACCGATAAATATACAGAACAGACAGAATATGCTGATTTTCTGCAAAAGGCTGTTCATCTAACTTCCTCCATAAAACTCATGCGGCGGAAACTCCAAATCGAGCCTTAACGCGTGTATTGTACACGAGGCACATTGGGTAAACAAGCAATTTTTGCAAAGATTGGCAATTTACACCGTAGTTGCCTCGTCACCAAGACAGCCTTGTTTGGCACATGATCATTTTTTACTCGTCAATTCCTCGATCTTGGTCTTGAGTTTTTCGTTTTCGATGACGACGCCAGCATAGCGGAAAAACATCACCAGCATCTTGAGCAGTTGCAGTGTGTTGGCCGGCACATTTTGCGAAGAGATGAGATAGAGAAGCCCCACCACACGATCACCGCTGACAAACGGGATACCGACATGTGTTTCCGTAGTTTCGCTGCTATGCGCCAGTACCAGACCTTGTCCTTTTTTCACCTCGCTCAACAAAGACTGAGAGATAGTGTCTTCAAGAGAGTTTTCCTGCTTGCTCTCTTTTTTGTTTTCCTTTTTTTCTTTGTTCATTTTTTTGACTTGATGCACCGTAAATCTATCGGTCGTTCTCTGGTACAAGAGAATCACCGCACAGTCGGTTGCCATCCAGGTAACGATGGTTTCCAGCATAAAATCGTAAATTTCATCACTGCTTCTTTTGGCCATAAGTTGCATGAAAAAACTTTGTAACTGGCCTAACGTCTGTTCTATTCTTGAGAGCGTGGCAAAGCCATCAGCGAGCAGCCCTGGCATCGCTTTGTCCCAGCCATCTTGCTGTACTTCCAGTTTGTCTTCGCCGGTGGTCGCTTTATTGTCTGCTACACTAAAATAGCCGGATTGCGGCAGCAGCAGTTCCTCGGTAGGAGGAGACGACACCTGCATCTCTGCCGCACTTACCGACCTGGGTGGTGGCGCGTACCAGGTTTCGATCTTGCGCCGGATCAATACTTCGGTGGACAGCACCGGCACAACCTCACACAAGGTTTGCTTCTGCAAACTTTCCAAACATTTCTTATCCAGCGGATTACATACCGCCACCCATATTTTTTTCCCTTCCTGGCGTATCGGCACAGCGCACAGCGCAAGAGCTTTTTCTTTGGGCAGAATGCCCTTGGCTTTTGGGAAATCTCTGTCTTCCAAGTCACTGCTTTCGCACCGGCAAAAGTCAGCGATGGTCTGCAGAAAGAGCGGCTGCGGCACATAGTTGCCCTCGATCAAGGTGGTGGTGATCGCTTCCTGGTTCAGGTCGGCAACTTCTTGTACCGATTTGGCGACCTCTTGATTGATATGTCCTTTCTGTAGCAGCAAAGCAATGACGGCATCGCTGTACAGTTTGCCGCCGCGTTTCATCATCTCAGCGAAGTTGGGTGGCTCCGGCGTGATATCCTTCACCTCCAGCATGTCTTTTTGACCATAGCCGTAGACTTCTATAAGCTGCGACAGTGTGGCTGTCGGCGGGATGTATTTGCCACGCAGGTTAAGCTCTATTTCCCGTCCACGGAAATGAGCATAGGTAGACTGTAGATAAAGAATGATGTCTTGCACCAGGGATGTTTCATAATGTTTGAACAGAATCATTTTATTGCGGATGTGATCTTTGATGGCCACCTGGCGTTTGGTCTGGCTCAGGTTGGTATTGATTGCCGGCCATTTAGTGGATGTTTCCAGCACGGGATCAGGTGCCAGTTTGAGTGCCCGGAATGCTTCCTCTTCGCTCTTGTAAAACTGGAAGAAATGCAGCATGCCCAGCGATTTCATCGGCACCATGACCTGTGCTGTGCATGTTACCAGGTGCAGACGGCCTTTGCGTGGCTGCAACTGGTCAGATATTTCGATAAGAAGCGAAACCCCGCTGCTATCAATATGGGTGAGCATACTGCACAACAGGACAATGTCAGTGACACCCTGTTTGACCCGCTCCCACAGCTTGTCACGTACCTCGCCGGAACTGCTTTCGACGAGAGAGCCTTGCAATTCAAGAATATCTACCGTGCCGATCGAACCTTTGAGGATGAATTTGAACATAAGGTGTCCTTGTCAGGCGGAAAACAGTTTGCCGATTGCTTCCTGGAAAGGCGGCCTGAGAATACCGCGTTCGGTGATGATGCCGGTAATGTAACAGGCAGGTGTTACATCGAATGCCGGTGCATAAACCTGGATACCTGGCGGTGCAATGGGCACACCGGTTGGCGCTGTCACTTCTTCGGCGCCTCTTTCTTCGATAGGAATAGCGTCGCCACTGTGGATGCTCGGATCAAAGGTGGAAAGCGGGGCGGCTACATAGAACGGCACACCGTGCGCTTTGGCCACTACTGCCAGACTGTACGTGCCGATTTTGTTGGCAACATCGCCGTTCCTGGCAATACGGTCGGCGCCGACGATGGCGATGTCAACTTTTTTCTGTTGCATGACAAAGGCGGCGGTGTTGTCGCAAATGAGCGTCACCGGGATACCAGCTTCTTTGAGTTCCCAGGTGGTGAGACGCGCCCCCTGCCACAAAGGTCTTGTCTCGTCGGCATACACATGCACTTTCTTGCCCTGGGACACGGCGCTAAAGATAACGCCAAGCGCCGTGCCATAGCCTGAAGTGGCAAGGCCGCCAGCATTGCAGTGGGTGATTACCCGCATGCCGTCGAGCAACAGTACCTGACCATACTCGCCGATCGCCGCACAGCGTCGCCGGTCTTCGGCGAGAATCTCGTGTGCTTCGGCGAGCAGTATTTGCTTGATGGCTGCCACGCCGCTCTCGGCATGGCGAGCGGCGGTGTCTTGCATACGACGAAGCGCCCAGAACAGGTTGACCGCGGTGGGCCGGGAACTTGCCAGGTAGTCGCACACCTGCCTGAGCCTGGCCATGAAATCGGCAACTAGCGTAAGTTTTTCGCCGCGTATGCCAAGCACCACGCCATAGGCAGCAGCGATACCGATGGCTGGTGCGCCGCGTATTTTCAATTTGCGAATGGCATCCCACATTTCTTCTGCGCTGTGGATTTCCAGCAATTGCCTGACAAGGGGGAGCTTGGTCTGCTCGATGATGACCGCCTTGCCTTGTGTCACATCGCCTTCCCAGTAGATTGGATCGTTTTTCATCACGCTACACTTAAAAAATAGCTTTGGTGTCTAATGACAACGGAATGGTCTTGAGAGTAAATGTGTCGCCCATAGGATAGGTGACACCAGCACGGTAGCTGCCGCTTTCGATGAGATAATGCACGATTCTCTGTTGTTCCGGATACACCATCAGGTATTCGCGCACGCCTTCTTTTTCATACAAATCTTTTTTCAGTTTTTCGTCCATTTTATGGGTGGAAGGGGAAATGATTTCGACAATGAGGTCGGGCGCACCAAAAATCCCCTTCTCGCGGATAATCCCCGCACGTTCCTTGCGCACAAACACGATATCTGGCAGCACTACATCCGCATTGCTGAGGATGACATCAATGGGAGCATAAAAGACTTCTCCCAACTCATGTTCTTTGACATAGTGCCACAGTAAAAACTCCAGATTACGGGAAATTTTCTGGTGATATGAAGTAGGTGATGGGGTCATATACAAAACTCCGTGTATCACCTGGTACCTCTTGCCATCATTGGGGAGTTCGAGATAATCCAGGTAGGTCCAGATCGAGTCGTCATAGACAATCGGATATTCGCGCGTAGTCGGCATTTTTTTCTCCTTTACACTTTGCCCAGTTACTATTTTACCTGCCGAGACTGAAAGTGTCTAGGATTTTTTCCATAAGGTTTCTCTCGCACGGCGACTAAGTTCTCTCTACTCTGATTTTTGCCTACGCCTTCTGATCGCTAGTTCGGATGCCCAACGCTACAAGTTTTTGATTGTGTTCGCCAGCAAAGGTGTAAATTGGCTTGCCCCAGCCGACAATTTCCTGGCACAATAGTTCTGTCTTGCTTTTTGGTTCGGCATAAACAACGAAGATCGTATCTGCCAGAGCGGCTACGAAGCGATTGCGTTCCCAGGCCATTTTGCTGGTCATACGTTTCGCTTTAAGTGCGAACGGAGAAAGCATGAGCAATCGTGCTTCTACCAGGCGGGACAGGTATGGCCTGATGCGGATGTTGTCTATGCTACGGGCCGGACATATGATGACCGGCTGTGTCCCGCGTTCCAGAATTTTCAGGCACTCCTGCTCTACCGGCGAGTGGAAACCGCTCACCACGGTAATGTTTTGTTTCACCCATTGTTTGGCCAGGTCATGTGCCTGCAAGATGAGCGAAGCCGGGCATTTGTTTGAGCAAAAAATCGCCGTTTTTTTGTTTTGCAATATCTGTGGCAAGCCCATAAAGGCGATCTCTGGCGGCGCATCATCCTTAAGATACTGCCGCAGGCCAGCAGGATAGAGTGGACTGTGTGGGGTGATGTTGAAGATATTCATTCTTCATCCTCTTCGCCGGCGTCTTTACCCATGCGATACTGTAATCCTAGAAATTCTATTTCTCTTTCCGTTTTTCCGATGCATATCTTTTTGCTGCCTCAAATATTTCATCTACACTTTTATCCGCCCATAGCGACCTTCTCCACTCAGTATAATTGGATTGGTCTCTCTTTATCAAAACAATAAATTTCTCTGCATCCACAATGCCCAGTTTTTCTGTCAAAGCATTCATTCCTTGCGATAAAATCATTAAGTCACTATTCATCATTTTGCTCCAGAATAAAAAGAAAATCTACTGGATTTAGGGCATGAATAATGCCATGCTTGTTGATTTTCTTCAGTAATTTTCTATCCACTGTTAAAAAAAAGTCACATTTTTCACATATGGCACAAGCAACATGAATGGCGTCCTTTGGATCGATTCCAAATTCCTGATTTAATTTTCTGCTTACTGCGTTTCTCTATTGACTTGCATACGAAAATGGTATATTAGACATTATTGGAAATAAAAGAAAGACAGATTTTTTGCCCGCCCTCCCCTGGGCATT
>JAGVGO010000254.1 GCA_020057085.1 Planctomycetota bacterium | reverse complement strand
TATTCTCAAATCGTAAATTTACGCTCGAATTATTAGCATATCATCGTCTGTAATAAAATGCTACTACTATACTTGTAAAAATCGTGTATAAAAGTGAGCGCTTACAGAGCCAGGCTATGCGGCGCTCGTCGCGCCTCGTATATTGATAAAATTACTCCACAATAATGTAAATTTATTTTTAGACAGAGCCTAAACGCCTACAGTCCCATCTCTTTTGCGATGACAAGTTTCAGAATTTCCGAGGTGCCACCGCCGATCAAAGTAAAGCGGACATCGCGCAGGTATCTTTGCACTGGATATTCCATGGCATAGCCATAAGAGGCAAACACCCGCGCCGCGCTTTCACACGCTTTGAGCGCCGTTTCGCTGGCAAAAAGTTTGGCCATCGAGGCTTCTTTCATGTTGGCGAGGTTCTGGTCTTCGCGCCAGGCAGCATATTCCATGAGATGTCGCGCTGCTTCCATCTCTGTTGCCCGTTCAGCAAGGCTCATACTGACCGCCTGGAACTTGCCGATGGGTTTGCCGAACTGCACCCGCTCGTTGGCGTAGCGGGTCGCCTCTTCCAGAGCGATTTCCCCGACGCCCAGGGCCAGAGCCGCGGTGGTCAGGCGGATTTTGGCCAAAATTTCCCGCAAATAGTCCCGGCCCTGGTTCTTGTTTCCCAGAAGATGAGATTTGGGAATCTTGCAGCCGTCGAAAATGACTTCGGAAGTGAGAGAAGCCCACAGCCCCATCTTTTCGATGCTCCTCCCGACGATCAATCCTGGCGTGCCGCTCTCGACCAGAAAGATACTCAACTCTTTTTTGTCGCCCGTGACGGCGAACACAGTGAAAAAATCGGCAACCGGGGCCGAGGTGATCCAGGTCTTGGTGCCGTTCAGGACAAAGCATTGGCCATCCTCTTTGGCCGTAGTAGTCATGGCATCCAGGTCGCTGCCTGCATTGGGTTCGGTCATGCAGATGGTGCCGACTTTGTCTCCGCGAATGGCGGGAGCCAGAAACCTTTCGCACAGACTATCCTGCCCTGAGCGAAAGATGAAATAGGTACCCATCAAAGATTGCATGGTGCAGCAGGCGGCCAGTGACAAATTGCCACGGGCCAGCTCCGCCACCGCTAACAGATAAGCCAGCGTTCCGGCTTCGTTGCCGCCCCACTTTTCCGGATAGCGCATGCCGAAAAAGCCCAACTCACCGGCCTCGACAAAGAGTTTTCTGGGAAACGCTTTGGCTTCATCAATCTCTTTTGCCTGGGGCAGCACCTTCTTTTCGACAAATCTGCGAAAAGTAGTGCGCGCTGCCTCCTCCTGTTCCGTATAACGTGACGTGGTCATATAAACACCTTGACTAAAGCATCTGTAAACTGAAATCTTTCATTTGGTAAATGATTCTGTTATCCACCACCAGATACCCATCCGCAAGAATGAGGCGTTCGGCTTCGTTTATCTGGGTAATAACCGCCTGTACTGTGACTTTATGGTCTTTGGGAATGACTTGCCCCCGGTAAACCCATGTATGTTTTTTATTTAGAGCTACCGTTGACATGCGGGTTTGCGGCGTAATTCCCCATCTTTGCGCAGCCCACACTTTTAAAAGTTGCAGGCAGGATTCTAACCCCAAAGAGCCAGGCCACACCGGATCCTGGTAAAAATGTGCCTGAAAAAACCAGTCGGTCGGATTTACCAGTTTGCTTCCCTGGATAAAGCCCATTTGCTGCGGGCCGCCCTTGGGCAGGAAAATGTCGATTTGATCCACCATCCGCAGCTGCGGCTCCGGAAAGGGGAAACTTGCGGGATAGCTAAAACTTTGCTTCGCTTGCATCTCTGTTTCGCTGGGAACATACAGCTTTACTCCCTGAAGTCCCACTTGATTGGCGAGCGCCGCTTTGGAGAAAAAGCCAAAGTAGGTGTTTCCTTTATAGATTAACCCTTGTTTACCGGCCATCTCCATATCGTAATGTTGTATAATCATGCCTCCCGAATGGGAGATATTGGTAGCCTCGATTTTGGTCGTGAGCGTGCCGATCTCCGGTGGGACTGCCAAATATTGGACCGCCTGACCACCCAAATTGCGAAAGGACAAGTCGCTCTCACTCATCAGGGCCGAGCCTAGATATGCAGCAAACCAACCGCAAGGCTGTAGTGCGATTTCGAGCAGTACGGCAAAAGGCATCCCTTGCCCGCCATTGGCATCGAAATACCACTCGGCGCGCGGCACATCATACTGCGCCTCGATACTGCCGCCGGCCGTCATCTTCCATGCTTGGGCATGAATCTCGGTAATGCGGTCTAAAAATTTGTAGGGAGGACCGGGCAATCTCGCAATGACGCGACCGGCATCGAATATTTGGTAGGGCTCGCCAAACGCTGCCGAAGGCTTGCCAATCGCAAAGGCCAGTATCTTTTCATTGTCGAATAGCGCCGGTTTGCGAGCATATGGTGCGGCTGTAGAAGATTGTGCGGACGCAGCAAGCGATTGTTTTTCCCATAAATTACGAATCTCTTCCTGTGAAACTCCGCTCATTTGTAAAGACATATTGGTAATCTTGACAATCGCCTTGCCGTCACTGTAGAGGATGGCGTCAGCAATAACATAAGGCTCAGGCCTGTACCCCATCTCCTTGATGGTCACTTCATAAGCGGCTTGCCTGGTGGACGGAATTACCTGGCCTCTGCACTTGAGCTGACTGCTAACCCCTGGCACTGGCTCATAAGTCGCCTTCCCCCGCTCGGCGATCCAGCCCATTCTCAACAAGAAAATGCGGAGAGTATGCATACAACATTCATACATCAAAGTGCCTGGCATCACCATATCATCCACGAAATGGCACGTCAAAAACCAGTCATCGGGCCGAATGTCGGCTTCCGAGCGAATGATGCCGATGCCGTAGCGCCCTCCGGCAGGGTCCAGATGCGTGACACGGTGGATTAAATTTTGAAAGCCTGGCGGCAGGGTAACAGGATTTTTGCTCGGGAAATTTTTAAAAGCCGGCCCGAAAGCATGCTCTAAATTTCCAGCATAAATAGCTTTAATTTGCTTTTCGTCATAAAATTCAACGGCCATGGAGGTAGGATATTTCCAGTCCGCCGGCAGTTTGCCGGGGGCTGGCTCGAGATCCAGTTTGCTGTGCACGATCCCCTGACCCGCATCCAGAGCCTGCCTGGTGAAAAATCCAGCGCATCCTTTTTTCATCGAAAGGAGCGGCCTGCCATCCACACTGCCCTCAAAGCGGAAGCGAAAGAGGTGGCTTTCTCCCTGGTTGAAAAAATGGGCGATATGAATATCGTACTGTACGGTTTTCCCAGGCGTGGGGAGAGATTGATGGAACGTGATTTCCGCATCCAGCAATCTGTACATGGCCAGGCCTTTGGTTTGGAAATCTATCCCCAAATAGCCCGACAACAGAAGGTCCGCCTGCCCGGCTTCGACGGCAATGCAGGTGGGAATTTTCCCTTCATCCAGATACCATGCGTTATCATGGATGTCATGTTCGGTGACCACGCGGCCGGACAGCATGGAACCAGGCTCTCCTTCGATAGTCAAAATTCGATCCACCAGCATGAGCGGTTCGGCAGGAAGGCGCACGCGGGTAGGGTGCCGGACGATCTCGGCAAATTTGTCCCCAAACACTTTCGCAATCGAACCGACGGCAAACTCCATGCACATACTGCGGTCGTAAGCGACTTTCTTCACCTCCCCGCCAGCCGCCATGTGTGCCAATAACTTCATCTGCGACAGTAAAGCCTGCGCGAAATTTTGCGTAAATTGCCGGGATATTTGCAGATAACGCTCATGCGCCAGGGCATGCTCTTGCTGGGCCGAGGCAATATGGGGCAGCAGGTTATGCGCGATCGTCGCAGGCACAGCGGGCAACTTCGTTTGTTGCAGAGGCAGAGAAACCGGCTCTGTATATTTTGGTAGCGGAATTGCGTGGAGAGGTTGGCCTGCCACGGAAATGCGAATCGTTGCCTCCTGGCGAGGCTTTTCCTGCCGGCATTGCGTTTGCTTTTGTTCGCCGTAGAGAAATCCCAGGTCTACCTTCACGCCCTGGGCAATTAAATTTCCCAACAATGCCAAGACAGAGGAGGCCTCATCCGTTTCTTTATAGCACGCGGAGACCGCCAGATGCGGCCTGTCTGCCAGAATCTTCTGGATAGCCCTAGTGCACGAGTAGCCAGGCCCCATCTCCAAAAAGATGCGATAGCCTCGTGCATAAGCATGCTCCAGTAGTTTGGGGAAATCGAAGCCGCTGACAGCCTGGGCCAGAATGGAATCGGCAACCTTTTCCGATGTGGCTGCGTAGGGTATTGCCCAGGCTGCGCTGTAGAGTTCAACGGCGGCGGCAAGATGCAGAGGGAAATAATGGAGCTGCCAGTAAGCTTCCTTGACGGCTTCCAGCGCCTCGCAGTGGACGGTGGCAATTCCGGATAGAGGCAGATAATTGCATTTCAGTTCTGCTACGGCTGCCTGTACCGCTCGCTCATCGCCACCAATCACACATTCGGAGAGGGTATTTACAATCAACAGATAGACACGCGGTTTTCCCGACAGAACTTTTTTTACTTCGGCTACGCCTTTGTCCACCATGCCTACGACCCAGACTATCTTTTCCTGCGGAGCGACTCCCCATATTTTGCGTATGGCTTTACAAGGTCCGGCGAGGTCTTCGGTAAAGAGCGTGGAATTTTTCATGCGCCGGAACATTTCATCCCTGTCGCTCCAGACCCGCATGGCAAAAAGGCTGGTGGATTCTCCCAGACTGTAACCGATGACTGCATGGGGGTGTATGTTGAATTTTCTGACGAGATCGCTCAACAGAATGCCTAAAGCGACCTGGCCAAAAATCAATGACTGGCAGTCCGGCTCTTGATTCCTGGAAAAATTCCAGAATTGCTCGCGCAGCCAGAGAGTGGTTTGCTCGTGTTCACGAAAGAGTTCTGGCCACGCCACAGAGATATTTCTCCCCATGCCGACGTAGTGATTCCCTGAGCCGGGGAACACAAAAGCGATTTTACTTTCTTTACCTAAAGGTACTGGCGTATAAAAAATTCTTTCTTTGCGTAGCAGGCTCAGATTCTCTTCGCTCGGGCTGGAGAGGGCGTTGCGGATAAGTCGGGTTTTGGCCAGCAGGTCTTCACCTCTGCGTAATAGAATGGCTAAAGACAAAGCAAAATGTGCCTGATGTTCCTGCCACCAGATGCTGGCGAACGTTTCTAAAGATGACTGGCCATGGCTTTCCCAGATGCGTTCAAGGTATTGTATCAGAGCATGCATCTCGGGGAGAGAAGCGGCAGAAAGAGCGAGTAAAACTTCCGTTCTCTCGCCCAATGGCTGTAGCAAAGATTTTGCCAAAGCGGGAAGGGGAGACTCCTGCAAAATCACGTGCAGATAATTTCCATCCACCCCAAAAGAGGAAACACCTGCATGACGAGGTCCAGCGGCCCGGTTGTGGAGCCAGTACTGCGAATCGGCCGGGAAGTAGAAGCGGTCGGGCATATCTATCGGCTGCCGGTCGGCATCTTTCCAGCCAGGCAGCATATTTTGCTGTAAAACAAGAACCGCTTTGAGCAGCGACATTAGGCCGCTCGCGGCCCCGGCATGCCCAATCTCTTTTTTGACATTTCCGAGCGCATAATATCCATCCGCCGCAAAAAATTTCTGCAAAATTTCTCGCTCTTTTTTTCCTGCATCTTGCAGCCCCAGCGCGGACGCTTCTAAGTAACCTGCGCTTGCCGAGTGGCTGCCGCTTTCCTGGTATGCCTTCTGCAGAACCCTGAAATAGGCCTCCGTATCGAAATTTTCCGGATAGCTCTTGCCTGCAACTGCTCCCATCCCGGCAATCACCGCATAGATCTTGTTGCCGTCCCGCTTTGCATCTTCCAATCTGCGCAACACCAGTGCCCCGGCACCTTCCGCAACCTTCCAGCCATCAGGGTTGCCATACGCCCGGTATTTTGCGGCGGTCAACATGCGCCAGTCGCCTGGAAAATCCACCGCACCTACCAGGGCATAATCCAGCTCTTTTCTCTCTAAGAAGCGAATGGCCACCTCCATTGCTTTTAATCCGGAAGTGTCTTCGCTCGAAATGGTAAAACTGGGGCCGCCGATGCGGAATTGCCGCGCAATCCGGCTGGCCACGATCCCGCCCAGAGCACCCATGGTGCGGTTGGCGGTGAGAGGCGGGCCAGCCATATCGGCTGACTTTGCGATCCATTTCGCCGCTTCTGCGGACGACATTCCTTTTTCTTCTGCCATTTGCCTGGCTCTGTTCAGGATGTGCCAGCGGAAATGAAAATTGGTGGTGTTGAGATCTAACGCGATGCCGATAAAAACACCACAGCGCAGGCCGACGATTTCCAGCCCGCTGTCTTGCAGAGCACCGTGCGAGACATCCAGCATAAGAATCTGTTGGGGAAGCGATTCCTCGAGTTCTTTAGGGGGAATGCGGAATTTGCCAGGCGGAATTTCGATTTTGCTAAGATAATGCCCGGAAAATTTTTTGTTGTCGCCGGTACTGAGCTGCTCTATCCCTCTCGACAAAGGCGTCAGGAGGGTAGCTTCATGGTTTTTCCCGACCAAAACTTGTTCTTGAAAAGCGCGTAGACCTTTCCATGGCCCGACCTGGCAGTCCATGCCTACAATAGCAATGGCTATTGGCGATTGGGCTGCCACTGTGTCTGCTTTGTCTGTTTTTTCTCGTGGTGAAGAGAACGAGACGCCAGTTTTTACAGGTTCCTCCCATGCCTGGAGCAACATGTGTCCGTTGATGCCACCGAAGCCAAAGGCGCTTACTGCAGCGCGTCGTGGCTGGGCGGCTCTGGTTCTCTCCCATACCCTTGCCTGCGATAGTACACAAAAAGGACTTTCTCGAAGAGATATGCTCTCTGCCGGGGATTCGAAATTGGCGGTGGGCGGCAAGACTTTTTTTTCTAAAGCGAACAAAATTTTCATCAACCCGGCAGCACCCGCGGCGGTGAGGAGATGTCCGATATTGGACTTGACCGAGCCGATCACGCATTGTCCCTGCTGCCAGCTTTCTTGCCGCCACAGCTCACGCATGCTTGCAAATTCGATACGGTCTCCCAGCGGGGTTCCTGTCGCATGGCACTCGATCAGCTCTACGTCCCTGGGGATCCATCCCGCCTCCAGATAAGCCTGCCGCATGGCTCTGAGCTGCCCTTCGCTGTCGGGAGAAAGCAGCGTCCCTTGCACATCGTTGGCAAGCCCGATCCCTTCGATGGTGGCATAGATTCTATCTCCGCTGCGTAGAGCGTCTGCCAGGCGTTTGAGCAGGAATATGCCGGCTCCTTCGCCTACCACCAGGCCGTTTCCTTTGCGGTCGAAGGGAGAACATTTGCCGCTCGGAGAAAGAGCCTGGAGCTGGGAAAATCCCATCTGGGTGTAAAAAGAGTCCGGACGAGATACGCCGCCGGCCAGCATAGCATCGGCACGGCCGGCAAGAAGCTCTTCGGCCGCCAGTTTGATGGCATAGATAGAAGAGGCGCAGGCGGCATCCAGAGTGAAGCAGCTCGCGCCCAAACCTAAAGTTTGCGCGAGCAGTCCTGCGGGAAGCCCTGCCGAAAAGGCATTGAGAGGATGCACCTTTGCTGTCGCTCTGGCCGATGTGCCCCAGACCTTATGCTCAAAGGCTGGCGCGAACTGTTCTACCGCCAACGCCGATGTTTTTTCTGTGGGCAGAACGATATTCCCCACAATCACGCCCATCCTGCTTTTGTCAATAGCGGCAGTGACTCCGTCTCTATATGCCTGGATACCGGCGGCAAGAAGGATTTGCACGGAAATATCCAGTTGCCGGAGCAAATCGGCACCGAGGTTGCAGCCGGTTAAATCCAAAGAAAAATCTTTGACAAAGCAGGCTCGCTTTGAGATGACTTTGTCGGCTTCGATGTGAGGCGAATATACATCTGCGAGGGGAAGCGTCCACCTTGCGGCAGGGGCCTCTTGCGCCATATCCCTGCCGCTCTCGATGTTTTGCCAAAACTCCTCTAAATTCGCAGCACCAGGAAAAACGCCTCCTCTTCCTACAATGGCAATCTTCATCTTTTTTCCTTTATACATCACCGTCACTGAACGACTTGATCGGTGGTCATGGCTTCCCTCCCTGAGACATGTCCAACTTGTCTGACTTGTCTGACCTGTCCGACCTGTCTGACTTTGGCGCGCGGGCACGCGCCTGTTGTCGCTGGCGGTACAGGTTTTCGGTGAAGCCGCCTTCTGCCATGAAATCCTGTGCCTGGCGTGCGAGTTGCCGTTTGAGCAGATAAGTCGCCTGATGTACGGCGCAGACCATGGCGTTGCCGGCAAATTCGGGTGCGGCCTTGCCCACGAAGTCGGCCAGTCCGGCGAGCCCGATCAGTCGCACACAGCCTGGAGGTGCGGGTGGCAGGTTGGCGACGTAGTCGTGCCGCAGCCGCTCGCGCATCGCCCGCGCCTCCGGCGATTCCTTGGACCATACACGCAACCCTTTTTGGCGCAGGAAACTTTCGTAGTCCAGCAGCAGCTCGTCGTTCAGGCTGGCGCGGGCGACATTGGTGAGCTTCATTTCGGTCTTGCGCGAAGTCGCAGCAGCTCCGCTCCCTTCGCTGATGTTGCGTACCCCGCTGCGCGCCGCTTGCACCATCTGGTCGCTCATCCGCCAGTCTTGCGCCAGGAACCGGCGACAGAACACCACGGTAGCGTCGTAGACGGCTTCGGCCACTGCATAACTGCGCAGCTTGCGGTACCCCCCGTGCGGAAGGATGGGCGTGTTGTCGTTGATCATAGCGTTTCCTCCAAAAAAGAGTCCGACGAATCCGAGTCTGACAATTCAGACCCACCCAAGTCTGATAATACAGGCCCGTCCGACAAGTTCAAGTCTGACAATTCCGACTGGTCCGACCCGTCCGACAAGTCCGCTGATGCGTTCGCCTCGCGCACGTCGAGCTTACCAGTGACCACGTCAGCAATCAGACGCGTGTTGACTCTGTTCCATGAAATTTCTCTATTGCCTCTCTACCGCAATTTTATTCACGAGAAATTTCTCTTGCAAAGTCGCGGAAATCGTGCATTCGAAATCTTTGATTTCTGCGGCCAGGCTGCCATCGCTATTGACAAACTCCACATCGGCAAGCGCCTTTTTATCATTGTGGGAAGAGACGTAAATGCGAATTTCCACCGGGGAATAGAATGTGCCATACTGCCGGTAGAGCTTTGCACGGCAGGGCAGAGACGGCGCAGAATATTTTTCTATGCTCCAGAGGATCATCAATTGGAAAGCCACATCCAGAGCCATGGGGTCGGTGCTCCAGGCTTTGTGGAACGGGCTTTGCATCCATGCAGCAGGCAACGGAGCAGTCTGGCTGAAGCCACAGATGCCCGCGTCGGAACATGCCAATACCTCCTGGATTCCCTGGAAATGAGGGCCATGGAAGAGTGTGCCGTTATAGATTTCCGCCTGGATACCCCGATAAGGTTTCCATCTGGGCCGCTGGTTAGCCGTCCTGGGAGATGGCTTTTGCTGACTCAATAAAGCCTCGGCCTGGGCATGCAGGAGTTTTTCACCTTTTTTTCCCTGCCCGCTGATTTCCACCGCGACACGCAAAGTATCGCCATCGGTCCTTGCCTTGCCAGCCCAGATAGAAAGCGGATAAGCCACCTCATCCTTTAAAATGACCCCCTTTAAGATGCGGAAGTTTTCCAGTCCGCAAAATTGTAGTCCCGGGTTCTGCTGCAAGACTCCTTCGACCATCCATTCCATCAGCATGGCTGCGGGAAGGACAGGATTGCCCTGCAAAATATGCGAGGTGAGAAAGGGATGGCTCTCGAGGCTGAGATTTTCTTGGAAACAAAGGGAAATATCGTCTGCTGGCAATGTTCCAGAAACTTCCTGGCGCTCCGAACATCCTAAAATGACGGTTTCCACCACCTGTGCAGAGGAGCACAATTCCTGGGCCAAATAGGCGGCACCGCTTTCTCTGGCAATCAATGGCACGCCTTCTTGCGCAAAAATTTTTTTGAGAGATGTATTCACCATGCCGCCGTCCCATGGACCCCAGTTGATGGAGAGAACTTTGCAGTTGGGCAGTGTCTGCGCTTGAGTCTGGGCGATCTTGTTGAGAACCTCATTGGCAATGGCGTAGTCAACCTGCCCCTTGCGGCCGTATCTGGCGGTGGTGGAAGAAAAGAGTACCATGATTTTGAGCTGCGACAGATCTAACAAGCGCAATAGATTTAGAAGACTTCTGACTTTAGTGGCATAGACTTTGGCAAAAGAGTCCGGCGTTTTTTCTTCAATCAAGCGGTCATGAATTACCCCGGCACCATGCAGCAAGCCACGCACCGGGCCAAAAGATGCAAGCTCTGTCAGGGCTTTGCTCATCGCTTCCGTAGCGCAGACATCCAGCGACTGGTAAATGACTTTCGCGCCGGCTTCTTCCATTTTCCTGATATTCCGGAGTATCTCACGCTGGGCCGCAATTTTTTGATATTCATCTTCCAAAAGCCTAGGTGTCATCTTGCCATTTCCCTGGGCCAGCAAAGTTTTTTTGATATCGGCTTCTTTTTCCAGAGTACGCAGCCAGGCTGGCTCATTTTGCAAAATTGTTCTTCCCCAGAGCGCAAGAGTCGGTTGAAAATTTTTCGCGAGCGCCACTGCGCAGTCTGCGGTAACACCCCGCGCGCCGCCCGTGATCACGACAAGATCGTCTTTCTCAAGCGGATGAGATGCACAAGATTCGAGTGGGGAATTTACCAGATCTATCCAATATTTCTTGTCGTGTGCAATCCCGATTTCTCTTGGCCCTTGCAGGAATAAAGTTGTGGCGATTTCGTATGCGGCCATGGCCGGGGGCATATCGCAGGCAATGTCGAACGCTCTGCCGTGCAGTTGCGGCCATTCCTCTGCGGCTGTCTTCAATAGCCCAGAAAGTCCGCCAGCAACAGGATCGGCCGCCGTTGGGAATTTCCGAAAACCGAAAGCGCCATCCATACGGGAAACCGTGCACAAGAGAGCCTGGTCAGCCGCGGGTATTGTTTTTTTGAGCGAAAAGAGTTGCTGGACGAGCAGAAAAGATTTTTGCAAAAAGTCGTCCGTTATTTGGGCAGACGCCAGGATGATTACCCCCCGCAGATCTACCGGTACGCCCAGACGAGATTCGTCTAACGAGATCAGTTCCACGGCATAGGTGTGTTGCAGGTTCTCTTTGAGTTTTTCGCCAAGGCCGCTGTTTTCCCGTGTGATCCAGATTCTGCTTCCCTTGGCAAGATGGATGGAATTTT
Organism: Planctomycetota bacterium; assembly: GCA_020057085.1. GTDB lineage: Bacteria > Planctomycetota > Uabimicrobiia > Uabimicrobiales > JABWCH01 > JAGVGO01. Next base: position 22,568 of record JAGVGO010000254.1, on the reverse strand, counting down.
GCTGTTGCGGCTTCCATTCTTTGATGATGGGAAGCCAACGTTGGATGCCCGATGTCGTGCTGGAGGAAGCGGGCGCAACCACAGCAGCGGGCGCGGCCACAGCAGCGGGCGCGGCTAAGAACCTCACGACATCCTGCAAAGTTTTGAATTTGCCCAGATCCTGAGATTGTATTTTGCTGGCTTCGGGAATTTTTTCCTGGAGTGCCGAGAAAATCTCGACCCGTTTGATGGAATCTATGCCAAGATCCGCATCTATTTCCATTGTCGGTTGTATCATCTCAAGCGGGTAGCCTGTTTTCGCCGAGACTATCTCCAACAAAGATTTTTCCGCTTGGCAAGAATCTATGCCGCTGGTCGTATTCGTAGCGCGCGCAGCGACGGAAACGGCCGGCTGAGAATCTATGCCTATGGTCGCACTCGTATTGGGCGCAAGAGGCGTGGCTAAGAACTTCACGACATCCTGCAAGGTTTTGAATTTACCCAGATCCTGAGATTGTATTTTGCTGGCTTCGGGAATTTTTTCCTGGAGCGCCGAAAAAATCTCGACCCGTTTGATGGAATCTATGCCAAGGTCCGCGTCTATTTCCATTGTCAATTGTATCATCTCAAGCGGGTAGCCTGTTTTAGCCGAGACTATCTCCAACAAAGATTTTTCCGTTTGCTGAGAATCTATCCTGCTCGTAGCGAGAGCAGGAGTAGCAACGGAAGCAGCAATGGAAATGGGAATGGAAGGCAAAGCCGCAACGGGCGACAAAGCTGCAACGGGAACCGGAGCTAAAACGGGCGACAAAGCTGCAACGGGAACCGGAGCCAAAACGGGCGACAAGGCTGCAACGGGGATTCCCATGCAGTTCTGTATCCATTTTTGTTGTTGCTCAAAAAGCTGATAAAAGATTTGCTGTGATTTTTCCTGACCCTGCAAATATTGATTGTGAAGATGGGCAGTCTGTTCCTGCATTTTTTGCAAAGCGAGCAAATTGTCCTGGGTCACTTTCAATGCTTCACTCCAGAAAGGAGATAGCTGTGGCGAGGCATGTGCAGGCATTGGCGTTGTATTTTTGTCCGAAAAATTTGGGGGTTCAGATGCAGATTTCATTTTTGCTTTAGATTCCTTGGTAAGTGTAGATTCCTTTGGCGGACTATTTTTTTTAGGGCTTCTATAGTTGGCTCCGCAGATGGGAACTGTAAGATGCCCTTTAGGAACTGCCAGGGGAAGAGATGGATTTTCATCCCAGGTTTTCAGTGAAACGGGCAATCCCAAAGAAGCTAACTGAGCCAAGGCTTTGGCCAGGGACACAACTCCTGATTTAGAACCGCTCGCAGCATCCATAGCAATGGCATGATGATCGCGATTTTTTAGAATTGCCTGGACCAACCCGATCAGGCGGTTTCCAGGACCGACCTCTAAAAATGTGCGAACTTCCGTAGCATATAGGTTTTCGATTTCCTGGATAAATTCTACCGGATGGGGCAGTTGACTCGCCAGCACTTCTCTTGCCTCATGCGCATCATCGGGATAAGCTTTCGCTGTGCGATTGGCATACGCAGGGATGGAAGAGGCGATGAACGCAATGGTTTGTAGTTTCTCTTTAAATGGCATGGCTGCTTGTTCGACAAGGCGGCTGTGAAATGCTGCAGAAACGGGGAGCAGCGTACTTTTAATGTTTTGTTGAGCGAATAGCTGCGAGGCCTTTTGGATTTCCTGGGTGGCACCCGAGAGGACCATCTGCAAAGGCGCATTTTTGTTGGCAATCACCAAACACAGTTTTTCTGCTTCTAAAAATTTTTCTACCTGATCTTCCGCCGCCTGCACCGCCAGCATCGAGCCACTATCTTCCTGACCTGCCGAGCGGGACATGAGTTTGCCGCGCAGGCAAGAAAGGCGATGAAATTCGTTTTCGTTGAGCCTGCCGGCAACGCAAAGAGCGCTGAGTTCCCCGTAACTGTGACCGGCCACGGCATCCGGCACGAGGTTGAAAAGTCGCAGCACTTTGGCCATACCCAGACTGACCGCACCGATAGCCGGCTGGGCTACTTCTGTGGCGCGCAACTCGATCTCCTGTGCTTCTCGTTTTTTCTCATCGAAAGCGGCATGCGGATAAATAAAATCACTCAGCCGCTGATTTTTTTCAGCCGTCTGCGCGAAGATTTGATCCGCCTGGCTCAATGTATCCAGCATTTCGGGAAACAGGCAGCTTAAGTCTCTTCCCATGCCGACATATTGAGAGCCTTGTCCTGGAAAAAGAAACGCTATTTTATGTTTAGCGCCGCTGCTGAAATAAATCCCCTGTGGTAAGCTCCAGTGCTGTTTTTCCGGGCATTGGGACAACATTTCTTTGGCCTGAGCATACAGTTTTTCCAGTTCATCCCATTTTTCCGCCACCATTGCCAGACGATAGGTATCTTGCGGGTTGAAACGGTTTCTTGTGTCCCAGGCAAAACGCCGAAATCCTTGAGCCGAAGGAACAGTACCGGAGGCAAGCTGCGCCAGAATGCCGTCACTGGAATCCGCCGAAAAAGCGAGAATCTGGACACTGCCGTCCCAGTCCGGTTTTGCTTTGGCAGATGCAAATTCCTCCAGAATGCAGTGGAAATTGCTGCCGCCAAAGCCGAGTGCGCTCAATGCCGCACGGCGCGGCTGGGAAGAAGTGAGCCAGGGCCTCGGTTCGGTATTGACGTAGAAGGGAGTTTCTTCGGCAGCCAGCATAGGGAGTGGTTTTTCCACTTTCAGCGTGGGCGGCAAAACTTTATGGTGAAGTGCCATCGCCGTCTTGATTAAACCTGCAACCCCGGCAGCGGCCTTGGTATGGCCGATATTGGATTTGACGGAACCGATGGCGCACCAGCATCCTTTTCTTTCCGCAGCACTGTAGACTTCGCTAAGAGCGCTGACTTCGATGGTATCCCCGACGCGAGTGCCTGTGCCATGAGCTTCCACAAGCTCGATGCTGCCCGGGCTCATGCCGGCAAGCTGGTAGGCTTTCCGCAATGCCTTTACCTGACCTTGGACACTCGGTGCATAGATGGCCTGCCCTTTGCCGTCACTGGATGAGCCGATGCCTTTAATGACAGCATAGATTTTATTTTGGTCACGTTTTGCATCTTCGAGCCGCTTGAGGACGACCATGCCAATACCTTCGCCGAGAGTGGTGCCGTCGCCCTGGTGGTCGAACGACCTGGCATGTCCGGAAGGAGAGAGGGCAGGGGTTTTGCTGAAGCACATGTACATGAAAATATCGTTGAAGGTATCCACACCGCCGGAAATCACCATATCAGCCTGACCGGAGGAGAGTTCCAGAGAGGAAAGATGCAGAGCGCCCAGCGAGCTGGCGCAGGCGGCATCCACCACGCAGTTGGTTCCTCCCAAATTCAAATAGTTGGCGATTCTGCCGGCCACCACATTACCTAAAAGCCCTGGGAACGAGGCTTCCTGCCAGGACACATAAGCATTGGAAATTCTTTCAATGACGGCGTCCGCCACTTCTCCTTCGATTCCTTCTTCTCGCAGTGCCTGTCTCCAGAGAGGATGCCCTAGCCTTGCGCCCAGGGGAATCACCAGTTCAAGTGTGCCTGTAACGCCTAGAATCACACTGGTACGGTTGCGATCAAATGGTTTGCCATCACCGTACCCGGCATCTTCCATCGCTTCTTTGGCGATCACCATCCCGAGCAATTGAGATGTGTCGGTCGCTTCAATGGAGTTGGGCAGAATGCCGTATTCCAAAGGAGAGAAATCCACATGGGGAAGAAACCCTCCTTTGTGGCCATAGGTATGATCCGGTTTTTTGGGGTCGGCGTCATAGTAATTCTGCATTGTCCAGTGGGTGTGCGGAATCTCTACGATCGCATCCACTTTGTTTTTAATATTCGCCCAGTAAGAGGCTAAATCTCGTGCCTGTGGAAAAAGGCAGCCAATGCCGACAATGGCGATAGGAGAGAATGAATCGCTCAAAGTTTATCGTCCTTATGCAAATAATTTTCGATTTTGTTCCTGTCTAAGGGGGAAAACGCATACAGAGATGATGGAACCTGAATGCCGTAATAGCGCAAACAATTCATGCGCAAAATTACAGCAGCCCCAAAAAGCAGGTTGAAAGCAATCGTGTCCACATGGCGGTTGGCCGGCGATGCCAAAAAGGATCCTTTGCTCCATTGATTGAAAGCACCCATGGCCGGGCCACACCATATCTGATAATCAATCTTGCGACTCTCATCGCCGCAGGTTGCCCAGGACGACGAAAGCCCTAAATACCAGCGAAAGATCAGGGCCATTTTATGTTTATGATCTTTTTCCGCCTGCTCAATCTGGAAACTGTCGCGTGTGGCGAAATATTTTTTGGTCTGCTCCCATATCTCCTGGTGAGAAGCCTTAAAAAACTGTTTTTCTATTTTAGTCAGCTCTGCTCGAGGGATTTCTTCAATAGAGTTATAGGCACGGTAAAGATCATAAAGTCGGGCCGCCCGCATGGCAAACATTGTACCTCTTTTTAACACTTGCACCTTTACCCCCAGTTCAAACATGTCGGCGGCAGGAGCCATGGCCATATCGGCCTGCTCGGCTTGGGCAAGCATATCGCGTACCAGGTCCGAAGTTCCCGACTCGCAGCACGACTGGTTGACAGAGCCTGTCAGAATATAATCGGCACCCATTGAAAACGCTGCTGCGGCAGAGGCCGGAGTGGCGATTCCACCTGCAGCGCCCACGCGTAGAGGCTGCGCATAACCATATTGCCTTTGCATTTGGTCTCGCAGACTCAACATCAGTGGGGTAATGACAATGGCCGGACGATTGTCCGTATGTCCTCCCGAATCCGCTTCCGCAGTGAGATCTTGGGCTACTGGGATACTTCTTGCCAGTTGAGCCTGTTCGGCAGTGATCTCTTTTCGGTTCACCAGCTCGTTTAAAAATTTTTCGGGAGGCGGTGCGAAGAATTGCGCTGCCACCTCCACGCGAGAAACCTTGGCAATTACTCGATTGGGGGTTATGATTTGCCCTTGTTCATTGCGCTGGATGCCATGTACCCGGTAACGCACCAGCGGCAAAGTAAGCCCTAGATATGCGGATGCCTCTAGCAGCTGTACATGCCGACGCAAGTATAAATCCACTACGGCAGATTCCAGTTCCGGTTCGGATGGGCTATGGATGAGATTGAATCCATAAGGCTTACCTCTGAGAGAGCTGGAAAGGCGAGCGATTGCCTGTTCAACCTTCTCCAACGATAGCCCTGCTGCGCCGAAAAAGCCCAGCATCCCGTTCCTTCCCAGGGTCTCTACGATTTCTGCCGAGGCAATGCCATTTGCCATTGACCCTGATACATAGGCATAACGAATATGGTGATCCCCGCAAAAATCCTGGTTTCCCATATTTTCCAGAGGGCAGGGCGGGATAGTTCCCATTAAGGCTGTAGCTGAAGGCTCAGCCACGAGGGAAACATGGTCTTTGGAGAATAGCAGAGCACCCTGTTGGTGGAGGATATGGAGAGGATCGTATATGTGATAGAGGGCTTCCCTGAGATCTTGTTCCTGTTCAATGTAAGAGATATTTTCAGCGCACCATCCGATGGGATGATGTGAAAACTTCGAAAATTTGTATGAAATATAGTCCATAAAATCGTACTAAAATATATAAAATTATGAAAAATTTTAATCATAAATTGTCACTTACAATCGGGGCATAGACCAGGGCTATTTCATTCTCCATGTTTTGCTATCTTCGCGCTCCGTGTTTTGCCATCTTCGCGCGGCAATGCCTTCTCCACGATGATCGGAACAACGAACGGTTGCAACCAGAGTGTGCGTAGGCTGGACAGCCGATCCTCGTTACGAAGGCATTTGCCGCGCTCATTGTGGATTTTACTACTCGCTCTGGAGAATGAAATGACCCTGGGGCATAGACAGAGCTACGGCTAACGAGTGTATTGTACACGAGGCACATTGGGTAAACAAGCAATTTTTCGCAAAGATTGGCAATTGTTTTTTGCGAAGGAGGAAAAAAGTATGTGCAAATTTGATGAACCCAAACCACAAGTTACCGTTTTCCAATAGTCGCCTGTCCAAGAATTTTATTGAGTAGTCTCTCGTTTTGCGTTAAGATGGCTTATGGAAGGTTATCGGGAATCGTTTGTGGTTTGTCTTTTACTAAAGGAAATTTATGCTTTGTCCAAATTGCCATTTTACGATGGCGCAACAACAATGGGGGGAAGCCAAAGCGCAAGTATGTTGTGGCTGCGGCGGTTTGTGGGTGGAGTGCGGCCAGGATTGCCGTTTTCTCGTCGATGCCGCCCAGGATGCCGAAAAGAAAACGACGCATCGCATGCGAGATGCGCTCGCCATGAAATGCCCGGCATGCCGTAAACCATTGCAAAAAGCGCGCACACACGGCGAGTATCAACGAATTGTCGTGCAATTTTGCCCGGACTGCAAGGCGATGTTTCTCGAAGGCGTTGATTTCAAATTGTTGAAAAAACGCAAAACCTTGGCCAGTAAAGAGCCAGAGGGTACGGTGGGACGTCCGGTTTCCTCTATCAAAGAAAATCTGGAAAAAGAGCACCAGAAGCTCTTGCGTGGTGAAATAACCAGTGACGAATATTACGAAAAATTCGCCGAGGACCGAGATTTGGGGGTCAAGGAGTATCTGTTCAACTTCTTGACTGGCCTACCTATCGAAATCAACGTCCCGCCGCAAAAACCACCGCTCGTAACGTATGCTTTGTTGGCCATCAACGTGGTGGTTTTCCTGATTATCGGCGTTAACCTTACGCGCGAGGTCGCCAGTGTGTGGGGACTGGTGCCGGCCCATGCCCAGCTCTATGCTTTTTTCACCTCGATGTTTATGCACGCAGGCATTGGCCATATCGTCGGCAACATGTATTTTCTCTATGTGTTTGGCGACAATGTGGAGGACCGTCTGGGCAGCAAGGCATATCTGGCGTTCTACCTCATCTGCGGTTTGGTGGCTGGCCTCGTTTACATCATTATCCAACATGGCAGTACCATGCCGGTAGTGGGGGCAAGCGGCGCCATTTCCGGTATCTTGGGCGCTTATCTATTGGCCTGCCCCAAGGCGAAGATCGGCATAGTGTTTTTCTTCTACCCGCTCAAGATACCCGCCTGGGGTTATTTCCTCGTCTGGGTAGCGTTTCAATTTATCTTGAGTGCAGTGGAAACCAATGTGGCATGGCAGGCCCACCTCGGCGGATTTTTCTGCGGCCTCATTCTCTACCCGATTTTCAAAAACACCATCGTCAAGTGGAACGAGGCGGCCGCGGCGTAGAAAGATAGCCTTCTCGCCAGAGCCTACATTTTATTAGGCCGGCAGAATGATTTAAGACAACGGAAACCGTAGAGGCCGCTGCGCGCGCCGGGGAAATCGAAATTACGGTAGGTGGCGGTAGTGAAAGTTTCATAGGAGAACCACGAACCGCCGCGCAGTACACGTTGTGTTTTGCCGTTGTCATACCAACTGTCGGTCCATTGCCAGATATTGCCCGCCATGTCATAGCAATGGTAGTAAGATTTGCCCACCTCATAATAACCTACAGGTGTCGTGTCGCCCATACCTGATTCGCGGCAGTTGCATTTACGCGTTTCGTAAACATTGCCCCACGGGAAATGCAATCGCTGTGGACCACGAGCCGCTTTTTCCCATTCCTGCTCAACCGGCAGCCGTTTGTTACACCAACAGGCATAAACAAAAGCATCTTCCGCCGAAACCCATACCACCGGATGATTGCCTTTGCCGATCGGATACATATCACCGATCCAGTGTACCGGCACCGGATACCCTGTTTCTTTGATGAATTCCAGGTATTGGGCATTGGTGACAGGGTAGATATCAATAAAATAGGGGTCCAACTGTATCACAGTTTCGTTGTCACCCTCGCCGATCGTGTATTTGCCGCCATCAATAAAAGTCATATCCTTAGGCTGCTCGAAACTGACGAGTTCTTCCAGAACCTGCGGATACCAACGGGTATTGGCAAATTTTTCGTACAATTCCCAAAAACGCACAAGCCCTTCGCTATATTTGCCGTGGTCCAGCAGAAAACGGCCCCACTTGTATAAAATTTCCGAGATTTCTTCGCGGGCAAAATCCCATTGTAGTTGCCGGACATATGAAAACACGTCGTCTAGCCACACCTGCTTGCGTTCATACTCCTCAATGCTGCGCACCTCATTGATAAATGCCTTGACCGATACGAGAAATTCTTGTGCCTTGGCTACTATGGTGTTACCCATAGCAAGAGAGGCCACGTTTGTTTCAGGCTTGGTTGTTGGTTTCGGCGAGGAGATTGCCTCAAACTCGGCATGGGGAGCTATTGGTTGCAGAGTAGCAGTTCTCTTCTTGTCTACCTGTTGACTCTTATCCATCCGGTCTTTTGTGTCGTCTCGTTGTCTTTTATCCGGACGACTTTCTGTCTCTCGTTTTTTTTCTTGTTTAGGCAACGAGATGGTACCTGCTGCTTCGACTGTCTGCGTTGCTTTCTTCTGTGTCGCTGGCAACGAGGTCAAGCGAGCCGTCTCTTGTTGGCGGACGATTTTACTCAGGGGGATTTTTTTTTTTCGCGTCATGCTCTCATCTAACATGGCTGGCGGGGCATCCTGTATCTTCGCCGGCGCCTCGGGAGATGCTAACGTGCCCAGTTTTTTCTTGGCCCGTGCCGCCCATACCGTACCGGGGAATACCTCTATCACCGCTTCCAGATTTTTTCTGGCCGCATCAATATTGCCTTTTTTGAGAAGTTCGAGAGCAAATTCATAATCCTTTTGGCAGGTGGCTTCTTTCCCCACTTCCTGGGTTTGGAAAAATCTCTCCATCTCTTCGCCTTCCGGACTTTCCATCTCTTCCTCAGTCTCGATGGGCTTGTCCGCCGCTTCGCTGTCGAGCGGAGAAAAACGTTGCGCTAGTTTGTCCCACAGACCTTTCAGCGTCGTGAGGGCAGATCTGGCATAAAAGGCCGAAGTTTTATCCTCTGGCTCGATAAGCGGAGTGTTGTCTCGCAGATGTCTGAGAAAACGGTCGAGGTCGCGTAGTAGAGAGGCAGCATCGTAGCGTTTTTGGTGATCTTTGGCCATCATCTGGTTAACGACGAGAGCAAATTCTTTAGGCAAATCAGGGTTGAGCTGGTGGATGGGCGGCGGTGTTTCCTTGATATTGACGAAGAGGTAGCCTACCGGCCCGTCAACATTGAACGGCTCGCGTCCGGTAAACATTTCGTAAGCCACGACGGCAAGGCTGAAGATGTCGTTTTTGCCATCCACGCCGACACCTTTGATGTATTCGGGTGACATATATTTGAATGTGCCGACGAGCTGGCCTGTCATGGTGATATGACTGTCGCTCACTGCACGCGCGATACCAAAATCGGTGATCTTGGCAATCACTTTTTTGTTGCTGTCCCATGATAGCATGATATTGCTGGGTTTGATGTCGCGGTGGACGATGTTGTTTTCATGGGCATATTTGAGACCCATAGCCACCTGACGCAAGATATTAAGTCCTTCTGTAAGTGGTATTACGCCCATCTTCTCGATACGCTTAGACAGCGTGCCGCCGTCAATATATTCCATGAAAAAATAAGGTTTGCTGTCGAAAGTGCCTTTTTCATAGGCTCGTATGATATTCGGATGACGCAGTGCCGAAGCGCTCTCGAATTCGCGGGTAAAACGCTCGACGCCACCTTGCGACTTCATGATCTTGAGAGCCCGCGGCCGCGAATGTGACGGGCTTACAGCTTTGTAAACGCTGGCCATACCGCCTTCACCCAGAAGTTCAGTGATGGTATAGTCACCGACCTTTTTGTTGATCAGGTTGAGAGTTTCATCGTCCACTTCCACCGTTTCCCGTGTCATCACGCTGCGGTCCACGCCAAGCGAGGCGCTACCCTGTTCAAAGGCATTGAGTTCGCCGTTGCATTTCGGACACAGGTATTTCTTGTGCGGCTGATAGTGGCGGATGTTGAACTTGGTTTCGCAGGTGGGGCAACGCAAAATCTTTTTGCCCTGGAGTTCCAAAACCGTCTGCGCCTGATGTACGGTCAGAAATTTTTTCTCCATTAAAATCTGGCCGATGCGGAAATGACGACCTTCTGCCTTCAGTTTTTCCTGGGTAGAGAGGCATTCCGCTACTTGCACCGTGCTGACAAAGCCTTTTTCAACGCACATCTCGCCGAATTTTTTATTGGCATTGGTGAAAAGGGGCATCGCCTCACTCACCTGAGGCGGAATTTTCTTGAGAATTATAGCCATATTTTTATGAGTGATGTACCCCTTTTCAATCATAATCACAAATAGAGATGTGGCATGTGGGTTGTTGCGCTGAATCTCCAGACACTCTTCCAATTGTTCTGAGGTGATGAGCTGTCCTTCGCTGGCAATTCTTCTAAATAGGAGTTCTTCTTCAAACTGCATTGCACTTTCCTACTCTGTTTGACTCTTCGATCTCCACGCGTCCGAGAAATGGATGTTTGAGAATAACTATCGAATTATTTTAGCATATAGTCTGTAATTATGCAAGGCTTTCTTTTATACGTCTGACTGCGCCGCCTATTTTCTGCTTGCCAACCACAAGAAACATGGTATACTGCATGAAATTTGGTCGAGACTGCATTTTGATCAAAAAATGGATGGTTGCCATCGCCGTTCTTGTCCCCAAGCGTTCCAGGGTGGCGACTATCGTTATTGTTCACTCTACAAAAGGAGATGTTGCGCAATGGCTCTTAGCAAACTCAAACACATGGTATGTGCACTCTGTGCTTTAGCCACCTTAAGTTTTACCTTGCAAGCACAAGAAGTCCTTTCCCTGGAGCAGTGCCTGCGTCTAGGTGTACAAAACAATATTGACATCAGTGTCTCCCGTCATTTGCCGGATATTGCCCAAGCCGATGTAATGCTGGCAGAAAGCCCGTATGATTTGTTCGTGACCGGCGGCTACGAATACAATAAACTCGATTCACGTCTACTGCAGGAACAGACCGGAATTTTCAGCCTGGGTGTCAGCAAGCGTTTTATCACCGGTACTAGCTTGTTTTTGGGTTATGACCTGCAATATCGCCGCAGTTCGGAATTTGACGATGTGCGTGAAATAAACGCCTTCATTGCCCAAAATTTTGACCCTACTTTCTATGATCGTGCCAGCGATATCAAGAAATTGTGGACTTCAGGGATTACGCTCAAGGCTAGTCAGCCATTATTGCGCAATTTCGGTTTTGGCCGTCCCAATGAAGCGTTGATTCAGGCCGCACAAAAACAGAAAGAGATAGCCGAATACGAGATCGAACGTCAAGTCAATGCCAGCCTGGCGCAAATCGAGATTGCCTACTGGACCTGGATTTTTACCATCAAAAGTAAGGAACAGTTGGCAAGATCGGTGGCCAAAGCGAAAAAATACAAAGAGTTCGTCGAACCACAATCCGGGCGCGTGGGCGGTGTGTTACCGAGCGATATCAACGATGCCAACGTCAATATCTACAATCGCGAAGACCGCGTGATAGCCATTGAAAAAGAATGGCGTCTCGCGCAAGACCGGTTGAAACGGCAGGTTTTTGCCTTCAACGCGCAAAATCCATTGCAGATGGATTGGGACAAAGAGATTGTACCGGCAGAGGCTGCCAAGACGGAATTTGAGAAGATCGCTAATGTCACAGCCAACATGAGTGATGCCATTAAACAACGCCCGGAAATCCGGCAGCTCGAAGCGAAAAAACAAAGCTTTGCTTTACTCGTCGAGCGCAGCGAGAATCAGTTGTTGCCCGCTGTTGACGTAAACGGCGGCGTGACTTTCCTTGGGGAAGAGCAAGGCGGCCCAGGCCCGGCCTTCAGCAAAAATTTCAATGGCGACCATTATCGCTGGAGCGTCGGCGTGAGTGTAGAAATCCCACTTGGCAACCTGGCGGCTAAAAGCGAACGGCAACGTGCCCAATCCCAGCTGGCCCAGACCGAGTCAGAGCTACACAAGGCACAGTACGACATCATGTTGGAAGTACGTGAGGCACTGCACGAAGTAACAGCGGCGCAAGCCAAATATGCGAAAAGCCAGGCTACGCTCGATGAATCGGAGAAAAGCTTGGCCAGCCTCGAAAGAAGGTATGAAAAACCTTTGGCCGGTGATCTGAACTTTATTTTCTTTCTACAAGATGCTGAATTTAAACTGACCGAAGCTTACTTGGTTCAATTACAGGCCATGCTTGACTACAAAATCGCCGTAGTTCGCCTGAAGCTGGCCGAATCCCGATATACCCAGGAATATTATAAAATCAACAAAGAAAGGTGAGGCTCGATGAAACGAACCGTATCTTATCTGTTGCTGGTGTCGGTTTGCACCCTGTTGTCAGGTGTGCTTCCGCTCTCTGCCGAATCGGTAGACAATAACGAGAACGCCGCCAAACCCGTCGCCCAAGAGGCACATTTTTTCCAATGGGCGTGGCAATTACCTGCCGAGACATTTGACGACTGTGCTATTACCGATTACAGCTACTGGACGCCAGTCCAGTCGCCGTTCGGCGGTGGCTTTCGCTTTATTAGTCTACGCGATGAAAACAAATTTGACGAATTACATGCCGGCGGCTACTTCTTTTTCCGTCCTGTCTTGCTGCGTCTCGGTGACTCGTTTATGTCCATCGGCGGCTATATCACCTTCGACGCCTTCAATCTCGAAGGTAAAACCGATCTGCCGCTTGGCTATGTCAACAATTTCCACACCCTGGTCAAAAGTCGCGATATTCCGGTGACAGCAGGAGTGTCCATGCTATGGGCATTACCCTCTGCCGGTCTGCAGATAAGCTTGGAAATCGGACATTACTGGGCCGACACGCGACTTTTCGCCCCTGATGTGTTGCTGCCGGTTCCTCAAGAATTGTTAGACATTAATCCGGCGCTCGAACCGTTATCGGGCAGCGTTTTCTCAAACCAGCAAGAAACAGGGCTTGATATCTTTTTCGGTATCAGTTGGATGAGCGAGCGCAATTTCTTGTCCGGCATATCCGTCACCGTTTTTAGCAACTACCGCACAGGGCCGGTCGAAATCACCTCCAAATTGAATTATCCTGAATTTGTCGATGTCTTTGGCGACGGCAGTTTCTTGGCGCCGCTAGGCACTCAGGTGGTGCCAGACAAACCGGCGCAATCGAGTTACATCCTTTCTGTCCTGTATGTAAAGGCTGTCGCCATTCCGATAGACATCAATATCCCGTTGTTGATGTCGGAACAAGAAAAAAATTTTGTCACGGTGGAACCGGCCTTCGGCGTCGGCTATGCACGTGCTGATCATGGCCATGTCCTGGGCGGTGGTGTGCGTGTGAGTGTGGCCGAAGTGGTAGGTTTTTCCTATTTCCGCACCTGGGAACAAAGAAACGATCGCGCCGACAACGATATTTTCATGATAGAACTTGGGTTCCAACTCGGCCATCGCTTGGGACCAAGAAGTTAAAGACTATCTCGTCAAACTGTTTCCATGTTACCCACGTGGGTGCATGGGTAGAAATTTTTTTTGCGAAAGGTACAGCATGGAGTCAGTCACTTTACTCAAAAAGCCAAAGACTCTGGAAGAAGAATTCGCCATCGTTGCTAACTTTGCCTCTATTTGTAGTTTTACAGATTCTTTTGCCCCAGACGTGCAACCCTGGGATCTGGGCAGAAAGAAAAAGGAAGAGCCGGAAGAAAAGCCGGAGGAAGACGACGAAGAAGAGTACGATGACGACGAGGACGACGATGATGAGTATGATGACGACGATGAAGAGTACGATGACGATGATGAAGAGTACGAAGATGATGACGATGATGAAGAAGATGATGACGAAGAGTACGAGGACGATGATGAAGAGTACGAGGAGGAGGATGCAAAGGACAAACCGCCACGTCGTCGCAAATGCTAATTGTTGTTGATACAGAGCCTAGCCGCCTCGGCTAGGCTTTGTATTTATGCAAACCTCCGTCTCGCGGGGCGCCCGTTTGTTTAAAAGGAGCAAAAATATGTATAAGTGGCTACTCTTATTCGTGTGGGCTGTAGCAATATGCAGCGGGTGCGGTGGTTCCCACTCGGCCAAGTCTGCAGAATATAGCCAGGCCAAACCATCGGTTCAACCGTCACGTATGGCTATGATAGCGCCTGCCTCACCGGCAGAGTCTCAGCATCTTGAGAAAGAAACATTCTCGGCCGACGTGATGACGATAGTACCGCAGCAAGCTGGACAGGTTCCTGGCAATGCGCCGCAGCCACAACCTGTGCCGGCTCCCGTTACTGGACTGCCCGAACCCGGCAAGCAAAAAACGGAAGAGTTCCATACCGAAGCCTACGATCGTATCTACGAGAATCCCTTCTTGGCTGCAGCGCAAAACCCTTTATCAACATTTTCCATTGATGTTGATACCGCCTCGTATGCCAACATGCGTCGTTTTCTTACACAAAACACCATGCCGCCCAAAGATTCTGTGCGGCTGGAGGAGCTGATAAACTATTTTACCTATGATTACCAACCGCCGCAAGACAACACACCTTTTGCCTCGCACATAGAGATTACGCAATGTCCATGGAATGTGGAGCATCGTCTGGTGCGCATCGCGCTAAAAGGACGTGAAATTGTCATGGACAAGCGGCCACTCAGCAATCTGGTATTTTTGCTCGATGTCTCCGGCTCGATGGAAGACCCGAACAAACTGCCTCTTCTCAAAAGTGGGCTCAAACTGTTGGTTGATCAGCTCGGCGAAAACGATCGTGTGGCCATCGTTGTCTATGCCGGCGCTTCGGGGCTGGTGCTGCCGTCTACCACTTGCAGCCACAAGGAAAAAGTTCTCGCCGCCATGGAAGAACTGGCTGCGGGCGGGTCAACCAACGGCGGTGAAGGCATTGAATTGGCTTATCGCGTGGCCATCGAAAATTTCATCAAGGGTGGCACCAACCGTATTATCCTCGCTACCGACGGCGATTTCAATGTTGGCGCCACCGACCAAGGGTCGCTTTTACGTCTCATTGAAGAAAAAGCCAAAAGCGGGGTATTCCTCACCGTGCTGGGCTTTGGCATGGGCAACTACAAAGATTCTACACTGGAAAAACTGGCAGACAAAGGCAACGGCAACTATGCTTACATTGATACGATTTCCGAAGCACGTAAATCGCTCGTCGAGCAGATGAGCGGCACCCTCATTACCATTGCCAAGGATGTGAAAATCCAGGTAGATTTCAACCCCGCCCTGGTGCAGGCCTATCGTTTGCTTGGTTACGAGAATCGCATGCTACGTGCCGAAGATTTCAAGGACGACACCAAGGATGCCGGCGAGATAGGTGCCGGCCACACCGTGACCGCACTCTATGAAATCGTCCCCGCAGGTAAACCCATGTCGTTGCCTGATGTTGACCCATCGAAATACCAAAGCCAGGGGCAAGTGACCGAAGCGGCCAAAAGTGGCGAACTGTTGACCGTACGCATACGTTACAAAGAACCGACCGGTGACACCAGCAAACCACTTGAGTTCCCAGTACAGGAGCAGATGAAAAAGTTGACCCAATCGTCGCAAGACTTCCGTTTTGCCGCTGCGGTAGCATTGTTTGGCATGATTTTACGTGATTCCAAATACAAAGGAAACGGCACTCTCGATCTGGTGTGGGAACTGGCCGCAGAGGCCAAAGGTGAAGATAAGGGCGGTTACCGCGCCGAATTTCTGCAACTGGTCAAGAAGGCTCAGGAAATATCCAAACGATGAATTACAAGTTGCTGCAAACTATAAAACACAGACTGCACCAGCTAGTACATTCCCCTTTCACCATGGACGAATACACTCGCACGACCATGAAAATGGTCTTGCTGAGTGCCCTCGTCGGACTCATCGTAGCAGTGGGCGCCATCATCTTTTACTGGATGGTGGAAGGAAGCAAACACTTATTTCTCGGCTTAATCGCCGGCTACTATCCGACAGAAGCGGCTGGCGCCCCTAAGCTATTTGCCGAAACCAGCACCTCTCTGCGGCGTTACATGCTACTTTTGCTGCCGATGCTGGGCGGACTCTTGAGCGGTCTTCTCGTCTACTTTTTAGCGCCGGAAGCCAAAGGGCACGGCACCGATGGGGTAATTGACGCCTACCATCATCAGGGAGGTAAAATTCGCCCCATTGTGCCGCTCATAAAAGCGGTGGCATCTGCCATCACTATAGGCACTGGCGGCTCGGCAGGCAAGGAGGGGCCAATATCACAAATCGGTGCAGGCATTGCCTCGACCATCGCCAAAACTTTTTCACTGCACAAAAAAGAGGTGCGTATCCTGATGATGGCCGGCCTTGCTGCCGGTATCGGTGCCGTATTCCGTGCACCGCTCGCCGCCGCTCTGTTCGCCGCCGACGTGCTATATCGCGACCTCGACATCGAGGAGGAGGTGATAGTCCCCTCGATCATCTCCTCGATCATCGCCTATGCACTATTTGCCATGTATTTCGGCTGGGAACCGCTCTTCGCCGTTCCCGACATGGTTTTTCGTAATGTACTAGAACTCATCCCTTATACGATAGTAGCCATTGTGGTTTCGCAGTGTGCCCGCCTCTTTATCTGGATGTTCTATCGCGTGCATGCCTGTTTTGAAGAACTGCGCCTGCCGCTCTATATCAAACCTGCCATCGGCGGCTTGCTTGTCGGTAGCGTTGGTTTCTTTGTGCCCGATGCCCTGGGCGAAGGCTACGGTATTGTCCAGGAGGCATTTAGCGGCGGAGTGACACTGTGGTTATTGGCGGCTGTGGCCTTTGCCAAAATGGTTACCACGACGTTCACACTAAGTTCGGGCGGCAGTGGTGGCGTTTTTGGCCCATCGCTTGTCATCGGCGGTTGCCTGGGCGGCGCGATCGGACTTGCGTTTGAGCGGTTCACGTCGATGCCGCTGCAACAGGGGGCCTTTATCATGCTCGGCATGGCCGGTTTTTTTGCCGCCGCTGCCAGGACGCCGATTTCTACCATAGTCATGGTGTGCGAGATTACCGGTGGCTACCATCTGTTGGTGCCGACCATGTGGGTGTGCATCCTCTCTTTCCTGCTCAACCGCAGTATGACACTGTTCCAGAAGCAGCTCCCCACTCGTTTCGATGCCCCGGCCAAACTGGGTGAGATGATGGCAGAAATGCTGGTGCGGATGAAAGTGAGCGAGGTTTACCGGCGCAAGCCACAACAGGAATTTTTTGCGGTACGCGAACATCAGCAACTACGAGAGGTCGTTGATACCTTCCACCACGCATATCAGAAGCATTATCCGCTGGTCAACAAAGACGGGCTGTTTCTCGGTGTGATTGACCAGGCCGCGGTGCGCCGTCACGTGCGCGAAAAAAATCTGGATCAACCGATTGAAGCCTTGGATCTCTTGCTTTCGGTGCCTGGACTCAAGCTCGACGATACGCTGCGTACCGCCATCAAACAGATGATCGCTTCAGGCCATGACGAACTGTTCATTCTCGACAACGGCCGGCCTATCGGTCTGTTGAATCGCCACGATATCATTGATTGCTACGACCGACGCATGCGCCAGGAAGAAACCAAGGTGCTGCCGAAAATGAAGCGCACGCAACGCATTACTTTGCTAAAGGCTGAGCCACCCGCTGAAGCCTGGAAAAAAGCCACCCGCGAGGTTCAATTCGCCGGCCTGTTTTATGATCTTGAGATGCCTGACAAGAGTGCGCTGTTCCATTTTTTTGTCAACTTATTACCGCAATACAGCAACGAAGACCGCCAGAAAATCGTCCGCGAGATTTTAGAGCGGGAGGCGATGGAAACCACCACTATCGGTGACGGCATCGCCATCCCCCATCCGCGCCGCAGACTCGACATCAACGGCTCAGATATCGTCATCGCTGTGTTGCACGAACCGATGTATTTCGGCGCTTTCGATGGCAAGCCAGTAGACATCGTTTGTTTCGTGCTGTGTAGCGGTGCAGAGATACACCAAACTGTAATGCGCACGTTGGCACTCGCTTTCACTCAGAAAAAATTGGCAGAAAAATTACGCGGTCGTAGCTCTTCCAAAAATATTGCCGAATTGCTGCAATTTCCCCAGGCAGCCTATTTCCAATCGGAAATTAAGTCGTCGTGACCGGACATGGTCACATTGGCAAATAAACTAATGTAAGGAATAAAATATGGCTGAACCTTATCAGTATAAAGTAGTAGAAAAATCTCTGACGCAAGATTTTTTGTTGAAATATCTGTGGACACCCATCGTCAACCGCCTGCCGGCCTCGCTCACGCCCAACACTATTACATGCGCAGGTTTTTGTTGCATGGGCATCAGTGTCGCTTGCGTCTGGCTCGCTCTCAACAAAACGAGCTGGGCTTTTGCCGGGGCTGCCTTGTTTGTTTTTTTGTATATGACCGGCGACAATATAGATGGGTCACATGCCCGACGTACTGGCCAGTCTTCCAAGCTAGGCGAATTCCTCGATCACTGGCTGGATTCCCTCAACTCGGTGATGGTGAATTTGTGCCTGGCTTTTTCTTTGCACCTGGAAGGATGGTTGTTACCAGTACTGATGGCAGCAGTGGCTCTCGCTTTTTTCGCCACGATCTGGGAACATCATCATACCGGTGTTTTCCATAGCGGACGCCTGGGCACCAACGAAGGTCTCTTGTTGATCGTTGCCCTTTATTTTTTGCTCTGTTTTGCGCCACAAGCCCCTTGGCTTTTATATCAGGCAGACAAAATTACACTCGCTATGGTGCTGATCGTTCTTTCGCTTTTAACATGTGCGGTGACTGTGTTGGGTACTCTCTGGCGGGTGCGTAGCCACGTGGCCGGTTTTTTGCCGCTCGTCTTGATACTCGCAGCTACCTTGGGACATGCCTGGCGTGACAATCTGTCCTTTCCGTTGGCGGCGCTCATTATCCTGTTGAGCAATACACTCTTCGCCGGGCCGTTGCTATTAGACCGCCTGGCGCACCAGGCTTCCCCATATCGTACCTGGGTGGCGAGTGTGCTGGCGGTCGTGGCACTTGCCCTGCTTATACCGCAGGCAGCGGCGTGGTTGTTTGCAATAATGCCCAAGGCGTGCCTCTTGTATACCTTGGCATTGTTGTTGATGGTGGCCATGATTTGTGATCTCGTGCGTGCCGTACGCTATTTGCCAGGGCCACAGAAGAAAAATTAGAACACATTGCCAACCGCAGCAAAATTATCAATCTTGGGGCACACTTCTTTTTCTGCACGGTTGAGGTCAGTTTCGTTATCAATCTCGATCCACGGCAGATCCTGGATGTACATAGTCTGGAACGAGAATTGAGGAATGAGTTTAAAGACAAACTCCTCATAACCCAGTTCTTTGCCCTTTTCCAGATCGGTTTCTTCGATCATTTTACGTAAGGCTGCCGTTGCCGGCGCCGAAAAACGTGTAAAACCCACCCAGTCGCCGGCCGCCTCGGTATCACTGGCTTCTGCCCATGCTGCCCGCTTGATGTGGTTGCCCTGGTCCAGATAGACCTTGACCTCTTTGCGACCATGATTAAAATACCCCATAGCCATGGCATTACCTGCCGTGGCAGGTTTCATGCGTAACAGAATACGGTAATCATAGAGCAAATCCGACTCTACCGTCAACACTTCGCCATCCATCTCGGTGTGTGCACACATTAGAGAAGAGGCGCTGCCGCGCGTATAGTCGGGATTCATAATTACCTTGTAGAAACTGGCGGGAAAGTTTTGTGCCAGCACCGCCTCTATCATTTCGTGGCGGTAGCCGACAACGATTACCACTTTTTCAAAACCTGTTCGTTTCAGATTGCCGACGCAACGTTCGAGCAAGGTGATGCCACCCAGTTTGATGAGGCTTTTCGGTTTGTCGGCAGTATGCGGGCCAAGGCGCGTACCACGGCCTGCTGCCAAAAGGATTGCTTTCATAATTTCCTCGGAATATTTTTTTTGTCAAAAGAAAGAATAACATAAAAACAATTTTGCCATATGTATATCGTAAATACACGTAAAATTTTAAAATTTTAAAAACAAATTTTTTTTCTTGATTTTCATAACGCATCGCGTTATAATTTAAAAAACTTACCGACACTTCTCATTTTTTTACTTAAGGAGATCAACCATGACAGAACCTTTGCTGAACCCAAACCAGACTGTAGTAAATGCCGAGGAAGAAAATTGGCGGCTACAGTTCAAAAAAGTGTTTCTCGCCGGCCTGGGTGCTGTGTCCATTGCCGAAGAGGAGATGGCAAAGTTGGTGCATCGCCTGGTGGAAAAAGGCGCCCTTGCCGAACAGGATGGCCGTAAATGGCTCAAGGAGTTCATGGAAAAATATTATCACCAGACCAAAGACAAAGTGCATACCATTGAAGGCAGACTGGAAAACTGGGATGGTATTCTCGCCAAGTTGAATATCCCTACCAAAACACAAGTCGAAGAGTTGAGCAAAAAAATGGAGCAACTGAGCGCGAAAGTGGAAGAACTCAGCAAAAAACTGCCTTCGTAAGGAATCGTCTGGCATGAACGATATTTTCTTTCCCGCAGGTTTTTTATGGGGCACCGCCACATCTTCCCATCAGGTAGAGGGTGGCAACCAGAATAATGACTGGTGGGAGTGGGAGCAGAGCCCGCGCCACATCCGTGATGGTTTGCCAGCCGCAGCGGCCTGCGGCTGGTGGGAAGGAAAAGCGGAGCAAGATCTCACCTATGCCGCCGAGTTGGGACAAAATGCGCATCGTTTGAGCCTGGAATGGAGCCGCCTGGAACCCATGCCAGGTGTGTACGACAAGGCAGCATTCGCCCGTTACCGTAAGCTGCTTGAACTTATGCACAAGCTCAAATTGACAGCGATGGTGACGGTATACCATTTTACGCTTCCGCTATGGGCGACGAAAATGGGTGGGTGGACCAATCCGGCGCTGGTCGGTCAGTTCCGCCAATTTACCCATGAATGTGCAAAACAGTTGGGCGATCTGGTGCCCTTGTGGTGTACCATCAACGAGCCTGCGGTCCTGGCCTACCTTGCTTATGCCGGAACGGTGTGGCCGCCGGGTCATGGCAGTATTCCACAAGGGTTTTGTGCCCTGCGCCAGCTCTTGCTCGCCCACGCCGCGGCTTACCATGCATTGCACCAGGTATGCGGCAAAGCGCAGGTAGGTCTCGTACTCAATATGCCCTGGCTCGAACCGGCGCGCCCTGCGTCAATCCTCGACACGGCAGTGACAAAAGCTCAAGACTGGCTGCTCACGGGTGTCATCTTGCACGCACTCAAGAGTGGCTGGCTCATGCCGCCGCTTACGTTTTTTCCGTGCCATACGCCAAGTGTCTACCGCAGCTTTGATTTTCTCGGCCTCAATTACTACGGCCGCTATGCTGTGCGCTTTGATCTCAAGGCCGTGTCTCTTATGTTCGGCAACCATGTGCAGGAGCCGTCCGTGCGCACCGAATCGAGCGACTGGGGACAGATCGCACCACGTGGCATTTACCACCAGTTGTTGCGCCTGAGCCGACTCGACGTGCCGCTCTATGTCACAGAGAATGGTGTCTATGACAATACGGACACGGTACGCCCCAAATACTTGCTCGATCACATTGCGGCAGTGCATCGTGCCATGTCTGCCGGCGCCGATGTCCGAGGCTATTTTCACTGGTCACTGCTAGACAATTTTGAATGGGCGCAAGGGTGGTCCACTCCTTTCGGTCTGATACAACTGAACCCGCAGACACAAGAGCGTAAGCTGAAAGCGAGCGGCGAACTTTACAGCCGTATCTGTAAGGCCAACGGCATTATAAATAATTCACTTGACAAACTGAGTATTTTTCAGTAAGGAGCTGTAAAAATATAAGTTTTACAAGTTCGCGCGGAGATTTTAGCCAAGGGCGAGAAGCGAGCGAAGGCGCATAGCCGTAGTTATGTAACTGAGGGAGCGACGACGCTATTGGCTAAAAGATCAAGCGAGTTGTAATAGTTATTTTTTTACAGCGACTAACCAAGTAATTTTGTCAGGAGGCATCGCTTGTCTTTGTCAGCCATTGTCATCAATGAGCAGTTTACCATTCCCGAGGATGAACTGGAAGTTTCTTTCGCTTGCGCCGGTGGGCCTGGTGGGCAAAATGTCAACAAGGTCAACACCAAGGTGTGGCTGCGCTGGAAGTTGTCGCAACGCCAACAAATCCAGCCAACACTACGCGATAAAATTCAGATGCACGGTGCGCAGTATCTCACCGGCGAAGGGGATCTCATGCTGTCTTCGGCGCGTTTTCGCAGCCAGGGCCGTAACCTCGAAGATTGTGTGGAAAAATTACAAAACGTGGTAGAACAGGCTTTACTGCCGGAGAAAAAACGGCGCCGCACGCGCGTCCCGCGCAGCGTCAAGGAGTACTACCACGAGGAGAAGAAGAAAACCACCGCCAAAAAAAAGATGCGTGGCAAGGTGGATTGCGATAGGGAATAATAGAAGCGGGCGATTATTGCCTGCCCAGGGCACTGATCCAAAAGACCGCTTTACCTGCCATAATTCGATAGACAATCCGATATCGGGCATAGCACGCCCCGCCTTCCACAAAAATGGAAGTCATCGTTAGCCATCAGTCTTGCCGATGAGCTTTTCCGCTCAAAACTCATTATTTCGGTTCACAATCAAT
>JAGVGO010000090.1 GCA_020057085.1 Planctomycetota bacterium | reverse complement strand
GGGTACAAAACAGCCCGCCAGGGGAGAGGTGATAGGCTTGTACTCTTGTACTTATTTCAAAAAAGTTACTATGCCCCCTAATTATTGGATACGCCCGTTCGCATGGCGCACGACCAGAACCGGTTGATGGTTTAGCTTTTTCTCTTCTAATTTGACAATGTGAACTTACTCTCCCAAAGCGGTGAACGGTATATCGAGCAGCGGATGCTGTTGCCAGTCGCGGTAATCGAAATGCCACCATTCATCGGAGAGACCAGTAAAACCTTCTTCTGCCATCGCCGCTTCAAGCAGACGGCTGTTGGCGCGTGCAGATGGTGGAATATCGGCGGCGTTGCGGTTGGCCTGCGGCGAGAAATCGTCGAACGCTGTCGGCATCTCCAGCTCTTTGCCGGTAGAGAGATCGCACAGGGTGATGTCGACCGCACAGCCCCGGTTGTGACGGCTCCCTCTCGCCGGATTGGCCACAAAACGTTCGTCGGGCACGACCTGCCACAAAATTTTTTGGCAGCTATGCGGGCGATAGGCATCCCATATCTTGAGTACCAGCCCCTGCTGCCGCAGTTTAGTATTGACTCGCACGAGCGATTCTGCTGCCGGACGTACCAAGAGGCAACTCGCCATCGGATAGATCTGGCGGCCGGTAAAGTTGTTGGTAGTGGCATAGCGTATATCCAGCAGCAGCGAAACATCCAGCTTATGCACATCGACAAGTTTAGCCACTGTCACATCTGTGCATACTTGCTGACCGGCCAGGCCGATAGCTACCCAAAGCATGAACGACAAACATGCCACAATTTTACACATAACAATCCCTTTCTCAATAACTTTTTGTTGACTTTGTGCAGGCAAGATGATAAAGTACGCATACCAACGCCACCCATTGTAACAAAAAAAACTGATTTTGCAAAATGGCAAAAATAGACTGACGATTTCCGGCCCCAAGTGGAGATATTTATGGATACCATCTCACAAAGTGAGTTGATGGCCATTCTCGAAGCGTGCAGATATTTTTCCCCTGATATGATGGAAAAAATCAAGCGGCTCACGGCAGCCACACCTTCTTCCCAGGTGCTGGACAAATTGATAGATTGCAGCATCATCTCCGAAGACACGGCCAAAATGTTGAGCGATTTTTTGGGCAGTTTGGCCCAGGATGCAGCACGTAAATCGCAAGAAGAAACGAAAAGTAAAACCAGCCAGACATCCATCTACTCACTTGCCGTAGACAAAAAAAAGGAAATTTTGTTTGCTCGCCAGTTGATCACCCAGGGGCTATGCACACTGGACGATATCAACAAATGTTTTGCCGAGCAGGCCAGCTTCGAGAAGAAGCTGAAGAAAACATTTCCTTTCGGCCAGATGATGGTCAAAAACAATTTGGTGCCGGCCAAAAAATTTGCCGAAATCTGCCGTGAAATCGAAGAAAAAATCAAAAACACAGCGATTGACACTTTGCTGGCTGACGACAAGAACCTGCGGGCACTGATGAAAAACGACCTGGTGCAATTCGCCATGGGGTCTATCCCTGAAAAATT
Source organism: Planctomycetota bacterium (assembly GCA_020057085.1). Taxonomy (GTDB): domain Bacteria; phylum Planctomycetota; class Uabimicrobiia; order Uabimicrobiales; family JABWCH01; genus JAGVGO01. The sequence goes on along the minus strand of JAGVGO010000090.1, from coordinate 6,447 downwards.
CGGGCCATACCGCATTCTGGCCGAAATTGCACGTGGTGGCATGGGTGTCGTGTACAAGGCATGGGATGCCAAATTGCGCCGGTCTGTCGCCTTGAAGGTGCTCAAAGCGTGGGAAAATCCCTCTCTGGAAGATATCCAGCGTTTTGACCGCGAGGCACGACTGGCAGCTCGATTGAAGCATTCCAACATCGTCAACATCTACGACGCTGGAGTGGTAGAAAGTGTGCATTATTTTACCATGGACTATGTCGAAGGAGAGACGCTGTCCCAGCACCTGACACACGAAAAACCGACACCCACAGAGTCGCTCATAGTCATCAAAGCGATGGCCGAAGCGCTTGCCTATGCACATGGCCAAAAAGTAATCCACCGTGACGTCAAACCCGGCAACATCATGCTCGATGCTTCCAACAAACCACTTCTCACCGATTTCGGCCTGGCCAAAGGGCTTAGCACATCGGAAAGCCATCACCTCACTAAAAGCGGCGCCGCGCTCGGTACGCCCGCTTACATGTCGCCCGAACAGGCACGTGGAGATACCGAGATTGACGCTCGCAGCGATATCTATTCGCTAGGTGCAGTGCTCTACGAAATGTTGACAGGCCGCCCGCCGTTTGAAGGAGATGCCGTAGGACTCGTAATTTCGGCTGTGTTGTCGCAAGAGCCGATCCCGCCAAGTAAATTGAAGCCCAATGTGGATGCCTCGATCGAGGCGATTTGCTTCAAGGCAATGGCCAAAAATCCTCAACAACGCTACCAAACTGCGCAGGAAATGGCCGAAGATATTGCCAGATGCCTGTCGCATGAAACGGTGAAGGCTAAACCGGTTACTTCGTTGCGCCGACTGGGGACACGGATAGCGAAACATGCCTTCGTGTTTATTTTCGTCGGCGCCTTGTGTGCGATCATTGCGCTCGTCTCCATGTGGTTTGGCCTCGTATGGCTCAAGGAATACAACAAAGCGCAGCAAGATTATGAGGCGGGCAAGAGCCTGCTGGCGCAGCAAAACTACGCCGCTGCTCTGCCTTTACTCAATGAGGCCGCACGTCACCGGCGCTTCTATGGGCAAGTCAGAGACAAGCTGCAGCAAGCAGCCGAAACTTGTCTCAGCAAGGGCAACACGCTGCTCGACAATTACGGCGATACGAGAAACGAGTTGGAGCGTTTTTACGAAAAAGCGTGGCAACGTTTGCAGGATATGCAGGATTGGGACAGCAAAGCGGAGTCGTTTTCCGAACTGGAGAAACTGGAAGAGATCCGTCGCAAAAACGAGAGCAATTTGTCTCTCGCTTTGCAAAATTTCTGCTACGCCCTTACCTGCCAACCGTCCCGACAAGAGACTTACGACGCTATCGGCAAAATATACCGGTATAAGCTAAGTGCCCAAGAAAGACCCGGGTGGAGCGGTGAAAAAGAGTGGTATTGGAAAAGCTGGCAGTTCTACCGGCACTGTGCCGGCGGCAGCAAACCCAGCAAAGACATGATACCAAGCGGCACTCTTTGGATACAAAGTAGCACGGAGAAGGCCAGAGTGTACCTGTTCGCTTACGCAGAACACTACCAGCGTCTCATTCCTGTAGCATGGCGACAGATGGAATATCCCGACATGCAGCAGCCAGCCAGCGACAATCTCAAATACTACCCGAGCAAGCTGGCCGAACAAAAATATACACGCTACCTGAAAACCAGTGAACCGCTACTCGACAAGGAAAGTTATCTGGGAGAAACGCCGCTCAAGAGTGACAGTCTGCAGGCTGGCCAATATCTTTTGGTGATAGAAGCCCCAAATTGCATGCAGATACGCCAAATGGTCGAGGTGCTGCCGGATAAGGAAGTAACCGTAGACATCTCTTTGGTTGCCGCCAATCCATTGTTGCAGCAGTATGCACACGCCATCCTGCCGGGCAACCAAGATGGTTGGCATTATTTCTTTGCCAGGCAAGAAGTGTCGGCCAAAGAATATGGCAAATTTTTGAACGATCCCACTATTTTGTATCGCTACCGTAATGCACGCGAACGCAATGAACTGCGCTATGTACCGCGTCTGGGCGATACCATGCTATGGCGTTATCAGCAGGAGCGTTTTGTCTGTCTGGGTGATGAAGAAACAGCCGTCATCGGTGTCTCCTGGCAGGATGCTACTGAATATTGTCAGTGGTTGAGTAACCAGGCACGCAACCGCATCGTCTACCGCCTACCGTATTTCAGAGAATGGGAAGCGGCCACCGGCAAGCAGGACAAACGACTCTACACCTGGGGCAATTTATTCGACAACGGTTTTCTTGCTACGCCATCCGGCAAGAGCGTGGCACGTCCCAACAAAGTCAGCGACGCCGCGTTCGATCTCTCGCCTCACGGCATCTACGACATGGCCGGCAACGTACGCGAGTGGTGTCTCGACAGCGGTAGTGAAAACACGCAGCAGGCGATCGTGGCCGGTGGCAGTTTTTTGAGCAAACAGGCGATCTGTTTTCAGATAGGCTACCATGCCATATACACCAAGGAAACCACCGCCGCCGATGTCGGTTTTCGCGTCATGGCATCCATGCCCAAGAACTAGAGACTTACACCAAATTGGAGAAAATTTATGCCGCTTTATGTAATTTTGGATCCCAACTACGATTATGCCGCTTACATGGTAAAATTTCTGGCACAATACGATTTTCGCGGCATTGCCGTATTTACCGAGGAAAAACACTACCAAATTTTCCATGAACAATTCACGCAAGAGCTGGGCGAGTTCATGGCGGACGAATATCTGCTTACGGAATTTTCCGAAATGATGGACCTGGCCACCGCTATTTTGAACGACTGGCAAGATGAGGAAATAAACGGCATTATTCCGTGGGGCGAATTTACCGTGGAAATTGGCGCAGAACTGGGCGAATATCTGGGGCTCGACTGGAACCCACGCACCGTTGTGCACCGTTTCCGCAACAAATACGCGCTCAAGTCTTATCTGCGCTACCACACCGATCTGCGCATCAACGCCTCACGCCTTGTCACCACCGAAGAGGAAGCGCAAGAGTTTCAAGAAACGGTCGCTAAATGGCCGATAGTCGTAAAACCTGCAGAAGGCGCCGGCTCACGCGCGGTGTTTTTTGCCGAGGATATGGAACAACTGCGTGCCTACTGTGTCGAGGTGTTCAAGAGCGGTCAGGGCGAAATATTGCTCGAAGAATACATCGGTGGTACCGAGTATGTGGTAAACGGCATTACCAACGCCGAGCATGATGTACTCGTCACCGATGTCTGGCACTATGACAAACGCGAGCACCACGGTATCAAGAATCTGTATTTTCAGACCATGAAGGTTGACCGTAGCGATCCGGTGTTCGAGCCGCTTGCCTTTTATGCCGGCCAACTGGTGGAAACGCTGGAACTGCGCAAATCGCCTTTCCACATGGAACTCAAGATGGATGAAGATGGCCCTTGCCTGATCGAATGCGGCGCGCGTTTTGCCGGCGGCAACCAGCCGTATCTCGCTTCCGAACTGCACGAACACAGCCTGTTCGAGCTGGCCGCCTGCCATTACATGGACGACTTGCCGTTCAGTTGGGACGACGTGCACTACGACAAATACGATCGCTACCAGGCGCGTATTATCAAGGGTGTACAAGACACTGAAATACAGACAATCAGCGCCGTCTACGGCGTGGAGGAAGTAAAAGCACTGCCGTCCTTCTTCATGTTAGGTTTCGTCCAGCCGGTAGGTTCTTATTTGCCGGTGAGTACAGATCTCTTCACCGCTTCATACGAAGTGTATCTCTTGCACGAAGATAAAGGCCAGATCGAAGAAGACGCCGAGCGCGTGCGCGAGCTGATCCGTTACGAATAAGAATTTTCTTGTATTGTGCGTCGTTATATCTTACAATTATAACCTTCTACCCAATAACTACTAACTGCAATAATCAAGTTTTCGATATTTAACGACTATGGACAACAATACTGAGGAATTGACCAAATCACCTGACGAATCGAAGCCGGCGGAAGTAGAGACCGAGAGCGACAAGGAAGAAGCGCCTCTCGCCAGTTACTTCGTCGCCGGCATCGTACCTGAAGAGATCGAGCCGGTACGCGCAGCGCAGTCTTGTACTGGGCTATTTACCCTGCTCAAAGAGCTGGTGCGCACGCAGATGCCGGACTTTCTCATCAAAGTGGCTGTCCTTTTGGTAATGGCCCGTGACAGCAGCAAGACAGTCTGGTCGCCACAGGAGTTGGCACAGGAATTTTTCTGGTTGCAGGAAGTGCCGCGCAAACGTATCATCGCGCAACTGAGTCGCAGCAACTGGCTTAACTTCAACGAAGGCAACTACCAATTGTCAACCTTCGGCCGTGGCGTACTCGCCGTATTTACCGCGCTGGCCCCCCAGCAAGATGCACCCGACGCGCTCGGTGCCAACATTTCATCTATCGCGCTCACCGAAGTGTACCAGAACGACCCTACCAACACTCTGCGCATGTTCCTGAATGAACTGGTGCGCATTGACGAAGAGGTGGAGTACACCCTGGAAAGCAAGTCGGAATACCTGATCCGCAAACTCAACCGCCGCCTGCGCTCGCAGTTCGACATTGCCATAAAATCGCGTGAGCACCTGGAAAAGCTGCCGGCTGACGATTTCCATGCCTATCGCCTCAAGCAACAGATACACGAACGGCTATCGAGTTTCCACTCACGGCTGTCCCAGGTGCAGCGGGTGCAAAACGACCTGGTGGCACGCAAGATTATCCTTGCCGACAAGTCGCTCACCCACCACGACATCAACACTTTTCTCATCAGCGCACCGGTGGAAAAATTGGCGCGGCTTGGCCGCTCTTTCATGTCGTGCCCATTGCGTATCCCGGACTTCATCCCGCCGCTCATGCTCTACGAGGCCGAATGGCAACTTGAAAAGAGCCACGACAAAAAACTGAAACGTGCCTGGACCGAGGTGGAAGATACCAGCGAAAGCAAAGAAGATGTAATCACTCGCAGTCGTTTTTTTCAGTTTATGGGCGAAGTGGAACATACGTTGGAACACAAGCCGCAGTTTGCCATCGAACAGTTCATACCACGCGACAACTGGTCAACCTCGGCACTGCGCTTTTCCATGCTGGCCGTGCTGGAAGGCGGTGAGCTGCCCGAATATATGCACACCGCCCAGGCCACCAGCGCCCCCAAGATCAAGGTGACCTACCAGGAAAACAAGGTTGACATGCCGGTGGCGGTACTCGACGACCAGTTCTGCGGGGTGAAGGAAATCACCAAAGGTCTTATCAGTGCCGTCACGGAAACGCGCCCAAGCAAACAAAAGGAAGATGAACATGGAACCGCTTGAACGAGATGCCACCATGATTTGCGCCGCCTTGCTGCGGGAAGGGTATCTGCCGAAACACCGAGTGCCGTATCTGGAACTCGACGAACGACTGCTCAAGGATGTGCAAGAGCGGCTCACGCACACCGGTCTTGAGCTGATCTGGAACACCTATTCGCCCTACTATGCCGTGCGTTTCACCCGCGATGTGCAGGATACCATCCAGCAATCCAATAACATCGGACTCAGGAACAACGAGGTCGCCATGCTGGTCATCTTGTGGAGCAAACTGATCCTGCCGAAACGCCTCGTGGTGGAAGATGCTGCCAGAACGCAAAGTGAAGCAGCCGGCGACAAAGGCTCCTCTGCGCCACCGAGTATTACACCGGCCGTCGCCTCGCCGGTTGACAACATCTCCCAGATATCCTCGACGCTGGCACAGACTTCTGCTGTTGCAGAAGTCAAGCCTGGAGAAGAAGCGAGCAATACGGAAAGCCAGGTCAAAGAAAAATTGAATGTGAAAGTGTCGGAGCTGTATGCCGAATTCGGTGCAAGCTTTGGTGCCAAGACCACCTTCCGCGCCATTTTGAGCAGGCTCAACAATCTGCAGTTCATCAAGCTGCACGATGAAGCTATCACCGAAGGTATTTTTCTCGATCTCCTGGTGGACGGCTACCAGATGGGCAACGAAATCAAAAAATCGGCGCTTGCTTTTAAATTGGCCGGACTCGAAGACGACGAAGACGAGGACATGACGGACGACGAGGGCGAAGAAGAAACCCCAGAGCCGGAAGAGGAAATACCCGTGAGCGATGTCGCCGAGGTGGAAGAGAAAAACGGCGAAGGAAATGGAGCGGCGAAAGAGTAAGGGAAAAAATAATTTTGATGCGTGTGTAAAAACCCCTGCCGCGTATGCGGCATAGTGATAAAGCCTGGCAGTTCACTGCCAGGAACCAGGCAATACAAATATTTGCGCCCAGTATGGGCGCGGGAGGCCTGGTTCCATTGCCCTAAAGGGCAAAAGTCCTCTGGAATGCCCATCTCCTGGCACTAAAGTGCTGTTTTTTACCCACAAGTTTCGTGGCAGTTTTATTGTTCGCTCACGGTTGACAGTTGGTTGATGCGTGTGTAGAAATCCCGCCGCGAATGCGGC
>JAGVGO010000096.1 GCA_020057085.1 Planctomycetota bacterium | reverse complement strand
GGTTGGGAGTGCATCCCTTTCCTGGCACTAAAGTGACCAGGCTTTATTACTTTGCCGCATTCGCGGCAAGCAAAAGTTGAGTTTTTACACAGGCATCAAGTATGATTTATATTTTTATTTTGTCTAAAAATGCCGAACAGCCGTGGCGCATCAGCGTGGACGACTTTCAACGCAAGGTCAAAAAAGCAGGTCAAAAAGCAGCCGCTTGAAATCTTCAATGCCGCGCACGACGACACCAATGATCTCACCGCGCAGATCGCGAAAATCGAGCAGGCGATTGACGAGCGAGTGGCCGGCTTGTACGGGTTGTAGCAACAGCGCACTCCAAAACTTTTAGCAAGGGTAAGTGAGACATGGACTCTATCGTCGTAGAAAATCTGACATTTGGTTATTATGCGGGCCGTGAGGCATTGCAAAATATCTCGTTCAACCTGCCGCGCGGCGAATTCTTGGGCCTCATCGGCCCCAACGGTGGCGGCAAGACGACGCTCCTCAAAATTTTGCTCGGCATCCTTCCCTACACACGCGGCGAGGTGCGTATCTTTGGCCATCAGCCGAGTTCTCGCCAGGCGCGCCGACTGGTCAGCTATGTGCCTCAGCATTCCAATGTGCCCAAAGATTTTCCCGGCACGGTACGTGACATCATCTGGATGGGAGTCAGTAGTGGTATATGGCCGTGGCGGCCGAGAGACGCTGCACATGTGGAAAAATTCTGCCAACTGGTGGCTTTCTTCGATCTCGAACGCATAGTCGAGGCACCCATCAGTGAGATTTCCGGCGGCCAAATCCGGCGTGTGCTGCTGGTGCGTGCACTGCTACGAGAACCGCAACTCCTGGTTCTCGATGAACCGATGGCAGGCGTAGACAGCTCAGGCAATACCTTGTTTTTTGAGTTTGTGCACAAACTGCGTCAGCTCAAACAGATTTCCATTATCATGAGTTCGCACGACGTTGACATTCTGCGTGCCCAGGCCGGACGGCTGATGTGCCTGAACCGCGTGATCCACTTCTGTGACAGCGCCCATCTGGTTTCTGACCAACTGTTGAAGCACACCTACCAATGCGAACTCGAAACATTCTACCACAACCGCGACTACCATATTTTCCGTAACCCCGGACAGACCTGCCAGGAGCAAGAGAAAGAACATGGCGGGGAGTAGCGATCCGTGCCTATCCTATGAGACTCAAAAATTCCGACTTGCTGGCGGCATTGTCTTTGCAAATACCGAGCATGCAGGATGTTTTCATCACCGCGTTTTGCTTCTCGGCGCCGCGCATTTGCATGCATAAGTGTCTGGCTTCCATGACGACCGCCACGCCTTTGGCCGCAAGGCATTTGTACAAGGCGTCGGCAATCTGAAAGGTGAGGTTTTCCTGAAGCTGCAAGCGCCGCGCAAACATGTCAACGATGCTGCCTAGTTTGGCCACTCCTATCATTTTACCATTGGGGATATAACCAATGTGACATCTGCCGAAAAACGGCAATAGATGGTGTTCGCACAGAGAGTACACTTCGATGTCTTTGACGACAGTCATGTCCTCGCTGTTGCTCTGGAAAATGGCATTGGCGACGATTTCGGCGAGAGTTTGCCGGTAGCCGCGCGTCAGATAACGAAATGCTTCGGCAGCTCGCTTTGGGGTCTTGCGTAGTCCTTCACGCGCGATATCTTCTCCGATATTCTGTAAAAGCTCCTGGTACAGTTCTTCTAGTCGTTCCATCTTTTCTTTTCCGATCTTTCCCAATTTTTCTGCATTATACATTTTTTTCGCAACAATAGCAATATTTTCTGTAGTGGTTGTTTTCAGCATTTTATTTGACAAGTAACGATATTCTTTGTAACATAAAAATACTCTTCAGAAGTTCTGATAGATGTGTATTGACCTTGGGCTCGTGGAAAAAAAAATTGTCTCAATCTGCTTGATTCTTTTGTCACTGGCGGCGTTAGCTCTTCCGTTATACCCTTCGGGAACAACGGAGCTACGGCTATACGCCGTCGTCGCACCTTGCCAGTAACAAAAATCTCGGCGCATCTTGGGATAATTATTTTTTCCACGAGCCTTGGTCTGATTTGTCTGCAAACTCTTTTTTGGCCGCAAAGTTCATTTTTGCCCGCAAGCGCCATACTGGTGGAGTAAACAAGAGGCAAGCTATGGCTCCAGAGCAGCACTCGGAAAAAATAGATAATATGATCGGTCGAGCCTTTGGCTCATGTGCAATTCAACAGAAGATAGCCGTAGGCGGCTTTGGCACGGTATATAAAGCACTAGACATAAAATTGAATGTGTTTCGCGCTATCAAAATATTTCATGCGCATTTGTCGGAAGAGAAAGGCTTTAGAAAACGCTTTGAAATCGAAATGCGCCTTTTAGCCTTGTTGGACCATCCGAATATTGTCCGCATTACAACTGCCATAGATGAAGCGGATGCTTCCGGTTTTATTATGGAGTTTGTAGAAGGAGAAACATTAAGCGATATCATTGAAAAGCAGGGAGCACTGCCTATCCCCAAAGCGATTGACATTTTTATGCAAGTTGCGCGTGCTATCGCTTATGCACACAATCTGAAAAACCAGATCATCCACCGCGATCTGTCGCCGGACAATATCATGATTCGCACGGACGGGGTGGTCAAAATCATGGATTTCGGAATTGCCAAAACCATTGGTTCGGAGCGTGTCACCCAGACCGGCATCGTATTAGGCAAGCCTACCTACATGGCACCGGAACAATTTGAGGGAACCGTTTCCATCTATACCGACCAGTATGCTCTAGGAATCATCTTGTATGAGATGCTGACCGGCAAAGTCCCGTTCGACGCCGAGTCGCCGATTGCCCTTTACAAACTGCATCTCAATGAGCCGCCGCCGTCGCCGCGTGAGGTCAGCGACAAAGTTCCGCCACATGTGGAATCGGTAATTCTCAAAGCACTGGCTAAAGACGAAAAAAACCGGTTCAAAAGTATGGATGAGCTGCTGGATATGTTGGTGAGCAGTGGACAAAAAGGGGCGGCGATTGACAATAAAGTGCCCTCGCTCATGCTAGAAATTGAGAACGCCATAAAACAGGAAGATTTTGACAAGGCTTTGGAACTGGTGAGCGAAGTACTACGCTACGATCCGGAGAACAAAGAGGCGGCGGCTAAAAAAGAAGACATACTCAAGCTCCAGAAGTCCCACCAAGACCAAGATATGATCGAGGAATGGTTCCATCAGGCACAGGCTTTCTATGAAAGCAACATGGAGGATGAGACTTGCAACACCATTATCGATCTTCTGAAAATGGCTTCACAATACCCTAATTCCAAAACTGTCAAACGCTACCAGGATAGCCTGCAGAAGAAGATGCCGGAGATATATGACACGGCTAAAACCATTCTCGACAAGGAATGGGAACGCATGGAAGAACTCACCCACAAGGGCAAAGTGTTGTTCCAGAAAGACATGTTTGCCGAGGCGCAGAAATACTTCGATGACGCGCTTCTTATCGTGCCTTACAACGAGAATGTACAAAAACTCCGCGCACTGACACAGAAAAAAATCAAGATGGCGCAGGTGGCGGCACATTATCGCGACGGCATCGTCGCTCTTAAAAACGAAGAGTACGACAAGGCGGTAGACGCTTTCGACAAGGTGCTACAACTGCACCCGCAACACAAAGATGCAAAAAAATACCTGGAAATGGCTCATGCCGAACTCGAACGTATTCATCGCAGCCGTTCTGAACTCGAAGCCACCTATCGTGAAGCTCTCACCTTCTATGAAAAGTGGGAATTTACCCTGGCCATCGAAAAATTCAAACGGGTGCTGGAGATGGACCAACAACATGAGGAAGCACGGCGTTTTCTTCATGAAACCCAGGCACGAGTGGATGATGAAAACAAGATCGAAGAGATCGGTTTCTTCTATAACCAGGGGCTCACTTTTTACAAAAGCCAACAGTGGGAGAAAGCGATTACTTGCTTCAATCGTGTGCTCAAATACATGGATAACCACAAAGGTGCGCATGAATATCTGGAATTGGCAGAAGAAAAATTACAACAACAGAAACAAATCGAGGAGACTTTTCAACAATCACTCGAATATTTCCGCAACTCCCAGTATACCGAGGCGCTAAAACGGCTCGATTTCATTCTCAGTATAGACAAGAACCACAAGGGCGCACGCCAGTACCGTACGTTGTGCGAGGAGTTGCAGGGATTGGCTGACGAAACTTCCGGGCTTACCATGCCCGATTCACCTCATACCTCTCTTATCGAAGAGACGTTACAAGTAGCACCGCCGGCGCGCTCCGGCGATAAAAAAGAGGTAAGTGATGAAACGGACGACGACCTGGTGGATGGAGCTTCGGAATAAGCGGGAGTAAGCGGTTGAAAATGTCGTAATTTATGTTATGTTATAAGGGGGCTACACTATGGGCCACTATCTCGTCTATTTTGCCGTTGCTGTGCTTTTTACCTGGATGCTCTTGATGCCATGCCGCACGATGGCACTACGTTACCAGCTTGTCTGGCATGACGCCAAAGGACAGACATCACGCCGCAAAAATTTGCCGTTGCTGGGTGGCCTTGCCCTTTATTTCGGTTTTATGTTTGCCTTGCTCGTTGCATTTTTTTGGCAGATACCGGATCAGGAATTGAGTATCGCTATACCGCACCACCAATTGCTGGCCATACTCATCGGCTCAGTTCTCGTTTGCCTGATTGGGCTCATAGGCGATGTGTATAGAGTGCCGGGATCACTGCGAGTTGTCATTTATCTTCTGGCAGGGATGCTTCTGGTCTTCGCTGGTGTAAGCTGCCGTTTTTCGTTTTTCGACATTGGTTCATTTAACTTGCGAGGGGTTACACTCTCGCTAGGCAACAGCCTGGCCACGTTGCTGTGGGTAGGAATCTTAATCGGAGCCGTCAATCTGCTGGAACGAGTGGATGGCATGTTGGTCGGACTTGCCACGATCATCGCCATTTTTCTCTTTGTGCTTGCCATAGTTGCCCATGATTATACCAGCTCGTTGTTCTGCTTGCTCTTTGTCGGCAGTTTACTGGGCATTTTGTGGGAACTGATGCCACCCGCCACTCTGCTTTTAGGCAAAATGGGCAGCGGTTTTATCGGTTTTATGCTGGCAGTACTCAGTCTACAGACGATGGCGAGTCTCTCTAATTTTCTGCTCAACCAATATACAAACAATCTCGCCTATGTACTACCTTTGGTAGTCCCGCTACTCCTCATAGCCATACCAATACTCGTGGCTGTCGCGCTGGCAATCAGAAAAATCGCGGGCAAACCGGCGTCGCTAGAGATGTTGTTGGCAGATTGCCGGCAGTATGGTGCAAGCGAATCTTACCTTTTGACGGTAGCCTATGCCGTAACGGCAGGGATGGGTCTCTCTGCCCTTGTGATGTGCTGGGTGACATCAGCGATGCTTACGTTCGCTCTATTGGGTTTGGCCGCACTCACCATGATTCTCTTGCTCGCCCAATTGTTAGTCGTCGTCAAAAAATAACAGGAACTCAACTTCACATGCTGTATCGAGAATTCTGGAAAACTGCGCTCCGCTGGACTGCGTTATTTCTGCTGTTTTTTTTCGTGCAATACCAGATCATAAAAAAAATGGTCTACTATCGTCTGCACAACGCTGCGGAAAATGTTGCCATACCCAGGGTAGAGAGCCCACAGATTGTGCCGATATGGCATAGCGAAAGCGACAGTGTACACTTGCTGCTCTACCCTTATTTCTTTGCCCATCAGCAGCAAAAGTTCCATAACCAGATATTGAACCAGGGCTTTATTCCGGCGGCGCAGTTAGCCTATTACCGCCTGTGGTTGATTAATTTCAATGCCTCGCCGGTGGCCTTTGTTGACACGCGACACCGTTTGCAACTGGTGTGCAAAGACGGCTCACGTTATGAGAACGTACCGCTTTCACTTCTTCTGCCGCAGGTACGACCGGCGCTGCGTCCCTTTTTACAAGTATTGTGCCAACAGGAACCGATACCGGCCGGCCACATGAAAGAATACCTGGTGGCTTTCACAGAGGCCGTGCCGCCGGAGCGAATACAAACGATGCAAATCTCGTGGGACAACAAACCTTGTCCTTTGGTCTACAACCTTTCCCTGCGGAGATACCTGGATGGCTATTTGCAGCACCCCACCCGTGATTTCTGGCGACAAATACAGCCACAGCCAACCGCCGAGAATCGCTAGCGCGATCTTGTTCGCATGTCTAGCCGTTGTATGTTCCCCCATAATTTTTGCCCAAACCAACGGCGAGCCGCCACTCTTTTACCTTTTTTCGTTAGTAGAAGCTCCCGATACCAGTCCGGAAAAGGTAGAAGCGGCCATGAACCAATTGCTCGGCCGCGGACAGAAAATTGTCCCATTGTTACAGGAGCGATTTAACGAAACCGGCAACACACGTTATTTCTATCTGATGCAAAAATTGTCAAACACGCGGGTATCAACGTCCGCCGAAGCGGACAAATGGGACAAGTCACACTATTTTCGGCAAAAATACCAGGAAGCCCAAAACGCTATGGAGAGTGGCGAGTCAGAAAGGGCGATCAAGCTGGCGGAAGCGATTCTCACCTTGGAACCACAGCTCGATTTTGCCGAAGAAGTGAAGAGATTCATAAGCGATTTACGAGATATGGCACAGCAAGTGCTGTATGGCGAGATGAAAGCGGAGCGGGATATCTACGTGCCTGGCGAAACGGTACAGGTACAACTTCGCTTGTCCAATCCCAACAACTCACCGGTAGCGATTCATGCCGGCGACAACGGCATTGTACTGCAGGTCTACGTCCAGGAATTTACGCCGGCAGGCAGTTGTGTTGACCACACTCTCTCCCATATCATTCCGCTCACCGGCCAGATCATTTTGACCTCCCGACAAATATGGCAAAGCAAGGTCGCCATCCCTAATCCGGTTAGTGACAAAGCGATTTATCGGGTGATCCATCTCAAGGCAGCTATTCCTCGTTGTCAGGTGCAACAGGAAGACCGTAGACTATACCCCCGCATTGTATTCCGCCCTGTCAGGGTAGCAGTGCTGCCACGCCCTTTTCATGATGTCGTCCGCCAGCCGATTGCCAGTGCACTGTATGCTCTACGTCTCGGTTATGCCGAACACCTTTTTTTTGCCGCTTTCTTTGTTGACCGCCAGGCACAGGCCGAGCTGATTCCAGCCATGATCGAACGGCTGGGCACAAATGCGGCGATGGATCAGGTGATCACCGCCATCCTGCGCCGCGTAAGCGGACAAAATCTGAGCGGCAGAAATGCCTGGCACAATTACTGGCAGGCGAATGGCGCTTCATGGGCCAAACATAAGGCGTCCGGTGAAAAATAGCATTACTGTGGCGGCCTATTTTTCTTGGTGTACGCCATGTTTTTTTTGGCCATTGTCTTGATGAACTCAAGCTTGGGTTGGATATCATGCTCCAGAGAGGAGATTGACTCCTTTTGTAGCATATCAATTATATTCTGCCGCAACGTTTTCCATTGCGTATGTACCGGGCAAGGTGTTTTGTCGTCACAACCAGGAAAGCCTAATATACAGCCGTGCAGAAAAGATGCACCGTCCAGAGCGACAACCACATCGTACAAAGAAATTTCTTCCAGTGGTTTGGCTAAGATAAAGCCACCACGCTTGCCTTTATATGAATTGACCAAGCCGCTATGCGATAAAAGTTGTAAAATCTTGCCTAGAAAATAAGGCGGGATGTTCAATGCCAGCGCAATGTCACGCTGTAAAATAGGTGAGTCCTGTGGCTGTGACGCCAGATAAATCATCGCCTGTAACGCATACTCACACCCTCTGCTCAAGATAATTGACATATCGGCTACCTTTACTTGGCAAAAAGAAAAAAAAGGCCTTTAGGTCTTTAAGAAAAATGAGCCAACTTATTTGACTCGCTGACTAGCAAGTTACAATAGCTAACCAAACGCCGAAGTTATTACTATAGCCGATCATGGTGTTTGTTGTCAACAAATTTTTTTTGAGATTTTCAAGAATTTTAAATTTTACAATAATCCCATCCTGTTTCCTAAAACAAAGGCGTATTCATGTCAGACAAGGAACCAATCACTTTGCTCCAACCTGCTGAGATTTTACCGTACTCTGAGCTTTTAAATAAACTTCTCGAACAACTGGACCAGATATTGCTTGGCCGCAGCCAACTCCATCGCATGGTGGTGGTCGGTATTCTCAGTCAGGGTCATATTCTGCTTGAAGGTTTGCCGGGGCTTGGCAAGACTGCACTCGTGAAGGCGCTTGGGCAACTCCTGCAACTAGAATTCAAGCGTGTCCAGTTTACCCCTGACCTGATGCCCGGCGATATTCTGGGTACGCATATTTTGCAGGAAGTGACACCGGGAAAACGAGAAATGGTGTTCCAACCAGGCCCGGTTTTTGCCAATATTTTGCTCGCCGACGAAATCAACCGCGCCTCCCCCAAAACGCAGTCTGCGCTGCTCGAAGCCATGCAGGAGCGTTCGGTAACACTGATGGGTAGAACCCGGCCTTTGCCTTGTCCTTTCTTTGTTCTTGCCTCGCAGAATCCAATCGAACTGGAAGGTACCTACCCGCTACCGGAAGCACAGCTTGACCGCTTTCTGTTTAAATTGATCGTCACCGACGTGGATATCGCCACACTCGACAAGATCATCTCCACAAGACGCCACGGCGAGCCGCCCATAGCGACTTGGAATATGAAGCCCGAAGAGTTGCAATCGCTGTTCCGTATCATGGACAAAATTTTTCTGCCCAAGCCGGTATCTCGCTACATTGCCCGCCTGGTAGCCGCTACCCATGCCAAAAGCCAGGAGGCCACGGACAAAGTGCGGCAATATGTGTTGTACGGCGCTTCGCCACGCGCAGCCATTGGCATTGCCGAAGCGGCACGCGCCCATGCCTTGCTTGCCCAGCGTGTGACAGTCGGTTTTGAAGACGTACAGGCTGTCAGCATGCCGGTCTTGAACCACCGTGTTATCCTCAACTACAAGGCTCGCTTCGATCAGATAGACTGCGGCAAAGTGATGGAAGAACTGCTCAAGAAACTTACGCCTATCGCCCTGCCCGACCAAGTTGAGACAGTAGAACCAAGCCATAAGGAGTGAACCTCATGTATCAGCGATTTCGTTTTCTAGTACTGTTACTTTTGTTGTCTGGCTGGTGTACTTTACCCTGGCTGTGGGCTGCGACACGTTTCAACGATCTGCTCATTGATGTGAGCAGCATGCCCGATACGGAAACCTCGCATGGCTATCTGGAATATGTGGTTTCCGTGCAAAACTTGTCCCCAGCTACCCATCAGGTGCAACTGATACTTCCCCACATGGGCAGTCGCCATAGCGGCTACTACGAGCATATACGGGAAATCTCGCGGACATGCGTGGTAGGCCCGCTGTCGCGTGTCACGGTTTCCCTGTTCCATCCGCCGCTCGAAATATACGGCGAGAACATGGCCGTCATCATTGACGGTCAGTTGCATCCCAATAGCCTCGCGCTGCCGCGCAGCCGCCACGGCTATCCGTGGTCATCCTATCGCACTCCGCACATCCTGCTAAGCCAGCGTTTGCCGGAAGAGTTGCGTCGCTTACTACAAGAGCCGGAAGCGACCAGGACCAGCTATTCGAGCCGCCAGATCAATATCGTACGCACCGATAGAGAGGTGACGCAATGGAGCAAAAACTGGCTCGGCTACACGCGCTACGACGGCATCGTCGTACACAATGTGGAACTGGAAGCGATGCCGAGCGAAACATTTTCCGCCCTGTGGCGCTATGTCGAGAGCGGCGGCGTACTTCTGGTGATCGGCGCGTGGCGGCCACAAGGTTTCCAGAACCCGCACGAAACGGTCGCCGGCATCGCTTACTACTATGTCGCTTTCGGTCTGTGCATGAATCTGCCGCACGATCAGTGGGCCGAGCTGGAAGCTCAGGATTTCGGCTCGCTGCGTGAGATATGGTGGAAAACCTCGGAGAGACTCCGCAACATCAAATCAGTGGCAGAAGCCAATAACGTTTTCCCGGTAGTGCAAGAGTTCAACACCCCGGTACGCGGCCTCTTTGTCTTGATATTGCTGTTCGCCATTCTTATTGGGCCGGTGAATCTGGCGTTTCTCAACCGTCGCAAAAAGAAAATCTGGATGTTGTGGACTGTCCCGCTCATTTCTTTTGCCACGTGCCTTCTGGTGTTTACCTATGCCATCCTGGCAGAAGGGTGGAGCGGGCAAAGCCGGCTGCAGGGACTGACCATCCTCGACGAAAATACGCAGCACGGCGGCCAAACTACGCAACACGCCACCACTATCGGCTGGGCTGGTTTCTACTCGCCTTTGACACCGGGCGATGGGCTGCATTTCGGCTATGACACCGAACTCAGCGCCCAGGTGGGTAACAACGGTTGGAGCTATCGCGACCGCTCCACTTCGTCGCGGGTACTCGACTGGAGCAGCGAACAGCATCTGCAGAGCGGCTGGATCGTGGCGCGTGTGCCGGCCTTTTTTACGGTGCGCAAAAGTGAAGCGGCAGTCCGCTTGCGCCTTACGGTGAGCAAGGAGCATGAGAGTTTCGTAGTGGGCAATTCGCTCGGCGGCACCATACGCGATTTGTGGCTGGCCGATGAGCAAGGTATAATCTATCATGGCAATGACATCGCTCCTGGGCAAAAGGCCAAACTCACATGTCTCCCCAATCTCTCTGCCTGTGGCAAGGCGGATAGTTTGCGCGGACTCTTCCTGAGCGAATGGACGGAACATCCCAAACTGCTTGCCGAAAATCCGGCGACGTACCTGCAACCAGGTTGTTATATCGCCATCCTGGACGCCTCTCCATTCATCGAAAATGGACTGCGCAAGACCAAATCGCAGGAAACCAAGGCTGTTGTGTACGGCATCAGAAAAGAGGCGGCACATGAAGATTGAACTGACACATCTCAAAAAATATTTCGGCACGACCAGGGCGGTAGACGATATTTCCTTTAGTTTTTCCGGTGGTCAGATATTCGGCTTTGTCGGGCCGAACGGCGCCGGCAAGACTACCACCATGCGCATTCTTGCCACTCTGGATGAGCCGAGCGGCGGCGATGCTTATATTGACGGGGTGTCGGTGGTACAGTACCCGGAAAGAACACGCTATCTGATCGGCTATATGCCCGACAATCTTCCCGCACACCGCGACATCTCGGTCCACGAATACCTGGATTTTTTCGCCCGTGCTTACAGTATCAAAGGTGAGAAGCGACTGCGCGTGGTAGAAACCATCGAAGAATTCACCAACTTGAATCGCATCCGTGACAAATCGCTCAATACGCTGTCCAAGGGCATGAAACAGAGGGTAAGCCTGGCGCGTGCGCTGGTTCACGATCCGCCCGTGCTGATCATGGACGAACCGGCGGCCGGCCTCGACCCTCGTGCCCGCATCGAGCTGCGGGAACTCCTCAAAGCCTTGTCGGCACAGGGCAAGGCCATCCTCATCAGCTCGCACATTCTTACTGAGCTGGCCGAAATCTGTAGCGGTGCGGTCATCATCGAGCATGGCCACCTCCTTACCGCCGGCACCATGGACGAAATTACGCGCCAGAGTGAGAGCCAACACGCGACAAAACGCGCCGTGACCGTGCGCGCCCTGGAAAAAACCGAAGAGCTGCACAAAGCTTTGCTCGAAATGCCGCACATCGAAACCGCGAAAATCATCGGCAAAGAAGTTGAGATCGAGGTGGATGGCGGCGATGCACGGTGCAGTGAGGTACTGAAAAATATCATAGAAAAAGGGTACTCCATCTGTGAATTCAAACAGTGCAAGGCGGATCTCGAACAAATTTTTATGAATGTCACGAAGGGGGAAGTCCAGTGAACTGGAAAAAATTGGTTGCGCGCCTCGACGACGGTATAAATCCTATCGTGGTAAAGGAGCTGCGCCAGGCAGTGCAAAGCAAGTTCGTGAGCGGTGTCATCTACCTGTTTCTGCTGGTGCAACTTCTTTATCTGGGCATTGCGCTCATTGAGAACGATGTCAACAGTTACAACAACGTCAATTTTTACACGGGTCGCCGGGTCTGCATGATCCTGCTGCACATCATGATGTTCATGTGCATTTTTTTCGTGCCGACCTATGCTGCTGTTCGCTTTGCCTCAGAGCGTTCGGAAACCAATGTGGACCTCTTGTTCATCACCACTATCAAGCCATGGAACATCATCTGGGGCAAGCTGTTGTCGGCGATGGTACTGACGCTTCTGTTGTACAGCCTGTGTATGCCGTTTATGTCGTTTACCTATTTGTTGCGCGGCATAGATCTGCCCACCATTTTCCTGCTGCTCTTGTTCGATTTTCTGATCGTTGCCGTGATGGTGCAGATTGCGCTATTACTGGCATGCCTGCCGACCAGTCGCTTATTCAAGATGTTGCTGGCTTTGCTTGGACTCGGTGCCGCTTCATGGGTTTATGGCATCAGCGTGGTCCTGGCCGAAGAATTCATGCGTTTGGGCGTCGCCAGTACCATAGATACGCTGGAGTTCTGGGCGATGGCCGGGGCCGTGTTGGTGTTGATGTTGACCTGTCTGGGATTACCGTTTGTCTTGTCGCTGACGGTATTGACGCCGCCCTCTGCCAACAGGGCGTTGCCGGTGCGTCTATACCTGGCGGCTGCCTGGCTGTTGTGCGGTATTGCCGGTGTACTCACGGCGATATTGAGCAAAACCCAGGAGGCGTTTATTTTTGTGTGGCTGGTGGGCACCACCCTCTTGTTTTCTGCCGCCATCTGGGTGGCGGTCAGTGAACGGGAAAGTCCGGGGCGGCGTGTCGCCCAAACGATTCCACGTTCTCGTCTCAAACGGCATGTAGCCTTTTTGTTCTATAGCGGAGCGGCCAACGGTGTACTCTTTTCGCTGTTGATACTGGGACTTACCGCTCTTGCCATGTTGCTCATCGCCATAGACAACAGTTTGGTCCGTAGTTGGTCGGCTTTTGAGGAAGTGACGGAGTTTTGTGCCGGTATCGCCGGCTATGTCTTCTGCTACTCTTTGAGCGCCGTGGCCATAAGGCGCAAGTTGCTCGGCAAACGGCTGAAGCAGCTCAACAACTCGGCACTGGCTTTTTTGCTGGTTGCGCTCGGCAGCATCGTGCCTATTTTGTTGTGTTATCTGATAGCCGCGGAATTCTTACGCGACGAGCAGGGTTTTATCTACTGGTTGAACCCGTTTGCTTTTCTCGTTGCCTGGCGTCGCCGCGAGCTCTACCTGTCATTTTTGCTGGCGTGGAGTTGCATCATGGCTGTGTCCAGTCTGCCGTGGATCGGCGAGCAAATAAAGCGGTTCCGCCCGCTGGATGAGAATAGCAAAGAACAGGGAAATAGATGAAAACAATCCCTCTCATCCCTTTATGCTTGGCGTTTTGCCTGGCAGTGGCAATAGGCAGCCCTTTGCTGCATGCCGAAATGAACAGATGGGCAGTGGTGGTAGCCGTTTCCGACTATCCCAAACTGAGTCAGGAATTTCCTCCGCTCGCCAGCGCCGGTAAAGATGCGGCAGAACTGGCGGCATGCCTTACCTCACGCTATTGCCGGTTTCCGCCCGAAAATGTAGTCGTGCTGGCCAACCGCGAGGCGACGCTGCCGGCGCTACGCCAGGTCTTTAGCCGACGACTGGCCGCAGTCCAGCCGCAGGATGTGGTATTCTTTTTCTTCGTCGGTCATGGCTGTCACGACAGTGCATTCCATCGCTTCGCTTTGCTGTTGCAAGGTGCCGACGGACGTGGCGGCGAGGACATGCTGCCGCTGGAACAATTGGCCGAAATGATCAGCACACATGTGCCGGCACGCCACATCTTCTTGTGTCTCGATGCCCGCCGCTCACGACAAGCTCTGGGCGATTACTGGCTCGATTGGCAAAAGCTGTTGCCAGGCCGCGAGGTCTGTACTCTCGAAGCATCGGCGCCGCAGGAAATGGCGCAGGAACGCAGTGAATATGGACTCTTTGCCTATTTCTTTTGCAAGATATTGCAAGGCAAGGCCTTTTTGGAAAAAACGGCCGACCGCGACGGCGACGGTTTTATCACGGTAAGCGAACTGAAAGATCATGTGTGCTGGGCCATGCAGTTTGCCGGCATCTCGCAACATCCGGTGGCCACAGGTGACAGCAGCGCCATCTTGTCGTGTCTGTTCGCCGAATTGCCGCATGTGCAACTCGTCACTTCGCCGGTCGTCAGGACGGAACAAGCGTCGCCGCTCCACTTTGCCGGCTTTGTCCGTTCCTTTAAACCGGTAGAGAGCATGACGTTAGGCGACGGTCCAGCACAGTTGACCTTGCTGTCAGCGGCAGCCATTGCCAAATACCGTTTGCTGCCTGCTCCCTACACTTATTGGTTTGTTGCCGACGTGGCTGTCAACCCAGATACATCGCAGTTGATGGCGCATTTGTCTGTCGGCAACGACAGCCACAGACAGCCGCTCGCTCTGGCCTGGTCGTCGCCTGGCTGGTATGGCGAATGGATGCCGCCGGGTCTCAATCGCGCCCAAGAGCAGGGAATTTATGTGTGGCGCAGAGACAACAGCGAAATGGTCTACGTGCCGGCCGGTGAGTGTCTGCTCGGTATGCCTGACGACATGCAGCAGCAGATCGCCCGTGGGCTCAAGGAGATGCGTGATTACCTGGCCGATAAAAAAGTGTGGCTGGAGCAGGATGCCGAGCTGCGCCGCGAAATTTCGGCAGGCCTTGAACAGAGCAACAGCACGATCCGCCAGATCGCGCAAAGGCTCAAGGCGATCTACAAACGGGTGGATGCATTCGATCAGATGAATCGCCGCCTGTCGCGCCAGGAAAACAAGCAAGAGAAGCCTTTGCCCGAAGAAGAGATGCCGCCTTCGCCGCTTCAGGAAAATTTATTTCTTGCCTTGTCCTATGACCTGCTGTACAGGTGTTACCGTGATCTCGGCGCGGTCGAAGCCCAGAAACGGGAACTGGCGCAAACGCTTCTCTATCTCGAAGCATTGCAGATGCACGGAAAAATGAATCAACTCAGCCCCGTGCAGCGCGTGGTGCTGCCTGCATTTTACATGGATCGGCACGAAGTCAGCAATCGCCAGTACAAGGAGTTTTGCGAAGGCACAGCGCGCCCTTACCCGGCATCACCATGGTGGGATGAGAGTTACCTGTTCGAGAGCCCAGACTATCCTGTAGTGCAAGTGTCCTGGGAAGATGCTATGGCATACACCTTTTGGGTTGGCAAAAAACTGCCGCGCGCCTACGAGTGGGAAAAGAGTGCGCGCGGTGTCAACGGCGCGTTGTTTCCCTGGGGGAATCTTGTGCCAAGTCAAAGCCTCGTCAATGGCGATGTGCCACCGCCCCTCACCATGAGCGACCAGTTTACCTTGCCTGCACATGCTCCCCTGGCGGTAAACGACAGCCGCTTCGCCACCTCCCCGTATGGCTGTCGCCATCTGGCCGGCAACGTGCAGGAGTGGTGTGCCGATGTGCCTGATACCTGGGCGAAATTTTCGTTGTCAACCGATAGCGGCTACCGGCTGGCACACGGAGGTTCGTTTGCTTCCCCCTCTCTCATGCTCAGCGGCTGGTTCGTGCATCCGTTTGCCGCCACCACGCGCCGTTGTGATCTTGGTTTTCGCTGTGCTGTGCCGGAAGAAAGATGAGCCAGTGCGCTGCGCGGGAAAATTTCATAGAAAGTTACACATATGTCCCAATCTTCTGTTGTACTACATCAATTGGTATACGGTTCGACTCCATGCTCGGCAGGCTATTCGGTGCTTGGCAGATCGTCGGGCTTCGACGAGACCTTGGTGCCTTTGTTGATTAAAGGATGTGAAGAGTCTGACGGACAACTGCATGCCGCTCCCCCTTGCCTGTACGCCTTCAGTTGTCTTCGTCTGCCACAAAATCTCTACGTTCTGCGCGAAATTTTCGGCGGCTGGCACGATCAGGTGGGCAGGCCTTCCCGCGTCATGCGCTGTACCGTCGTGGATGCGGCAGGCTGGCAGCTCGTGGCGGCCAACCCGTTTCTTCCGCTGTGGCTGCTGCCGCCTTTGTCTCGCTGTATATCACGCAAAAGAAACGACGTACAAACGCTTGCCCCGGTACGCCTCGATACGCTGACCAAGAGCGACTGGCAAAAACTGTGGTGGAAAGAAACCAGGGGCTTCTGGCGTGGTTTAGGCAAACTCAAGAGCGATCAAGTGCGCCTGCTCTTGTTTTTGCTGCAACAAAACGATCCGTTCCAGCCCCAGGAAATCGCCGTAGACGAGGACTGCTTTGCCTTCTGTCGCGTGTTGACATACAGTGTACCACACGACAAACGGCGTACCCTGCAACTGGATACGTTCTCGCTCCAGGACAAACCGCCGGACGGCCTCGCTTTTCGCTACCGGCCTTATTGCCGTAGTCCGCTCACTTTGCCTGCTGCGGGCGATGCTGTCGTAACCTTACCGACATTAGTGGAGAGCATGGTGAAATCGCTGCCCGAACCACATAATTTCGCTATCCTGGCGAGATGGTGGCTTCGTCGGCAGCGGCTGAACTGGGTTTTTTCCCTGCTGGCGGGCATAGCGGGCATAATTATCGGTAGTGCTCTCTATCTGCTTGGCAAATACTGGTAAAAGGAGGCTGGCCTTATGAACCGCAAACCCGCACGCGCCGGGTCGTTTTACCCGCGCGAGCCAGAGATGTGCAAAAAAGCTCTGTGCGAATGTTTTGGCGAAAGCGAATTGCCAGCGGCGGTGCCTGAGGTAATCGTCGCCGGTATTGCGCCGCACGCCGGCTGGATGTTTTCCGGCGCTACCGCCGCCAAGGTGTACCAGGCTATCGCACGCCAGAGAATCCCGCACACTTTCATTATTTTCGGCGCTGTGCATGTGTGGGGTGTCGCGCACGCCAGCATCTGGAGCAGCGGCAACTGGGAAACGCCGCTCGGCGCAGTGGCGGTGAACGCAGAGCTCGCCGAGCAGATTGTCAAGGCATGTGATGGACTGGTGGCAGACAAACCGCAGCCACACTTGGCCGAACATTCGATCGAGGTACAAATTCCCTTTATCCGCTACCTTTTCCCTGATGCCAAAATCGTGCCGATCATGGTATCACCGTGCGCGGAAGCCGCACACATAGGCGAGCAGATTGCGGCGATCAGCGACAGCGGTGTCGTGGCTCTGGCTTCCACCGATCTGACGCACTATGGCTCGAATTATGATTTTATACCCGGCGGACGGGGTGAACAGGGGCTCAACTGGGTGAAACAGGAGAATGACAGGCGCATGCTCGATCTCATGCTGACACTCGCCGCGGACAAGGTGGTGGCTGAAGCCGAGGAAAGGCACAACGCCTGTGGCTCCGGGGCTATCGCTGCGGTGCTGGCCTATGCCCACCGATTGGGCAAAGAGCGTGGCGTGTTGCTGCACTACACCACCAGTTACGACGTGTGTCCGGAACGCCGCGTTGATTCGTTTGTCGGTTATGGAGGCCTGGTGTTCTGATGTCGCTGGAAATAGAAGTCAAAATTCTTGAAATTGACGTGGCGCAGATCATCGCAGGCATCGAGCAGATGGGCGCCAGGTGCGAAGGCGAGTGGCTGCTCAAGACATCCATCTATGATTTCGGCGACCGCCGTCTCTTGAAACAACAAAGCTATGTGCGTATCCGTAGCGAAGGGGCGCATTGGCACATGACCTATAAGCGTGCGCCAAAAGAACACCGCAAGGATGCCAAGGTACGTGAAGAATTCGACATGGAAATCGGCGATCCGCAAGTAGCCGAGCAGATTTTGCTCGGCCTCGGTTTGCAGCGCACTTTGTACTTTGAAAAGAAACGGCAACATTACCGGCACGGCGATATCGTTTTCGACATTGACGAGCTGCCGCGCCTGCCGATTTATCTGGAAATCGAGGCGCCATCGAGTGAAGCCATCTATGCGACGATGGCGAGTCTCGGCATACCCGCGCACAAGGCAGTTACCTGGGGGCCGCGAGAACTGCTTGCCCATTACGGCATCAAGATAGACCACATCAAAGAACTGCGGTTTTAGGAGGCTTTACCGGCGGATGGTTTCGCCGAGCCGGAAGCTGCGCGCCTTTTTCTGTTTGTACATGATGGCATCGGCCAGCGATAGCAGTTCCGATATACCGGTTTGGGTCCGTGGATACCCGCAATGCGGGTCGTACTCGATACAGCCCAAACTGAGTCCAAGCCGGTAAGGACGGTTGGGTCTGGCGTTGTGCTGTTCAAGGCATTCGCTGACTCGTTTGTCAACAATCTCACTGTTCAAATCTTTACTGTCAACGGCCAGCACGGCAAATTCATCGCCGCCGATACGCGCGACAATATCCGATTCGCGGAACACCTCTTTGAGCAGTTCCGCCGCTTCGGCGATAGCTTTGTCACCTTCGGCATGGCCCAAGGTGTCGTTGATGCGTTTGAGGCCGTCCAAATCGCTGAACATCAGCAACATCTTGCGCTGGCTGCGCTGTGCGAGCATGAGGTGGTGTTCGGCCAGGTTCATAAAGCCGCGCCGGTTGTAAAGCCCGGTGAGTTGGTCGGTGATGGATAGCATGCGAGTTTCCTCTTCGGCAGTGTGGCGTAAGGCTTCGCTCTTTTTGATCTTGTTGAGAGCCACAAAGATCGCCCACATGCTTAACAGCCACAATAGCGCATGCGCTATGCTGAACTGGATGATGTGGGTATAGGCGATCTGCCACAGAGGCAACATGGGAACGGAAATACTCAGCCCACCACGCACTTCTCCGTCGCGATACCCCTGGCTGCCGTGACAATCCAGACATGATTTGACTACTCGCAGCGGCCGCATAAACCGCATGTAGGGCTTGCCGGCGATGTCCGCCACTTCACGCATGTCTTTGGCCCCCTTTTCGAACTCCAGCAAAGCTTTGTCCTCCCATGCATCAGGGTAGTTTTCCGGGCGGAGCGGCTTGCGGCTGGTGACATGGCTCAATACGCCAAGAGCTTCGCGTTCCAGGGTATGCACCTGGCGCAGCATGTAAGTCGGGTTGACCAGCGTGAGTTTTTTGCCGCTGGGAGTCGTGATATCGCGTTCAGGCACGTTGGCCAGATAAGGGTTGGGCGGTGACAGAGGATGCTCGGTAGAGACATAAACACCGTGCGACAAAGAGTTCCAGCGATGGTAAACCATGTCTTTATCATAGGCGACTTGCGCTTCGATATGTGCCATCGCCAGAGTTTCCTGCTGTTCCTGCCAGATGTTCCAGGCGAGAGAAACGCCAAGGGTGAGCGTCCAGATCACGGCCCAGATCGTATGGGGCAAAAAAGGCGAAGAGCGGGGTACATTTTGCGTGGGGTTTTGCAAGCATTTTTCCTTAAGTTCAAAGGGCTAATTTTCCCTGCTCTACCAGATACAAGGCAGTGAAAATTCTGGCATAAAAATTGGCCTTGGTGGCCGGCGGATATTTGTGAAACGGAAAATTGAACTGGTTTTGCCTGTAGATATCACGGATACCGTTGCCGATATGTTTGGGATGCCAGCCAATGTCCAGACAGTGGGCGACAAAGTGACGCAACTGCATGGGCTGCAGAAAACATGGCACCGGCTGATATAGCATGTTGCGAGCCTCTTCGTTCAAGCGCGGATCGTGGAAAAACCGGTAAATACCTTCGCCCGGCTCTAAATCTTCCCTGGCATCGAATTCCTGATGGAAGGCATACAGTGGCGACCGCCGGTAGCGTTCCACAAATGCGGACATGGCGTCGTTGGCGTCGGGTATATTGCCGCTGTACTGACTGGAAATGCTCGCGGCGAGAGGCAAATTCCACATTGCCGCCACAATGCTTTCGAGGTCGCTGTCGGCGGGTACACAGGCTTCCACTTTCCCGCTCTGCCGCTTGAGACTTAGCCGCGTCTCGCCGTCAAACTGGCTATAAATGACATCTACGAGCGGATTACCGCCGAGTCCGTACCTGTCGTTGTTCTTGCGATGTGCTCCCGCCAGCGTACGCAAGCAGCGCATGATCGCCGAATCACCTGCCCAGGACTCGTCAATGTTCACGCACTGCGGCAACGAGTCGCAGATGGTGGCCGGCAGCGGCAAATGCTGCCGGTTGTACTCGGTAAAGAGCCACAGCGATATGTAATCGGCCAATCTGCCAAGGCCGGCAAAGACGGATGCTGTGGTAAAATCTACCGGTCTCTTACGTTTGACGTCGCCAGGGTCTGTTTTCTGGATGAACGCCAGCATCTCCTGTTCCAGATGTCCGATACCGGATAGAGCCTGCCATGCGGGCGTATCACGCTGTACCAGAAACAAATGATGGAAGCCCGAAGGTGTGTAATCTATCACATAGGGCAGGCGATTTACCATAAAAAAATTTTCCAGCATATCGGACAGCGGCTTAATATGGTGTACCAGGAGTTCTTGTTGAAATTGTGGTTCGGTGTAGAGACGGTGGTTTTGGCCGTCGAGAAAAATTTCATAATCGAAGGGCGCGAGCAGCGACCGGTTGTCGCGCCCGACAATCGGCAAGAACAGCTCGTAGCCGCGTCTGCAGGCGTGGTCACGCAGAGGATTACAGCCACTCAGGTCAGCCGGCAGTTCGAGTACTTCCACCAGCGGGTGCGTGTAAGGGTTCCAGCCACGTGCCAGGAGGTCCGGTTTGTGGGTGGCGATGAAGAAACGGGCGTGCGTGCCGAAACTGTTGCGTAGCACCGGCCAGATCGCTTCGTAATAATTGGCAATATCCATGTATGTCTCCGTAGGTTCTGTCTAAAAATAAATTTACATTATTGTGGAGTAATTTTATCAATATACGAGGCGAGACGAGCGTCGCATAGCCTGGCTCTGTAAGCGAGGAGCAACGAAGTAGATTGATAAAAGTGCCCTCAAGAATGTGAAGTTATTTTTAGACAGAGCCTGGCGTAAAATTAATCCCGGTAATGGTATCCTTTGAGTAATACCGGCCACTTGGCCCACACCGCCCGCGAATATTTTTCAGGGATGTCAACCGCTTTTCGCGGGTCGTGGTAGATCGCGTAGGTGATGTGGAGCTGTTCGCCGATGCCAAATCCTGCGGCTTCCAGTTCGCTGTAAAAATAGGTGAGCGACTGCGGATTGAGAAACACGTCGCTGTCGGGGCAATCCAGGAGATCGCCGAGCTGCGGGCAAAGGCGGCGCACGATGGCATAGTCGGAATTGATGAGATATGCTATCTCCTGGTTGTCGATCGGGTATTCGAGCTGGTCGTGGAAACTCTTGATGCGGCTTTTGCGATAGCCGGCGATCAATTTGTTGAAACCGCTCGCAGACGCTTCCGGGATGCGTGCACCGGTGCGGATCATGTGCGCCTTGGCCAGATCGAGATCGCTGCGGACGGCGAACATGCGCGCCAGCGATTCTTCGTTGCTGGCGAACCCTTTGCCGAAAAAATCGTAGCCGTTGATTTCCCTGACCACACGCACCAGCATGTGGTCGTGTGTTTTACCGTAAATCTGGCCGGGCATGCCGAAATCGCGGCGATCTACCGGGTTTAGCATAGCGGTCATATCGAGGGACACCAGAAAATCACCGTCGTCGCAGAAACTGAGATGTGGCGGAAACCCCCACTGCTGCATACGCGCTTTCATCCGGTCGGCAAGGTTCACCAGCAGATACTGCATCAGTTTGTAGCAACCGTGGTGCGCCCGTTCGGTCAATAGCGGCACGGGAAAAAATTTGCGCGAGCCGTAGTAGGTATACACCAGACGTGCTGCCGTTTCTTCCTGGATCATGCCGCCGATTTCCATCAAATTGAGCAGCGCCGGATTCTCACGGCCATCTTCGTAGAGAGGGATGGCGCTCACGATGTGGTATCCTTTGCCGGAGACATTGGTGACATGGGCGATACCCAGCGCATTCAGTGTGTCACGTAATATTTCATACACCGGCTCCAGCCAGGTGAAATAATATTGGGGGTCGGCCAGAATTTCTTGCGGATTATGGTTGTTCACCGGCTCGATGTCCATGAGAAAGATGGTGCGCACCGGCTTCTGTTTGAGATAGCCGCGCAAAATACCCCGCATCTCCTCATCCAGCCACATGAAACGCTGGCTCACCATGGCATCCACTGTGGCGTCGAAACTGCCTCCCTGCTCCAGCGCGCGAAAGGCACCGGGATACAATTTACCGTTTAGCCAGTTGAGGTGTTGCAAGATGTGGTGTTCAAATTCCTGATTGCGGCCTTTAAAATCTACATAATATTGTGGTTTCTGGTACAATACCTGATACAACTCGATGGGGTAGTTGTAGTCAGTAGCGGCCTGGGTGTGGAAGTAATATACCCGGTTTTTATCACGCACATTGAACGATTCGTGATGTTTGCCGCCCTTGCGTACGCGGCTCTGGGCATAGGCCACCTGATAGACGGCCTGTTGCTGCTCCGCCACTTGCAGATACTCGTGCAAGGTGCGCACGTCGTCCTGCGGCCCGCCGCAGTTTTGCTGAACCGCAGATAGTACAGGTTCGAGAGTGTTCCATAACAAAAAATCTTCCCATTTCCAATTACTCATGACAGATCCTTGTTTTATGAAAAAAACATGCAAGAGCTTGATCATCCATGCGAATCGCACGGTCACTTTTCATTACGAAAACAGCACGGCACAGCGAGTGTCCGTTGCCGGTTTTTTCAATGATTGGCAACTGGCCGCTCTTGCCAAAAACCGGCAAGGTATATGGGAATACACCACGCCGGCCCTGCTCGCCGGCACCTATGCCTATGTCTTTCATGTGGATGGCAAGCCGACACACGATCCGGGCAATCCCAGGATCAACCATGCCAGATCGGGCTGGCAATCGGTATTCGACATCGCTGCCGGCGATTACCCTGCGCCCACGCGCAGAGCATCTTCTTTGTCGCGCGCCCGACCTGGTAGCGAGCTGGTCGTGGTTACCTTGAACACCCACAGCCTGCAGGAAAAGACCGGACGCTTTGCCAAGCTGGCCGATATTGCCAACGAACTTGCCCATGTCAACGCCGATATTATCGGATTAAATGAAATTGTCTATGGCAAAATTTATACTCGCGGCTATGACGGGTGCTACTACGACACTGCCAGAATGATCCAGCAGCAGATGGAGAGTGCGACCGGTACCAGGTTCTATTTGTATCGCCTTGGATTTGCTCAGTGGCAGGACGGCGAACATCTGGGTAACGCCATTTTGTGTAAATATCCCCTCTATGATACCATGTTCACCAAGCTCACGACAAGAGATTTTTGGCCGGCTCCACAGTGGCGCAGAATGTGCATTGGCGCCCAGGTGAATATGCAGGGACAGCGGTGTCTCAATGTTTTCGTCACCCATACCATGGGCTACGACTTGAGTGACACGCCGCTACAGGTCGCTGAAATCCAAAAGCTCGTATGTGCACGCCAGACAGCGAAGGTAGCCGGTTCTCTTGTCATGGGCGATTTCAATGTTCCTTACGGCCACCGCTACCACACTCTTTTACTGCAAGGGCCAGCTTCTTTTCTCGATCTATGGGCGATGGCAAAGCCGGAGGCCAAGGCCGTGGCGACGACAGTGGACGGCAAGCCGAGGATTGATTATGTTTTCTGGGCAGGAGGTGCGTGCGCCGATACGCCTCAGATACTGGATGCCACCTTGCTATTCGACGGCAAGACATCGGGCGACAGGGTATCGCCGCTGGTATCCGACCACTTCGGCGTGCTGGTGCGTTTGCGTCTGCCGTCATTTGGATGAAAAAGGAAGCGCCTCGTTGGCAGCGGTGATTTGGCGGAGTGCTTCCTGCGCCGCCTCGCTGGTATAAGGGAATTGCAGATACTTGCGGATTTCCGCCGTTGCTTCCTTTGCTTGCAACTTGCCGAGAGCGGTGATGGCCTGTTTGCGCACTCGCCACGATGAATCTTCGCGCAGGCGTGCAAGCAAGGCGGCTTTGCTCTCATAACACCGTTGCATGCCCAAATAAAATGCGGCGAGTACCCGCACCTGAATGGACTGGTCTTGTAACGCGGCGAGCAAAGTTCGTGCCGCCTCCGTACCGGGGAATATCGCCACCAGTTGCAAAATTTCTATTTTTCGCGTAATGTCGCAGGTGGATGAGGTGATGTGACTATGTGACTGCCGTAACTGAGCTAGCAGTGATTGTCCCTGGTTCGATGTGGATGCACGGCCGGCGGTAATGGGAAGTTTCTGCCGCAAGGCGACAAGCAAATGTTGAAAACGCTCGCGCAGCTCGGCCACGGGAAAATCGGCATATTTTTGTTCCAGTTGGGTGAGTAGTTCTTCGCTGGTGAGTTCCTGATGTTCGGCCAATAAATGTTCCAGTTCATGGAAGGCATGTGCGCGGAACCAGTTGGACTGGTGACTGAGCCCAGTCAGACAATATTCGAGATATACTTTGGTCTGGCTGGCAGCTACCGGCATATGTTCAATGGCAATCAGCTTTTCCAGTGCCTGGCGTTTGTAAGATCCATCTTTGTCGTCAAGTGAAAATTCGCCATGCACCTGAAAGGCGTTAGCCGAGACGAGGTTTTGCAGAAACAGTACATATGGCTGGTTGGCCAGCAAAGATAACTGCCGCTGGCCAATCAGTGATATTTTCTTGCCGAATTCGCTCTGGCCGTAAAAAATTCCTTTCACCTGAAACTGGATAACGCTGCCGCCACCTGGAAGAATTATGGTTTCCAGGGGTACACCTTCCACCACCAGTTGACACTGGCTCAGGATTTCCTGACCGCATTGTGTGGCGAATTTTCCCCACGCAGGATGGCATAGTATGCACAGTATGACTAACAATATCAATGATCTGCGCTCATGCCCGGAAAAACCGCGACTCTTTGTTCCCATTACACGACTTCAAACTCGATCGGATTTGCCTGTGTGCCCAAAAAATCTTTGTCTTCCGCTGTTTTTTTGACCACAGCCTGCAAACTGATCTGCCATTTGATGCAGATGAACTTATCGTTGCGCGACGGTTCTTTGTGTACAGGGATGCGGATGTTGAACGAAAATTTGTTTTCGCCATTTACATCGAGAGTTTTCTCGACATTGCAGCGGTAAAGATAGCGCGAACGGGAGGTGATACGGTCCATCGGTGCCCGCTTGTCGGTACGCTCGTTGATCAATTCAAACATCGCATAAGCGAAATGCATCGCTTCTTTGCTGCGCAGTACCGTTTCGATCTTGCTTACTTTGCCAATCGTCGGCTTATCCTGGGGCAGGTGGAGTTCCACCTCGACATTCTTAACCTGTTTTAGTTTGCTACGACCGTACATGCCAGATCCTTTTTTTCCACGCGACTAACCGGTAAAAAATAACTAGAAATAGTTGCGAATCTGTTGAATATACGGTACGATAGCATATCGCTAGCCAACAATCAAGAAAAAAAAGTTTTGTATGGAGGCGAACATGGACATTCCCAAAATTTCGCAGTGGTGCGCTGAATTTTTCCTTGGCGGCCTGTTCAGTATTTTTTTCCTGCTGTTCGAAGCACTGGTGTCATGGCTGACACATCAAGCCTGGTGGTGGCTTGCCTGTTTATTGTATTTTATGAACGGACTGCTCGTCATTGGCCTTTTCGTAATTGCCTGTTATTCGGCCTGGCGTGGTATGCACACGCCAGCTAAACGACACATCGTGGTAAACATGACTTTTCTGGCCGGTATGGTCGGGGTGTTATGGTATTTGTTTGTCGGTTAGGCTAAGAAGGCCCCATCCGGCGGGGCCATTTTTTTCAAGATGTTTTAGCCTGTGAGTTCAGTTCTTTTTTTGCTTCACCAAGAAGATACAAAAAATCGTTGAGTTCGAGATTCCATGACTTTTGTGTCCCAGGCGGGGCATAGAGTTCGAGATAAAAATCATTTTTTTCCCTCACCATCTCGCCCAATACGTTTTCGCCACACCACAGTTCTGCTACCATCTTTTCGTGCGCCGGTGCCTTGAGGATCACCGTGGTCTTCTTTCGTTGTTTCATAGATTTCTCCACAAGCCACGCCCCTTATGGGCGGGGTAGTTGACGCTATCCTTTCCATGTGTTACGCCCATGTGCCAGTTTTTCTGCATTATATATTCTTTTTCCGGCAATAGCAATAATGTTGCTGGTAATCTGGTAATCTGCTGTCGGGACAAATTATTGCTATCGCCGGAAAAAGGTGTATAATGGGAGAAAAACCAATAGGAGATTTTCAGAATGCGAATACAACTAGTCATTTTCGTCATCATCGCCACAGTCGCCGGCCTCTCTTCCTGGCCACCCGATATTGCCGGTGAGGCCAGAGAAGCGGTAAACGCGTGTGTGGTACATATGCAAAAAGGCAACTGGCAGGGAAGTAAGCCATACCTTTTTGCCGTGTCGTCCCAAGATTGCTCCACTATGCCGGAGATGCCAAGCGACTGGCTCAAGGAAATTTGCCAAAAAGGGCAATTTGGCCCGGCCTCCCTACTCCTGGACAAAGAAGAGTATGCACGCCTGGCGCGCCTTACCCACAAACGCATGGATTTGCAAGCCTTCGCCCAGCAGAGCGGCTATATTGCACTGGCGAAAAAGAACGGCACATGGCAGATCGTCGCTTGCCGCCATCTTGGTGAGCCGCTGCTGTTGCCTGGCAGCAATATGGTCTGGGACGGTCTGGAAATGGGAAAAATCGTGATGCGCAAAGCGGGAACGCCCGAACATGTGGCATGGCAAGAACTCGGTCACGAGTTGTCACAGGCTAAACCGGTCGCACGGGAAATCGCGACTGAGCACGTCATACCGGTAGTGGATAAAAAACCGGAGAGACCAGTGACACCGGAGCAAGCGACGGTCGAGCCGCAACCGCCAGTGGCAGACAAAAAACCGGAGGTACCGGTCCTCACCACTAAAAAATGTATCTTTCAATTCAACAACAGAGTGGAGCCGGAAAATCCCGTTTCTATGCGCGTCACCATCAAAGACACCGCCAGCGGTGAGGTTCGTGTAATCCAGGAAGAGATGGAACTGCCACTGAGCCGTTACGAGCTGGACCTGCAACAGGAAGGCTACAAAGCATACCGTGAGGAAATCACAGTGGACGGTCACCCAGGCGAGCCGGTTTTTTTTCATTATACTTTTGAACCTTTGCCACGCCAGTTGCTGTGGTTTTTCAAAAGCGACTATCCTGAAGGAGAAGAGCTACAGCCTGATAAAATCACCGTCAATGGCGAGAGTGTCGTGCAACCGACACGGCTGCAGCCGGGGGTTTGTCAAGTCGAAGCGAGCAAAGACGGCTATGCGACCTGGCGCGAACAGATTTTGGTAAAAGCGAGCAGTAAGCCTTATTTCTTGAGTAGCGTCTTGCGCGTACGGGAACGCGAATTTTCACTGGAAATCATAGATCGTCAGTCCAACCAAAAACTTATACCGGACAAAATCACCATCCAGGGCGAAACGGTTGTGGGTGACAGACCGGTGATGCTCAAACCGGGCGAATACGAGCTTGCGGTAACCATCGCCGGTTACCAGACAGCCACGCGCAAAGTGGCCATACCGGCAGGTAGTGGGCTATACCGCTTGCCGTTCTTTATGGCGAAAACGGCACCTGCCACGGCTAACGCACCTGATCCGGTTGCCGCTCCCTATACCATGTTGTTGCACGGTGAAACGATTGTACTCGATGGCATTACTTATGGCTATGAGTTCAGCAGCGACGACCATCCCTTGCCGCCACAGTCTGTGGGCATACAACATAAAGGTGAAAAAACCATAGCAACCATCGCTGTCCCTGAAAGCGCTAAAGTACTGAGCATCGCTGCCGGCTACTTTTACAACACCTATACGCTGCCGCAACTACCGGAACAACTGGAAGAATTCAACTATATTGCGCTGGAAGCCTGGAAAGGCCACTTTGAAAAACTATTCCGTCAGGCAGGCAAAGAGTCAACGGTTGATGCCTTGGCCAGTTTCTTCAGCCAAGAAAGCAATGTCAAAAAAATAAAAGATAATAACGATGTGGAAGCACTCAAAGATCTCGTGATGTATATCCAGGACTGGCCGATTCCGCCGCAACTTCTGAAACAAATCGAAGACAGCCTGTACCAGGAAAAAAAATAGAGAAACGGTACCCCCTTGCACAGAGTCGCCAAGAAAATGCTTGCAAAATGCCTGCAACCATTGTACAAATAAAAGAAAAGCGAAATTATGTACTGGTCAAGAAGATGTTGTACAAGGGAGCGTGATCCCAGTCCTGGAGCGCAGCGATGAGCGTCGGGCAACGACTGGACGCACCGACACGTGCGAACTTATCAATGTAAGCAATCGTTCAACAGATCGCCGGCCTGCGCCATATCGCGTAAGGACTGGGATCAGCGCGACCGTACTGTTCAAGATGTTGTTGACCGGAACAAATAATGAGAAAAACATGAAAAAAACCGAAGGGCAAATCAAGATCATTACCAGGAACCACAAAGCCACCTATAGCTATATCTTGTTCGACAGGTTCGAAGCAGGCATCTCTTTGCAAGGCACGGAAGTCAAATCCATCCGGCAAGGTCAGATAAACCTGACCGATGCCTATTGTAAAGTGGAGGAGAGTGAGCTATCTCTCGTCAATCTGCACATCGCGCCTTATGCGATGGGCGGCTACGTGAATCATCAGCCCAAGCGCAAAAGGCGGCTTCTCATGCACAAACGGGAAATCGTCCGCTTGCGCAGCAAATTGGTGGAACGCGGCTTTACCCTGATTCCCCTGGCACTCTATTTCAAACGGGGCATGGTCAAAGTGGAACTGGCGTTGGCCAAAGGCAAAAAAATGTCTGACAAACGTGAATCGCTCAGAGAAAAGGACGCTCAACGCGAGCTGCGCAACTATCGGCAATAAAAGGAATGGCAGTGGCAGAACAACAGCAGAACAGAGGCGTAACCCAGGCAACACAACCAGGGCGACTCAGCAATCGCCAGATGTTTTTTCTTAGCGCCATGAGCGCACTATTGAGCGTAACTATCTTTCCGCCATGTGGTTTTTCCGCTCTTGCCTGGGTTTGTCTGGTGCCATGGCTCTACGCTCTGCCACGTCTGACCTGGCGGCAATTGCTGCTGAGCCACGGCGTCTTTGTGGCAATCTTCTTTGCCATCGGCATCTCGTGGATGTCGGTAGTACATCCTATATGCCCTTTCATCATCCTCGTGCCGCTTTATATCATGTGTTTGCCCTTCCCACTGATTTATGCCGTAAGCGTGCGCCAGCTAGGGCTACCGGCGGTAATCGCCGCGCCGGTGATCTGGACTGCCAACGAATATCTGCGCTCGTTTTTGTTTACCGGCTTCCCGTGGCTATACTGGGGACACAGTCTGGCGTTCATGCCGGAGTGGATACAGATCGCCGATATTACCGGTGTCTACGGCGTGAGTTTTTTGCTGGTGCTGACAAACGGCCTCGTGACTTCCTGGCTGGATTGGCGTTTTCCCGTGCAGACGGCACCAATTACAGATTTGCTGCCCGCCTATTCGAAATGGCGACTGGGCAGGCTTTTCGTTTACACACTGATCGCAGGGTTTCTAGTTGCTGCCACGCTGGCCTATGGTCGCTACCGCCTGCCACAAATTTCTTACCGCTACGGTCCACGCATAGCTGCCGTGCAAGGAAATATTCCACAAGACATCAAGGACGACCCGCGCGAAAACCGGCAGAAAATTTTGTCGTCCTACACCACTCTTTCCCTGGGAGCTTTGGGCCAGAAGCCGGATCTACTGGTTTGGCCGGAAACCATGTCACCTTACGATCCGCAGTTGGATGCGCAGGCATACAGCCTGTTTCACGATATGGCGAGCTTGTCGCATACCCCTCTTCTGATTGGCTCCCACCGTTTTGCCCTGGATTTCACGAACAATGAGAGTATAAGCTATAACAGTTGTTATTTGTTCGATGATAGCGGCAAAATCAGTGATTATTATGACAAAGTACGGCTGGTCATTTTGGGTGAATATATCCCTAAGTTTCCGTTCCTGCCTACGCTGATGCGCAATCTGGTGGGTTTTATGCCAAATCTCGCATCCGGCCAGCAGCACAAAGTGTTCAGCCTGGGAGAATGTCGCTTCGGCACTCTCATTTGCTACGAAATCGTCTACGCCGAAGATGCCAGGGCGCTGGCAAAAAAAGGGTGTCATTTTCTCATCAATATCACCAATGAAGGCTGGTTTGCCCGTACCTGCGAACTCGAACAAATCCTGGCAATTTCTATCTTTCGCGCCGTGGAAAACCGCATCGGTATTATGCGCGCCGGCAATACCGGCATTACCCTCAATATCCCTCCTGATGGACGCCTGCAAGCGGAGCATATGCTGACCGTTGATAAATCGGATTATTTCGCTTCTCTCGCCCCGTTTATGCAACAACGGTTGGCCAACAAAAAAATGGTGGCCTGGCATCACTTACCCCAGGCAATATGGCGCGACGATGTCGCTTTTTTTACTACCGTCGCCGAGGATTGGGATTTCTGCTCGGACAAGGGGCGGGTGAAATGGAAAGATTTTCCGGGGATATTCTGTCAAAAAGTTCCGCTTGCCACCGGTGAAACGACGTTTTACACACAATGGGGCGATGTGTTTGCACGAATATGGAGCATGGTCACCCTCGTTTGGGTGGTCGTGCTTGTGTACCAATGGAATTTAAGGAGAAATGCGTGTCCAAAGAAGTAGCCAAACAAGTAGTGCAACGCGCCAAACAAGACAGTACCTTTATGGATGCGTTGCTCAAAGATCCTGAAACTGCACTGAAAGATTACCATCTGAGTGCAAGCGAAAGACAATTTTTCTGCAAGACCGACAGACAACAGTTGGAAGGTTTGTCAGAGCGGTGTTTCGAGATCGTCGAACAGATAAAAAAGAAAAAATAGACGCATATCAGATGCGCCGTAGGCGCAAAAATTTTATAGCCCCGTGCAACGCACGAATGGCACTAAGTTAATGACTTAGTTATAAGAACGAAAATGGGTTACGTCACCTCTCCCCTGGCGGGAGATTCTCTCATGAGAGTCAAGCAAAAAAT
>JAGVGO010000205.1 GCA_020057085.1 Planctomycetota bacterium | reverse complement strand
CGATCTTCCATGGCCTGAGTAAAACCGAGGTCTTTGTATCTGCTGCGCAGGATGGCGAGAGACGATTTCCATTGTTTCGGCGTGTAGTTTTCATTGAGGGCGCGCGCCGGGGTGTGGCATGAGGCACAAAAGTTCCTGATGACCTCATGGTAGGTCTTCTTGTATTCTTCAGGATAAGCGGCAACATCAACTTCTTCCTGCTGGCTGTCCTCCATTTCATATTTGACAGGGTCGCCGCCGAAGCCGGCGCCTGGTTTCAAGTAAGGATGCCAGGCCACGTCGCGGCAGTCGGCAGGGTGAGACTCATTGTGGTAGGCGTTGTGCCAGTAATGGCTCTCGACGGGCGCCTCTTTGTCCACTGTTTTCTTGGGATCGGCGCTGTCGCCAGACACTGTGTCCTTGCCTTCCTTGGCTTTGGCAACAAAGAGTTTCTCTTCCTGCTGTAGCTTCTGCTGTTCATAATAGACAAAAAATCTGTATGACTGTTCTTCTATCTCTGCAGTGAACCCGAGGTCTTTGTACCTGCTGCGCAGAAAGGTCAGCGCCGATTTCCATTGTCTGGACGTATAGCTTTGGTGCAGCGCGCGAGCGGGCGAGTGGCAGGTGTTACAGAAACCACGAATCACGGTGTTGTAGGTGTTTTTGTATTCTTCAGGGTAAGCAGCAACATCAACTTCTTCCTGCTGGCTGTCTACCATTTCATATTTGGCAGGGTCACCGCCGAAGGGAGCGCCCTGTTTGCGATATGGATGCCAGTTTTCATCCTGGCAGTCAGGGCTGTGCGGTTCATGGTGGTAGGCGTTGTGCCAAAAATAGTCGCCTTCCGTTGACACGACTGTGGTGGCTGGTTTGGCTTCGGCTACATCCGTTTTATGCACAGGCTGTGGCTGTTTGGCCGTTTGCCCCAGTTCTTTTTTGCTCTCTGCCAAAATTTCGAGCAAGGTGGTGTAAATTTCTTTGCGCAATCTGGCGCGTTCAAGGCTTTGCTCAGTTTCGGGTTTGGCTTGTGCTACCTGATTGGGCACGCCGGAACTCTCAGTACTGGCGCAGCCGTACATGCAGACACACAGTAACGACAACGACATGATGTTGACAACAAATCTACACATAGTTGATTGCTCCATTGAATCTCATGTAATGTTTTAGCGTGAAAATCAGATTATTCCTGCTGATTCTCCTCATGTTGCACCAGTTTGTAGAACTCGCATTGAGTACAACTCGCAATTTTCTGAGCATTGGTTCCCGTAACATCGCCTTTACACATCGTACCTGCTACCAGCCAACAAGCTCTGCCCGCGTTGTAACCACCGTTGATGCTATGCCATTTTTTCTCAACCGCCGCCGGACAGGCTCCCAGTTCCTGGACTTTGCTGCCACCTGTCTCACGGCCGCACTGCATGATTTCCCAACAATTGCGCTTGCAGGCTTTCAACCGTCTGGTGGCAGCCCAATTGTCATGTTTCTTTTTGATGAGATACCACAGCACGGGCGCGATGTGGACATCGGGGATCACTTTGTCGGCCAGCCCTTCCTGCAAGGCCACCTGAGCCATACCGTCGTCGAGGCAAGTGGTAGGGTCCTGGACGATGATAGTGCCGCCGGCCTTGCGCAATTCTTGTAAACCGTCGGCAATGTTCCGCTCTGCTCCACTGAGTACGATTCCTACAGTATTGGCACCACATACCTGTGCTGCGGAAGCGATGGCATCGCCGAACACCACTGGGCTATATTCCGGACCCGTTGCTTCCGCCTTTATCACAAACAGAATTTCGCTGTCCCACTCCTTTTCGATACGTATGGGTTGTGAATGGTTGATGACATAGCATACGCCGGCATAGAGTATTTCGCTTTGCGACAGTTCTTTCACTTCGAGTCGACTATGGCGATTCAGATAATTGCAAAAAGTCCCTAACAGATCGTTGGGCATCTCCTGTACCAGAACAATAGCCGCCGGAATGTTTTTCGGAATATAGGGGATGATTTTGAAAGAGCTATGGTAGCCCCCCATACCGGCACCCATCAAGACGAGCCATGACGCAGCCAGTTTCATAGCTTCTGGCTGTGCCGGCTCGCTAAATTTGATGAGCTTCGGCTTGTCGGGCATGGTGATGTGCATCTTCGCCGCACGGACTACTTTGCTTACGAGTTCTTGCTTGAACTCTTTTTGCTGGGTATACGCAGCTTTCCAGATAAAGTCTACCGCCCCACAAGACAAGCACTCGAAGCTGGTCAAAGCGCCCTCATAGGTAAAAGCGGACAGCATAATCACCGGGCACGGGTATGTAACCATGATATTTTTCAAAGTTGTGAGCCCGTCCATAATTGCCATGTTGTAGTCCAGCGTAACCACATTGGGTTTCAGTTGTTCGATAATCTCTAAAGCCTTTTGACCATCATGGGCGACACCGACCACCTGACACAGATGTTTTTCCTCCAGTATCCGGCAGATCGCTTTGCTGATGGCGACGCTGTCTTCCACCACGAGTACCCTGACTGTCGCCATGGAAGGACAAAATTGCGAGGCGACCTCCTCGCGTACTTGCACGATATCTGCCAACAACGGCCGAGTTTCGTGCTGCTGTTCTTGTGAAAGTCGCCGCTGCACATGCCTGAGAGCAGCAGCGACTTCAGCAGCCGAGCCAAATCGCTCGGCCGTTTTTTTGGCGGCCAGTCTTTCGATGACAGCGGCCAAATCTGCCGGAACATCCTGCCTGCTTTCGCGTAGTGACGGCAATGGCGCCTTGACATGCTGCTGCAGAATCTGCGCCGGCGTCTTACCGGTGTAAGGCGGAAAACCGGCCAGCATGTGAAAGAGCGTGATGCCGAGCGCATAAAGGTCAGACTTGGGGGACCAAGTTGCGCCTACAATACACTCAGGCGCTAGATAGAATGGGGTACCTAAAAGCGGCAGGCCTTGAGCCGTTTTTTTTGCCCGATCACCTATGAATGTAGCAAGGCCAAAATCGGTCAGCTTTGTCATTCCTTTTTGTGTAATCATGATATTTTGCGGCTTGACATCCCTGTGGATAATGTGTTGCTCGTGAGCGGATTGGAGTGCCGCAGCCACATCGGCACCGATTCGCAAGACATCGCGTATGGTAAAAGCATCACGGTCTTCCAAAAGTTGGGCAATGTTCTTGCCATCGATATATTCCATGACAATAAAAGCCAACTGCTCTACCTGTTCGACATCGTAGATTTTGACGATATTCGGATGCTCTAGTTTGGCAATGGATTTAGCTTCCTGCAGCAATTGCGCCACCGAAGCCAAACCATGCTCCAGGCTGTCGGTCAGCAAAATTTTTAAGCAGACCTGGCGGTCCAGTACGGGATGGAGCCCCAGATATACGGCCCCCATACCGCCACGTCCCAGCAGTTTCAAGATTTGGTATTTGCCAATCTTTTTGCCTACTTGTAAAATACCTAGAAGTTTTTGCGACATCGTCTATTTACCATCCTCCAACCGCCGTACACAACGGAATCCGGTTTCCACGTTGCTCAAATGCGGCTCGAAGCTGCGACGGCGGCTGTTGCGTATCTCCCATTCTTTCGAGTTGAAGCCGCCGCCGCGGAACACTTTGCTTTTGCCGATCTTGTGGTTGATAGGATTGGCGCGCGGCGACAAGCTGTAGTATTTGCGGTCATACCAATCGTCACACCACTCGGCGACGTTGCCCGCCATGTTGTAAAGGCCGTAAGGCGAGACGCCGATGGCATGGTCAGTCACCGGCTCGGTGCCTTTTCTGTCACCGTTCCAGTAATTGGCTTTCTGTGCCTCTATTTGCGCTCCACATGGATAGATCAATGCTTTCGTAGTCTTTTCATGCCAGGCGGCAGCTTTCTCCCACTGCGCTTCGCTCGGCAGGCAGCTCTCCTCTCCGCGTTGTGTTATATTGTTGGCCCAACGGGCGTAGGCATAGGCGTCGAACCAGGTGACACCGACCACCGGCAGTTCAGGCTTGTTGTATTGCTGATTGCCCCAATATTTGGGCAGGCGATCTCCACTGTAATGCAGCTCCTGCAT
This sequence comes from Planctomycetota bacterium, assembly GCA_020057085.1. Taxonomy (GTDB): domain Bacteria; phylum Planctomycetota; class Uabimicrobiia; order Uabimicrobiales; family JABWCH01; genus JAGVGO01. The sequence continues at coordinate 12,307 of JAGVGO010000205.1, read as the reverse complement.
GGCTTCTTTGGACAACTGCCAATCGTACTTGCTCTTTTCCTGCGGCCAGGTTGTTTGCCACCAGTTGAGGAATATTGCATACTGCGCGTTGGACACCTCGTATTTGTCCATGAGATAAGCATCCAGCGCCACCGTGTGCCTGGGGCGTTCGTCTACGTAGCCATCTTCCGTGGGGTCACCCATGGCAAACTCGCCGGCCGGGATGAGTACCATGACCATTTTGTCTTTGCTGCGAGAATACTCTTCGTAGCCCATGTCGTTTTTGCCGAGAAAGGTGAGGTCTTCGGCCAACTGCACCAGTTTGAACGTCAGCTCCTTGGCGATGGCGATGGCTTTGCAGAAAATTTCCAGTTGCATCTTGTATTCGCCGCGCGCTTTCTTGCAAGAGAGCAGGGTCGTCCAATGGTATTCGCCCCGGGTGGGCACGCTATTCAGTGAAACTTTTGTTTCCTCGATGTCGCCGTGGCAACGCGCGCTGATGTGCGACTTGCCGTCGTAGTTCTCTAGCTGCAACGTCGCGTGCAGGTAAATCTTGTCTTGCACGTCGAAAACCTCAAGGCATGTCGCATTTTTTTCTTGTGATTTGGCCAGCCACAACTTTTCAGCCGTCATGGCAAATGCCGATTTGGCTTCTATCGCTTTCTCTACTTCTTTTTCAATTTTTCTCAGCTCTTCCTTAACTTCGAATGCAAGCTGTTGGATACGTAGCCCATAACGACAACACTGTAAAGCCTCCTCTAGCTTGTTTTCTTTTTGCCTGTTGCGTGCGGCATGGAGCCAGCTTTCGCCGATTCTAAGAGTCATGTCCTGTGACATCGCCAGAGACGGGTACTCTTTGTCCAGAGAGAGGCCGCTGTTTACAGCCTTGACAAACATGGCATAGGCGGTTTCCACATCGCCTTTTTCCAACAATCTCTCTCCTTGGTTCTGGCACTCTTTACATGCGTTGACCAATGCTTCCTGGCGTTTTTTCTTCAGCTCTTCCAGTTTTTGCCCGATTTTTTTCTCGAGATTCTCCACCTTCAGCCAGGCGCGAGAGGAAATTGTCCGCAGGCGTGTACGGCGTGTGCAATATGCGCAGCACTGGAGCGCCAGTTCCAACTTGGCGGCATCGTCGCTCTGGTAGTAGTTCATGGCCATGTTGAACCAGCTTTCACAGATTTGCATAGTTTTGACGTCCATCTCGTTCCATGCCGGGTTTTGTGTCTGCGCCATCTTGTAATTGGCATGTGCGTCCGAAAATAAACGGTAAGCCGTGTCGAAATCGCCATTCGCCAGGGTCGTTTCGCCATGCTGCCGGCATGCGTCCGCTTTTTGCAGTGCAATCGCTGCAAGAGCGGCGTCCTGCTCTGACTGTTTCTGTATCAGGGCGGTAAACACCGCATAGCTGCCCCCTGCCAGCACAAACAAAATGAGCACGGAAATGGCAACGGCACGGAGTAGTTTGTTGCGAGCTGTGTGAAAATAGGGGAGCGGACCTTTGGGCATTTTGCCGTTTCGCACACGCTGCAAATTGGCGAGGAGTTCCTCCGGACTATGGCAACGATCTTTCGGCTCTTGCGCGAGCAACTTGAAAACAAAGGCTACCGCAGGCCGCGAGACGGTGACATTGAATTGGCTTGGGTGTAGCGGCGGCGCTGAGATATTTTGCCTGGCAAGTGCCGTCTTGCTGGTGTCGCTGAACGGCAGGTGGGCCGTCAACATGGCATACAAGGTGATGCCTAGCGAATAGACATCGGTGCGATAATCGAGTTCCTCTCCTGCGGACTGTTCCGGCGACATGTAGCAAGGCGTGCCGACGAGCGCTCTTTGGGTAATCTGTATATCCGATTTTAGCGCTTTGGCCAGACCGAAATCTGCTACTTTCACCGACTCTTCAGCGATGAGAATGTTGCCTGGTTTGATGTCGCGATGGACAAACCCCACTTCCCAGGCATTGATAAGCGCCTGCAAGATTTTTTCGCAGATACTGAGCGCGTTTTTTTCTTCCAGCGGCCCTTCGGTGATGATTTTTCGATCGAGAGTGATACCCGGCACATATTCCATGACAATGTAATACATGCCGGAAAATTCACCGAGTTCGTAAGCTTTGACAATATTGGGATGGTCCAGCATTCTGGCCACTTCGCCTTCACGCATGAAACGCACGATGTCACTGGAAGCGTCTTGCTCCTGTGGCGCGAATACCTTGATGGCGACTTGCTGCTCAGGACGATCTGTTTGGTGTGCCAAATAAACGGCGCTGAGGCCGCCTTCACCGATCAGTTTCTCCACCTGGTAGCCAGGAAGCAAAGATTCACCATGTTCATTCCTGAAATGCCACAAATTATCAATCGTCTCGTCGTCAACAACACCCATACTCACCAGGACTTGCTGCAAGTTATCATCTCGGTTTTGCAGCTTGAGCCGCACCTGTTCCTGCACACACTGATTGATTTGCTCGAAAGTTACGAGACGCAAAGAGAGCAAGAGACGCTGCAAAATAGTCTCCGTTATCGGAGTCTTACCGGAGCGTTGGGGTGAACTTCGCTTGCGCAGATGTGAGACGCGCCGACGTTTGGTGGTATCTTGGCCGGTCTCCGAACGCCTGCGTGTGGTGTCCGCCCAACGGTCGTTTGTGGTGGCGGGTTGCACGGTAACTGGCGTAGTACCTGCCCGGCGGTAGAAGAGGCTGCTGTCGTGTTCTTTTTTATCTTCCGTAAACGGTTGAGGTGTTGGTATGACAGCCGTAGTATCTGTCTCAGATGTGTTACCACGGTAAACCATAAAGGCAGATGCACCACGGGCGATGACCAGTGGTTTATGGTTGAGCAAAGCCCTGATGTCCGCCAACAAATCGTCATGGGTTTGGTAACGATCTTTAGGCTGTTTGTTGAGCATCTTGCCGAGAATGGCGGTACTCTCTTTGCTTAAAAACGGGATGTCCATATCCGGGAATCTAACCGGTTCGAACTTGTGCTTAAACATAACGTCCAGCGCCTCGCCTTTAAACATAGGGTGTCCGGTTATGGCATGGTATAGCGTGGCGCCAAGCGAATAAATGTCTGACCGGCAATCTAACGTGTCACAGGATGCCTGTTCCGGACTCATGTACTCGGGAGTGCCCAAAACAATTCCCACCTGAGTCAAATCGCTCTGCTCGTTCATTTTTTTGGAAATGCCGAAATCGGTCAGTTTGGCCACTTTTTTGTCGTTCAACAGAATATTCGCAGGCTTGATGTCGCGATGGATAATCTGGTTTTGCATCGCAACTTGCAAGGCCAGACACATCTGCGCTGCGATATTCCAGACGTCCGCCTCCGGCAAAGGATTTTTGGCAATTTCGACAGCGAGAGAGTTGCCCTGGACATATTCCATGGCAAGGTAAAAGAAATTTTCTTCGCTGCCTGCACTGTAGATATTGACGATGTTAGGATGTTGCAAAGAGCCGGCCAACTTGGCTTCACGCAGAAATCGCTCGACGATATCTTTGGACATTTGCTGCGGAGAACTGAACGTAATGATTTTAATGGCCACTTCTCTCTCAAGAGATTTCTGGAAAGCGAGGTATACTTTGCTCATCCCCCCACTGCCCAGCGGTTCCAAAATAGTATAGTCATTAAAACTTTTGCCGATCATAAGCACCTAGCCCTCAACTTGACAAATAGTTCTATCTCGCTATCAGTATTATTATATCGCGTATTTTAACGATCATCGCGTCTCTAGCCATCTCATACAACGGAATCCGGTTTCCACATTGCTCAAGTGCGGCTCGAAGCTGCGACGGCGGCTGCTACGCATCTCCCATTCTTTCGAGTTGAAGCCGCCGCCGCGGAACACTTTGCTTTTGGCAATCTTGCGATTGATAGGATTGGCACGCGGCGACAGACTGTAGTATTTACGGTCATACCAATCGTCACACCACTCGGCGGCGTTGCCCGCCATGTTGTAAAGGCCATAAGGAGAGACGCCGATGGCATGGTCAGTCACCGGCTCGGTGTTTTTTCTGTCACCCTGCCAGTAATTGGCTTTCTGGGCATCTATTTGATCTCCAAAAGGATAGATCAATGCTTTCGTAGACAGTTCATGCCAGGCGGCAGCTTTCTCCCACTGTGCTTCGCTCGGCAGGCAGCTCGTGTCTCTGGGTTGTGTTATATTGTTGGCCCAACGGGCGTAGGCATAGGCGTCGAACCAGGTGACACCGACCACCGGCAGTTCAGGCTTGTTGTATTGCTGATTGCTCCAATATTTGGGCAGGCGATTTCCACTGTAACGCAGCTCCTGCATGGCTTCTTTGGACAATTGGTAATCGTGCTTCGTCTTTTCCTGCTGCCAGGTGCTTTGCCACCAGTTCAGGAACATGGCGTACTGCGCGTTGGACACCTCGTATTTGTCCATGAGATAAGCATCCAGCGCCACCATGTGCTTGGGCCGTTCGTCTACGTATCCTTCTTCTGTGGGGTCACCCATGGCAAACTCTCCGGCTGGGATGAGTACCATGACCATTTTGTCTTTGCTGCGAGAATACTCTTCGTAGCCCTTGTCGTTTTTGCCGAGAAAGATGAGGTCTTCGGCCAACTGCACCAATTTGAACGTCAGCTCCTTGGCGATGACGATTGCTTTGCAGGAAATTTCCAGTAGCACCTTGTATTCGCCGCGCACTTTTTTTTTGCAGGAGAGCAGGGTTGTCCAATGGTATTGTTCCTGGGAGGGCACGGCGGTAAGTGAAACTCTTGTTTCCTCGATGTCGCCGCGGCAGCGCGCCGTTATCAGCGACTTGGCGTCGTAGTTTTCTAGCTGCAACGTCACGTGCAGATAAATCTTGTCTTGCACGTCAAAAGCATCGCGCGCTGTTGCATCCTTCTCTTGTGATGTGGCCAGCCATAACTTGTCGGCTTCCATCGCGAATGCCGATTTGGTTTCTATCTCTTTCTCTATCTCGCGCTCACATTTTCTCAGTTCTTCCTTGATCTCGAACGTAATTTCTTTGATACGCTGCCCATAGCGGCAACTCTGCAAAGCCTCCGCCAATTTGTTCTCTTTTTGTACATTGCGCACGGCGCGTAGCCAGCTTTCGCCGATTCTAAAACTCATGTCCTGCGACATCGTCAGAGACGGATACTCTTTGTCCAGAGCGAGGCTGATGTTTATGACCTTGGCAAACATGGCATAGGCGCTTTCCAGATCGCCTTTATCCAGCATGCGTTCGCCCCGTTCCAGGCACTCTTTACATTCTTTGAGCAATGTTTCCAGATGTTTTTTCACCATTTCTTCGCGTTTTTGCTTGGTTTTATTTTTGAGATTCTCCAGCTCCAGCCAGGTATCTGTGGACATTTCTTTCAGGCGCACGCTGTATTCACAGCACTTGAGTGCCTGATCCAGCTTGGCAATATCTTCGCTGTGACAGTAATCACTGGCGGCCGTGAGCCAAATGGCACATATCTGGCCAAGTTTGCTCTGCATATCTTTCCATTTCGGGTCTTGAGTCTGCGCCATCTTGTAGTTGACATGCGCTTCCGAGAAAAAACGGTAAGCCGTGTCGAAATCGCCGCTCGTCAGGGCAGTTTCGCCGTGCTTCAGGTATTCGTCCGCTTTTTGCAGCGAAATCGCGGCAAGGGCAGCTCTCTGAGCTGCCTGCCTGTGTGTCAGGGTAACAACCACACCATAGCCGATCCCTGCAAGCGTGAGTAAAATGAGCGCGGGAATGGCGACGTTGCGCACCAGTTTTTTGCGGGTTTCATAGAAATAAGGGATAGGCCCTTTAGGCATTTTGCCGTTTCTGGCGCGGCGCAAGTTGTCGAGGAGTTCCTCCGGACTCTGGCAACGCACTGCCGGCTCTTTGGCGAGCAACTTGAAAAGAAACGCTACCGTCGGACGTGAGACGGTCACGTTGAACTTACTCGGATGCGGCGGTGCGGCCGTGAGATGTTGACTGCCGACCGCCATCTGGCTGGTATTGCTGAACGGCAGGTGGGCCGTCAAGATGGCGTACAAAGTGACGCCGAGCGAATAGACATCGGTGCGGTAATCGAGCTCTTTGCCGCCGAACTGTTCAGGCGACATGTAAAACGGCGTGCCGACGAGCGCGCCCTGCGTAATCTCCAGCTCCGAGCTCAAGGCTTTGGCCAGGCCGAAATCGGCCACTTTGAGCAAATCTTCGCCAATGAGAATGTTGCTAGGTTTGATGTCGCGGTGGATAAACCCCTCTTGCCAGGCCATGGTGAGCGCCTGCAAGATTTTTTCGCAGATGTCGAGAGCCTCTTTTTCATTGAGCGGGCCTTCATCTATGACTTTTCTTTCGAGGCTGATGCCCGGCACATATTCCATGACAAAGTAATAAAGGCCGAAAAACTCGCCGAAATCATAAGCTTTGATGATGTTGGGATGATCCAGAGTTTTCGCAACCTCGCATTCACGGATAAAGCGCACGACATTGGTCGAGGCATCCTGCGTCGGCGGCGCGAATACCTTAAGTGCCACTTGCTGTTCAGGCTGATCGCTTTTGTGGGCCAAATAGACAGCGCCCAGGCCGCCTTCGCCGATCAGTTGCTCGACATCGTAACCAGGAATCAGTGGCTCGCCACGGTCGCTGCAGAAATGCGCTACTTTGTCGAGCGTCTCCTCGTCAACAAAACCCAGGTGTACCAACACTTGGTGTAAAGATGCCTCCTGATTCTGCAACTTGAGCCGTACTTGTTCTTGCATGCATTTGTTGAGTTGTTCGAAATTGATCAACGACATGGCAAGGAGCAGACGTTGTAAGATCGTCTCTGCAACCATTGCGTGTCCGGCTCGGGTGCGTGAATCGTGGCGGTGCAGATGTGAAATGCGCATGTGTTTGGTCGAATCCGTGGCGATATTGCCGACATTATGTTGAGGTGTTTTGCCAGATGGCAGGGGCGTAGCCAGCGAAACACTTGTCGTACGAGACTTGCTACTGGTGTCTTGCTGTATCGGATTCACCTTGCCTGGCTCAGTTTGCTGCAACAATTCCTGAACCTTGGTGACACTGCTGTGATCAAGCAATTTGGCATCTCCCAATGCCTGGGACAGGGGTGTGCCCGGCGCCGTACTTTGCAGCAATTGCCGCAAATCTTCAGCGCCAATTAATTGCTGCAACATCACCTCTTCCATAAACGCAAAATCTTGGGCTGAGAGATTGAATGTGTTTTGTATTTGGCTAATCTCGTCTTTCAGACGCGAAGCATCCATCGCCAACACCATCCATGTACTATCTATTTTGCGTTCGCACTTAGGTTTTTCCTCGATAAACTCAAATTCACCTTCCGCTTGTGTCATTATTCTGTAGAGTGCGGCCTGCCCCTCGCGTGCTTTCCACCTGGCATCTACCACCTCTCCGGCGAGGAAATAGACAACCCCTTTAGTAGGTGTTTTGATGTGCAAAGAGCCGTTTTTCTTGTAATTGCCAATCAACTGAAAAATATCGTAGGCTGAGACGCTGTTGAGGTTACCCTGGAATATGCTTTTTTTTATCCTTCTTGTCGCCAGCGAGCTTTGGTTCAAAATTTCCTCAATCTGTTTCTGCAGCGACTCCTCATCGCCGTTTTTTTCCCAGTACCCTTTCACGCCAATGAACAAGGCACGCATCCGTTCGTGTACCTCAGGCGTCTCTGTTACAAAGATAAAAAGCACAGCCTGCGGGAGTTTCTTTTTTGTCACCGCCTCCAACAATTCCCACGCATCCAGTTGTGGCAAGTTCATATCGAGTATAACCAACTTGGGCAGACGTTCTGCGATGATATTTAAGGCTGCTTCTCCATTTTCGCTGTGTAACAGAGTTACACCTTGCTGCTCCAAATGCTCAGACAACCCTGGCGGTAAAGTTGTCGTATTGCCGATCACCAATATTGCGGAGGCAGACATTGTTATTCTCCTATAATTACCAGTCTAATAATAATCCGAAAAACCAAAATGCACTGTCCCCAGCTTGTTATATTTTTATTCGTTTTTAAATTTATCGAGTACCAGCTTTTCCAGCAAAAATTCGTACCATGAACCGGGCAGTAATTTTTTGAGCGTACCTTCGATGCGGGCATCGGTGCCGACGATGTAGCGCAGCTTCGGTCTTTTGCTCTCGACGATCTTGACGATGCGCCGCACTACACGTTCGGGATTTTGCCCCCATTTCGCTTCCAGTGCCATGAACTCTTTTTCCATGTTCCGGTAAAGCTGATAATAAGGGCGTTCCTGATTGTCGACGCCGGCGCCATTTTTGCGATTGGTGTCAAGAAAAATATCGGTCTTGAAGGTGCCCGGTTCGACCAGCACCACGTGGATGCCAAATCTTTTGACTTCGTAGCGCAGCGATTCGCTGAAACCTTCGACGGCGAACTTGGAGGCGGTGTAGGCACTCAGAGTCGGCATGCCGGACAGACCGGCAATCGAGGAAATCTGGATGACAAGGCCATGCTGGCGTTGCCGCATGCCGGGCAGCACCGCGCGTGTACAACTGAGAAGGCCAAAAAAGTTGGTGGCAAATTGATCACGAAAATCGGCATCCGAGGTGTCCTCGAAAAAGCCACCATAGGCGAATCCGGCGTTGTTGATGAGAACCCCCACGCCACCGGCGCGAGTCTCGATTTCCTCGACCACGGCAGCAATTGTGTCGGGCTTTGTCACGTCGAGCGCACGAGCCTCTACCTTGACGTTCGCCGCGGCACAGGCGACTTGCAGTCTTTCTTGCTTTTGCAAATTACGCATGGTCGCGTATACCTGGTAGCCCCGACGCGCCAGTGCTACCGCTGCCAGTAAGCCAAAACCGCTCGAGGTGCCTGTGATAAGAACCGTTCGGCGCGCTTGTATCATTTTTCTCTCCTCTCACAAAAGCAATCTGCGACCTCCGTGGCATCAAAATTTTATACCGGCACCGAACAGAAAAAGAAACGAATGCCATTCCCAATACGCATCCACCTGAGTGGTGGCAAAATCATAAGCAAAATATTCGTACTTGAATTTAAAGTAGGCATAATATTCTTGCGTAGCGGTCAGGTAGTAGCGAGGCTCCAGCCCCAAAGTGACCGTAGTGAGGCGGCGCGTAGCGATGTCGTAATGGATGAAATTGATGTCGCAGCGCACCACGCAATTGGTAAACGGTACTACGTCAACATAGCCGCCGATCGTGGGCGTCGGCACAAAAATGTTCTTGCTGAGATCTACCGAGACAAATGGATTGGTAGGGTCGTCGGCAGGGAACCCTTCCACCCTGGAGATGAAGCGCACGTAGATGTAGTCGAGTCCGAGCTGCACGCCAACGCCACCCCAGCTTTTGGCAAGCAAGGTGTAGCCGATACTGGCGTTGAACCAGTGGTTCTCCATGTCGGTTTGTATCTTGGCTCCTTTTTGGAAAAGGGTGTCGCTGATGACCACTTCGCGTTCGAGGTTGCCCTGGCTTTTGTTCTGGCTGTAGCCATAGGAAAGGTTGATGTGAAAGTAGGAGTGTTGTACGTCTATGCCAAAAAAAGCGCCGAGCGCGTCGTCGCCCATGAACAAATCTTTTTGCAGATCGAGTTTGCTGCCCGTACGTCCGCCGAATGGCGAGTCGAAGCCCATCTGCCCTGATAGTAAGGTCAGGCGCGGCCCGCCAAGCAAGGTGGCATGTGTGTACAGTTCGCCCAGCACGTACAACTCTTCCTGCGCCGGTACGGCTTCGAGTGCCAGGTCTTCGGCAAATTTTTCTTTATTTCCCGGCTCCATGCCGGTAATGGTTGGCGTCTGAGCCGACAAGCTCACTAGCCACAGGCTCAACACAACCACAAGAAAAACCAAAGTTCGCATAGTTTTCCCCTAAACGAACCCAGGGTTGCGTTAGCTACCCTGGGCTAAATTGGGTAGCCATGAAATGGCTAAATCTTACGCCTTAACTTAACACCTATGGGCGTGAGCGCAAACGTAGCCGACGGCTGATTTGCAAGAACAGCAACAACAGGACAAACTCGAATCCGGTTGCGCCGCATGGCCTGCCACGTCCACCGGACCGAGCGGGAGCTGAGAGAGTCGAAGCATTGGCCTCATTGGAATACGCGGAATCTCCGGCGGCGTTATAGGCCATGACGCGATAATAGTAAGTTGTTTCTGCACTTAGCGTAGTATCACTGTAGAAGGTGGCATTGGCTCCCGTCGTGGCAATCTGTGAGTAGGTGCCGCCCACTCCTGTCTTGCGCTCGATCTTGAAGCCATCCTCGCTTCCTGAGTTATCCGCCCAGCTTAGATCAATCTGCGTGGCGGATATTGGGGAAGCGGCTAAACCAGTGGGAGCTACCGGAACAACCGAAGTATTTGACTCATTGGAATAAACAGAATCGCCGGTGACATTATAGGCCCTGACACGATAATAGTAAGCCGTTCTTACACTTACCGTAGTATCACTATAGGAGATGGCATTGACCCCTGCCGTGTCGATCTGCGCGTAGGTGCCACCCGCTCCTGTCTTGCGTTCGATCTTGAAGCCGTCCTCATCTGTGGCATTGTCGGTCCAGGTTAAATCTATTTGGTTAGATGAAATTGGAGAAGCACCCAGGCTTGTGGGAGCATTAGGACCTATAGTAAACGGGGAAACATACGTCATAGCACTGCCAGCCGCTATTCTATTGTCTGTCCAGCAGGGGTATACTTTTCCTCCTCTGGCTGCGATACCGAGATAGTCGCCAAAATAACCGCTAGACAATCCTGTGACAGGCGACGGTGTAAAAGATACATCGCTCACTTTAAAATCTGTCCAGGTGCTGCCGCCGTTGCTTGAAGTGGCTACGAACACCTCACAATCGGTACTGGCCGTGTTGCGGTCATCGTAAAATATTACGGCTAAGTTTCCTGTTACCGGATCACAGGTTATCCAGGGGAAATAATGTTTTTTGCCCAGTCCTGAAGCATCCTGGTTGACTTTGCTCGGCGTGGTCCAATTACTTCCGCCATTGGTTGACTTGATCATATAAACATCCACATCGTTACCGGTATTTACGCCAGGCACTCCTATATTAGCCCAGACGACATAGATAGCGCCATCGTTAGCGCCGCCGCTGATATCCACCGCCATCGAAGGAAAGGAACTTTTACGCATATTTTTACCAATACTGGTATTTCTTATGCCTCTTATGCTGCCGATAATTCTCGTCGCGGCAGCGAATGTGGCGCCGCCATTTGTGGATTTCGCCAGGCCAATAGCGACTTCATCGGCTGGAAAAACATCATATATGGCCCAGGCCACATATACCTCACCGTTGGGGCCTGTCTGGATAATGACGCCCTGGTTGTGACTCCCTGCACTCACAGCATCGCTGACGGAGATGGGTGTTGACCAGTTGAGCCCGGCATTCGTTGAACGCGAAAATTCAATTTGGGCATCGTTAGCCCCGCCAAAATTGGTCCATGCAGCGTAAAGATACCCTTGATAAGGGCTGCTGGCCCGATTGTCTACCCACAAATGGTTTTTATCTAATGCGATCGAGGGATAATTTCCATTTGCCACTTTGACGGCCGTCCAGCTAGTGCCTTGATTGGTAGAATATGCCACGCCTTGGCCAAAATCTGAGGCAGTGATATATCCCACATAAAAGCGTCCGTTACCATCAATTGCGGCCGCTGGATCACCCCAATTACTGCCCCCTGTTCCCGTGACTTGCCCGCCCCAGGTCACGCCGCCATCGGTGGAAACAAAACCGCTCGTACCATAAAGTGTCGTAAATGGATAGTCGGTTGAATTGTTGGAATTCAGCACGATGTTATTATTCGTCGGATGGACAAAGATGGAATTTTCGCTTTGTGTGGTATTGGTCAAGGCGGTGACAGGTACGTCGGTAGAATCGAAAGCTACCCTGCCTATTTCTATCACACTTCCTTTATAAACTGCCGGTTTGTAAGGAACTTCCTGGTTGAATGGCACCAGGCCGCGTTCAGCCATCTGGCGCCAGTAACTCTGGCTCCAGATCCTTGTATCTATCTTGGGTTTTTCAGCTTGCTGAGCTTGCAGCCCAGCAACAAAGGCCACACAAAGATACATAGCGAAGAAACATAAAATATTTGAGAACCTTTTCACCTGTAGTCCTTTCAAAAAGACATAAACATCACATTATCAAGTGTATTATACGCAAGTGGTATTGGGTAAACAAGCAATTTTTCGCGAAAAATTGCTTGTTTACCCATTGCCACTCGCGTATAATACACTTGATAATGTGGTAGAGGGGCGTATCCAATAATTAGGGGGCATAGTAATTTTTTTGAAATAAGTACAAGAGTACAAGCCTATTACCTCTCCCCTGGCGGGCTGTTTTGTACCCACAAGTTTCGTGGCAGTTTTATTGTTCGCTCACGG
>JAGVGO010000256.1 GCA_020057085.1 Planctomycetota bacterium | reverse complement strand
GGGATCAGTTCCCGAAATTTTGCCAGGAAGGACTTAATGTCTGCTTCCGTGTGCGCAACACAGATGGTCCACTGTTCGTCCCATGCATACGCCTGTACCATCACGCCACGGTTCAGCATGCCGTACCACCAGACTTTCCACATTTCCGCATCCACGGTCATCCAGTCGCGATAATTCTTTACTTCCCGGTCGGTGAATTGCACTGTTCCATTGCAACCGGCTCCCACCGCGTAGCCTTTCAGGCCGTTTTCCTTCAGGATTTCGTTGCAGCCGTCGATCAACATCTGGTTCAATTTGGCGATCCGCGGATAGACATCCGGAGTCAACACTTTGGTCAAGGCTGCGTAACCGGCGGCAACGCCAACGGTGTTTGCGTTGTATGTACCTGCATGGAAAACGCCTTTCGTCAGAATGTCCATGATTTCGCGCCGCGCGCCAAAGGCAGCCATAGGGAAGCCGCCACCGATCGACTTGGCGAGACATACAATATCGGGTTTCATGCTGAAATACTCGCACGCTCCGCCACGAGCCAGTTTCACGCCGGTTTTCACTTCGTCGAAGATCAGTAGCGCGCCATTCTGCTTGCACATGTCATGGACCGCCTGCAGATAGCCGGGAGCCGGCATGGCCACACCGATATTCATCATGATCGGTTCCAGGATCACGGCCGCCACCTGCCCTTTGTTTTCCGTGAAACAGTTGGCGAGACTTTCCAGATCGTTAAAACTGCAGGGCACTGTGTTCATGGTTACGCCGTCAGGCACACCGCCCGAAACTTTCACCCGGCGGGGAAATTTCGGATGGCCCGCTTCATCCGCGTTCGGCTTGTAGCTGACCAGTACGGCGTCGTGTACACCGTGATAGCCGCCTTCCATCTTGATGATCTTGTCACGGCCGGTAAAGCCGCGAGCAACGCGAATGGCGTGCATGGTGCATTCCGTACCGGTGTTAGCATAGCGGACCAGGTCGAGCGGGAACCGGGCGAGCAGCTCTTCCGCAAACTTCTGCTCCAGCTCATATGGCATGCCGTACATCGTGCCCTTGTCAAAGCGTTCCGCCACAGCCTGCGTGACGGCCGGATGCACGTGCCCCGTCATCAATGCACCGAACGACATGTTGAAGTCGAGGTACTCGTTGCCGTCCAGATCCCAGAAACGCCCGCCTTTTGCGTCGCGTACGTAAATCGGATGGGGCGGATAATAACGGAAGTTGCTGGTCACGCCCAGCGGGAAATATTTCTTGCCATTTTCCAGCGCGGCTTTGGATTTCTGTGTCCTCGCCGCCAATTCTTGCATTGCGAGTTCGGATTGTTTCAAAAGATTGCCTTTCAAAATACAGACAAAAATAATCATTGCTAATGTATCAGATTGTACCAAAATTTGTGTTTTTTCAAAAGCTATTTTTGCTCTTGAAATATACGCAAAATTTGTTGCAAGATTTTACCACTTGCCGGTCCACAGCCAGCGCATGACGCGGTGAAAATCGTCAAGCATGAGATAAAGGGCCGGGATGACGAACAGCGTGAGAATGGTAGAGAAGCTAAGGCCAAACACCAGAGCAATGGCCATAGGGATCAGAAATTTGGCCTGCAAACTTTTCTGGAACATTAGCGGCAACAGGCCGAACACGGTGGTGATCGAGGTGAGCAATATGGCGCGCAGGCGGCCGCGAGAAGCGATGATCACCGCATCGAAGATAACTGTCCCTCGTCCGCGCAGGCGATTGATGAAGTCTACCAGCACCAGGCTGTCGTTGACCACTACCCCCGACAGCGCCACGCAACCGATGAGCGACATCAGCGTCAGCGGATAGTCGAGCATCCAGTGGCCGATGATGACGCCGATGAGCGAATAGGGAATCGCCATCATGATGATGATTGGCTGCGTGTAGGAATGGAACAGCACGGCGAGAATCATGTAGATGAGGAGGAGCGCTGCCGGAAAACCGATTGCCAGGGAGCCGAGCGATTCGCGTGTCTCCTTGCGCTGCCCCTCGAACGACACCGAGATGCCGGCGAAACGCGCGCCAATATCGGCCAACCGTTTTTCGAGTTCACTCGTGATCTGAGACACGTTGCCGATGGTTTCATCCACCTGCGCCCTGACTGTCACCGCGCGCTTGCCGTCTACACGCGACAACGTGGCATAGCCGCGTGAAATGGCAAGATCGGCCACTTCCTGGAGCGGCACGCGCGCACCGTTCGGCGTAGCGATACGCAGCCGGGCCAGGCTGGCGATATTGTGGCGCGAACCCTCCGGCAGCAGCACACGGATTTTCAGCTCCTCGGTTTCTTCCTGTATTTTCTGCGCCTCGAAGCCGAACAGCGCGTGTCTCACCTGTAACGCCAGGGTACGCGTTGACAATCCCAGGGCATAGGCGCTGTCTTTCATGCGCAGTTGCAGTTCCTGTTTGCCCTGTTTGAGGTCGTCGTCCAGCTCGGTGATACCGGGGTAGGTGCCGACCTCGCTACGCACGTAGGCTGCCGCCTGAATGAGTGTGTCGAAATTGTCGCCGCGTACCCGTACTTCGATGTCGGCACCACCGGGGCCGCCGCTCTGCGCAGCGAACTCCAGTTTTTTCACGCCAAGGATGTTACCGGCGCGCCGCCGCATTTCGTTGATGACGGTGACCGAATTGCGCAGGCCGCGTGCCTCGCGTGTTTCCGCCGTGAGAAGTTCGAGGCTTATCTGCCCGACGGTGGCGGGGTCGGCTGCCGCCTCTCTGCCGCGCTCGCTGAAAGCGATGCCCACCACGGCAAACACGCTCTTCACTTCCGGAAACTCGGTAATCATTTGCTCAAGGCGGGCAAGCGTATCTTCAGTAACTGTTTCGGAAGTGCCGGCCACCATTTCCAGCCTGACCAGTATGGTTTCCGCATCTATCTTGGGAAACAGCACGAAGGGAATGATGTCGGCCGCCACGAGTCCCAACACCGCCAGAGAAAAACCAATCACGCCGGCGAGCGTGGCATAGCGCCAGCGCAAGAAGAAACGCAGCATTTTTTCGGTGAAGTTCGACATTGCCTGTTCCATCACCACATCGCGGAAATGGGCAAATTTTTTGGCCATAACGCCCAGTACCGGCAGCGAAAGCTTGAATTGGCGGCGGTGCCCGAGGTGGGCCGGAAGAATGGCAAACGCCTCAAAGAGCGACACGATAAGAGCCGCGATCACTACCAGGGGCAAGACCGCGAGAAATGCGCCCATGCGGCCTTCGATGAAGGAAAGCGGGAGAAAGGCTGCCACCGTGGTGGCCATAGCCGCGATCACCGGCATGGCCACTTCGTTGGCTCCTTCCACCGCTGCCTCTAGCGGCGGCATGCCTTGCTGCATTTTGGTATAAATGTTTTCGCCGACGACGATGGCGTCGTCTACCAGCATACCCAGCACCAAAATGATGGCAAAGAGCGACATCAGGTTGATGGTCACCCCCATCCAGTACATCACGACAAAGGCGCCCAGGAGCGAAGTCGGGACGCCGGCCGCGACCCAGAGCGCCACGCGCAAATCGAGAAAAAGCGCCAGTGCCAGCACCACCAGAATGAAGCCCGACTTGGCATTGCTCGTCATCAATTGCAGTCTTTCGACGATGTAACGCGACAGATCGGTAATGGTCTGCAAACGCACCGCGCCGTTCAGGCGGGTTGGATTTTTCGCCGCGTATTCCTTGACTTGCGCGGCGATCTTCAATGTGTCCTGTTCCGGGGCCTTGAAGATCGTTATGGTACAGGCATGTTTGCGCGCAAAATGTCCCCGCTCGACTTTGTCTTCAAAAGTGTCGCGTACGTAGGCGATATCTTTGAGCCGCAGCGTCGTGCCGTCAGGCCGGCTGTAGACGATAATCTCCTGGATCACGCTGGCGCGATTGTTTTCGCCGAGCGTACGCACACGGATATTGCCGAACTTGCTCTTGAGTTGCCCGCCCGAGAGATCGAGGTTGGCCTGGGCCATGGCTCGCCCTACCTGCTCGAACGTGAGGCCGAACTCTTCCAGCTTCTCGGTCCGCACTTCGATCCAGATTTCCCGCTTGCGTATACCGGAGGTGAGTATTTCCGAGATGCCGGGCAAATTGAGCAGATCGTCCTTGACTGCAATCGCCTCACGGCGCAGGTTTTCCTCGGCCACATCGCCGTACAGTACCACGGCGATTACAGGGATGAATGGTCGCACTTCGATCAGTTCCGGCTCTTCCACATCGTCCGGCAATTCCGGCCGCACCTTGTCAATCTCGCTGCGCAAATCGTTGAGCGCGCGCGTGCGGTCCGCTCCCTGTTCCAGGGTCACAGTCATGGCAGTAACACCCTCGACGACGAGCGATTCCACCTTTTTGACGTCGCGCAGGGCATCTATCTTCTGCTCCACCTTGCGGGTGATGGTTTTTTCCACCTCCTCGGGCGTGGCACCGGGGTAGGGGATGGTGATGACGATTTGCTCAGGCTCGACATTGGGAAAAAATTCGCGCAGCATGGCAAACCAGTAATAGAGGCCGGCCACGACGATCCCCCACATCAGCAAATTGGCGGCCACAGGATTTTGTACGGACAGACGAGGCAAATTCATAAGCTGCTGCTCTCCAAAATGTTGAAAAACGTCGAAGTTAATCTTCAAATGGTTCATCTACCCAGTGCGAGTACTGGAATAGTTCATTCCACCTATGAAGGTGTAGGGGCCGGAGCACGGCAAGTGGTTGTTGACAGGATAGGCAAGGTGGCCAGAGATTTGTGATAAATATTTACCGCGCTGTTCATATCCCGATCCAACTCGAAACCACATTGGTCACAACGGTAGACTCGCTCGCTCAACTTGATTTTCCTGAGATGGCCACACTGGGAACATTGTTTGGAAGTATTGCGCTCTGAAATCAAGAAAAACGATTTACCAAACAACGCAGCCTTGTACTGGAGCATGGCAAGAAACTCATGGATTGCCCAGCGATTCTGCGTTTCACGATTTTTGTGGGTATTTTGCTCATCCACCATCTCCCTGACTTTGAGATCACCGGCCACAATAGCATTTTCAGCTTCTTTGGTCATAATCCATTTAGAGACATGATGGAAGTGGTTACGGCGTTTATTGGTAATTGTCTGGCACAGCCGCCGAATGGCGTTGGTGTAAACGCGATATTTTCGAGAACCTTTCTTGCACCTGGATAGCCTGGATTTGAGTTTGTCTACAATTTTATCGAAATAGCGGATCTGTTTTAGGGAATTGAACTGTTTGAATTCTTTTCCATTGAAACCAACAGCCAAAGTCTTGATACCTAAATC
>JAGVGO010000160.1 GCA_020057085.1 Planctomycetota bacterium | reverse complement strand
GATTTAGGTATCAAGACTTTGGCTGTTGGTTTCAATGGAAAAGAATTCAAACAGTTCAATTCCCTAAAACAGATCCGCTATTTCGATAAAATTGTAGACGAACTCAAAATGTCTCTAAATGGATATTGATGTGTAATTCATTGAAAGAAAAAGATTTATGACCAGGCAGAAACAATTTCAACTCGCTATCGTTACTGTCGTCTTTACTCTTGTAGCGATTGCCGCGACAGTGTATCTCTCTTTCTTCTTTCCAAAGACTGTCGCGTTGTGGGCCGATCAACAACGTGTACTCTCACTGCTGGAACAGATCGTCGCCAGTCTGAGCATTTACTGCAGATCGTTCGGTTTATTTCTTCTTCCTTTCTTCGGCGTCGTGTTCGCTATTGGTGGCATGTGGATGGCTGCCACGGCAAGCGGCAAGGATGCTGAAACTACCGAACAATAAGGCAAGCAGGAAAACATATGAAACCAGAGATCTTTTTTCTGCAATATGCGGTGAGCCTCCACTGCATTTCCCCTTCCAGGCTGGCGCAATTTTTCAAAGACCATCCTTATGATACCATTCCGGAAAACATAGGCGACATCATGATGGCAGAGGGTATACTGAGCCCGCACCAGACCAATTTTATCAGTGAACATGCAAATGCTGCGGCGGCGCAAAAGAAAAAGCACCCCAACTCTCGCACCATCGTTTCCATTACCTTGTCAGACGGCCACATGGACCTTGCCATACCCGACGCCAGTGACATCTTTGCCGACCCTGAACTGCGCGCCCAGGCATTCACTCTTGCCGGTAGCGGCATGGAGCAAGATGTATCTAGCGCACACATCACTTCGGCTACCATGACGGTCGGCGCCGGTCCGGCGGACAACGAACATGTGACGGCGCTGCCTACTGCCAACCTGGAGCGTGAAGAACAGCCTGTTGCGGGCGTAGTGATTTCTCCCAACACGCTGCTAGAACCCAATATCAAATTTACCATGTCGCCACCAGCGGCTTCTACTCCGGCAGATAAAATTGCCATCGGCACCATGTTCTGCCACTACCAAATCCAGCAAGAACTTGGCCGTGGCGGCATGGGGGTCGTGTACAAGGCTTTCGACACCAAACTCAACCGTGTGGTGGCGCTCAAATTGATCTTGCCCGGACATGGCATAAGCGAAACCGGCATTCTGCGCTTTATGCAGGAAATCCAGGCCATGGCTAAATTGCAGCATGTGAATATCGTCAAACTGTACGAAGCGGGTGATCGTCCCCAGCGATATTTCACCATGGAGTTTATCGAGGGCGAGACGCTGGCCATACGTAACAAACGCGCGCGCATTCAGCCCCGCGAAGCGGCATCGCTCTTGTGCAAAATTGCCACGGCGGTGCATTATGCCCATGAGAAAGGCATTGTCCACCGCGACATCAAGCCGTCGAATATCATGCTCGACAAATCTCAGGAGCCAAGGCTCATGGATTTTGGCACAGCCAAGGTGAGCGATGTACAGAGCAACTTGTCGCGGCAGGGGGACATGCTGGGCACGCCCGCCTATATGCCGCCGGAGCAGGCCGAAGGCGCTGCCGTTGACCGGCGCGTGGACGTCTACTCGCTCGGAGCCACGCTCTACGATCTGTTGCTGGGCAGGCCGCCTTTCGAGGGTGAGTCCTATGTTCACGTCTTGCAGCAGATCCTGACCAAAGACCCGCTGCCGCCTACTCGCATCAATCCGGATATTCCTGTAGATTTGGAGGCAATCTGCTTGAAATGCCTGGAAAAAGACAAGAACAAACGCTACAGCGATGCCTCTCGTTTGGCCGCGGATATCACTAATTTTCTGGAAAACAAACCGATTACCGCCAAGCCGCTCACGACTTTGACCTATGTGCGCAAGTTTGTGATACGCAACAAGGTGTTGTGTACACTGCTGTCCGCCTTCCTGCTCTGCGCCATGCTGGGAACTTTGCTGTACATCCACGCTGTACGCACGGAACGTGACAAAACCATTACCGCCAAGCTGCGAGAAGAAGAACAGCGCAAAATCGCCGAACAGGAAGCGCACATGGCCGAGAAACAAGCAGCGCTGGCACGGCAGGAACAACAGCGGGCAGAACAGGCGCGCCAGCAAGCAGACCAGGCGCGGCAGCAAGCCGACCAGGAACGGCAACAGGCAGAACAGGCACGGCAACAGGCAGAAGAACAGCGTAAAATCGCCGAGAAAAATGCCGCCTGGGCCGAGCAAGAGAAGAGTGAAAAAGCCAAGGCGGCACGCATCGCCCTTACCCGGCTTTGCAAAATCGCCTTGGCCAAAGCCAAGGAAGCCGGTGAACGCAACCAGTGGCGGGTCTGCGGCGCATTTTGCGGCACCGCTCTCGAATTTATCAAGGCGCTGCAAGGGGATGACGTGGATAGCTTGCGTCAAGAAGGTGAGCGGCTGCTGCGTACGGCACTCTTGCAATACGGTCTCATCTGGCAAAGTGAGGCGGAAACGGTGGTGCGCCATCTCGCTTTTACCCCCGACGGCAACACTCTGGCGGCGGCGAACGAAAATCATACGCTGGCCCTGTGGCAGGCGAAAGATGGCAGGCACGGCAAGACACTGCGCGGTCACACGCAGGCCGTTTATGCCGTAGCCGTCAGCCCTGATGGTAACACCATTGCTTCGGCCTCGGCAGACAAGAGCGTGCGGCTGTGGCAGGTGGCCTCCGGCGAAGAAAGAAAAGTGCTGAACGGCCACACTGCAGCCGTTCTCTGTGTGGCTTGGAATCCGGACGGCAAAATATTGGCTTCCGGGGCAGAAGACAAAACAGTGAAGCTGTGGGATGTAGCGAGCGGCAGATTGCTCAAAACCTGCACCGGCCACGAGCTTGGCGTGAAATCACTTTCTTTCTGGCCAGGCGGCAACCTCGTTGCTTCAGCCGCCGAAGATAGAACCATACGTCTGTGGGAGTGGCCCAGCGGCGAGCAGAAGCGAGTGTTGGCCGGCTGCCTCGCGCTGTTTTGCCCGGACGGCAAAACCATTGCCTGCGCCGATGCCAAACCCACGGCGGGTTTGTTCGAAATCGGCCAGGGCGGCCGCAAGAGGACATTCAGTGGGCACACCAGCAGCATAACTTCTTTGGCATGGAGTTTTGACGGCAAACTGCTGACGACAGCTTGCGGCAATACAGTTAAGCCTGATCCGACGGTACGTCTGTGGCATAGCGAGAAAGGGCAAGAGATGCGATGTTTTACGCTTGACGCCGCCGTCCATGCAGTAATCTTCAGCCCTGATGGCAAGACTGTCGCCACAGCGTCCCATGATGGCAAGATCAGGCTGTGGGATGTGGCGAGCGATCGTTTTTCTTGCAGCAAGCCGCTGCCCGAGTGGGCTGTTAGTTTGTTGCCTGCCAGCCTTGCGGACGAGGCGGCTAATTTTAGCGGCGACAAACTGGGCTGGCTGGGAAGCGGCCTCAAGATCGCTCCGCAACAAATCACCGAGAAGTGGTTCGCCTATCGGATTACGGAACTATTGACGAGCAAACCAGTGGCTGAGTAAATATTTTTCGTTCACAGAATGCGGCGTTTGTTTTCACTGGCATGCAGATACATCGCGGCCGTCAGGTCGCCCAGCACATTGAGCACCGTACGACACATGTCGAGGATACGATCAAGCCCGAGTACGATGGCGATACCGATGGCCGGGATTTGCAAAGTGTCGAGGATCATTGCCAGAAACACGATGCTGGCGCTCGGTATGCCTGGCGTGCCGATGGCGGCGAAGGTGGTGAGAATGAGAATGGTAAGTTTGTCGCTCAAGCTCAAAGGCACATTGAACACCTGCGCTATGAACGTCGAGGCGACCGCCAGATAAAGGGCGGTGCCGTTCATGTTGATGGTGGCGCCGAGCGGAATGACAAAACTGCTGATTTCCTTGCGAATCTTGAGTGTCTCTTCGCAACAGCGCAGCGACACCGGCAGCGTGGCGTTGCTGCTGCTGGTGGTAAAGGCAACAAGGATCACCTCGCGTGTCTTCTGTAAAAATTCGCACAGCCCCATGCCGGCCAGCAGGCGCAGGGCAATGCCCCAGACCACGACAATGTGCAGGACAAAGCCGCACAACACGGTGAGGGCGTAAACCGCAAGCGCCTTGAATATTTCGGCGCCGGCCTTTGCCACGGTGTCTGCCATGAGCGCAAACACACCGAGTGGCGCTACTTGCATCACCGCCATCACCATGTGTACCATCGCTTCATTGAGCCCGTCGAGAGCCTTGTAGATGACCTCTTGTCTTTCTTTGGCTATTTTGGTCAACATGACACCGAGCAAAAGAGCGAACACGATCACTTGCAGCATGTCACCGCGGGTCATGGCATCCACAGGGTTGGCAGGAACGATCTCGACGATGATACGCCTGAGTGAAACTGGTGTGGCGGCCTTGTCTTTCACCTTTTGCTGGTACTCGGCCTCGAATTTCTGTTTGCTTTCCTGCGACACATAGTTACCCGGGCGCATGAAATCGGTGAGTACAAGGCCAATGCCAATGGCCAGCATGGTGGTGACTATGAAGTAGAGGAGTGCCTTACTGCCGATACGACCGACTTTTTTGATGTCACCGAGGCTCAATACACCCAGTGTCAGTGAAGCGAAGACGAGAGGCACCACCACCATCTTGAGGAGCCGTATGAACATTTCGCCAAGCGGCGCCACCCAGGTGCAGATATTGGGGCCGAACAGGCAGCCGAACAAGGCACCCAGTACCATGGTAAGAAGTATTCTGTTGTAGAGTTCTTTGGCCAGCAGAAACAAAAACATGCCGCCCGAGCCCAGCAAGAATGCCGCCACCGTGCCCCAAATCCACTGGACATAGCAGGGCAGCATGTTGGTAAAACGAGAGAATACAGCATACAACGCGGCCAGGGCAAGGCCGCACAGGAAAATGCACAATATTTTTTTCGCAGACACGCGGAACTCCTTAAATTCTAATTCTAACACACGAAAGCCTTGCCAATGGAACAAAATGCGCACGGCCTTAAACTTTTGCCACATCGCTTGGAACATAGCACCAGCATGGCAACAGCCAAAAACTTACGCATATTTTTTCCTCCTCTTTTACAAAAACCTTCACTGTTCACTTGCCCATTTTTCTTGCATTATAGCAAACTCTCGTGTAAAATCAATGGCAAATAGTACTTTACGCTAATCACACACGACGGAGGTGACATCATGGGAACCTATTTCGCCGGCGAGTTTCCCGATTTCTACCAAGAGCGAGACAATGTCTTTGACGAGAAGACGCCCGGCCTCTTTACCGGTCGCAGATATGATCTCGAGCGCTTCTGGAACGTCCTTTTTTTCAATCGTTATGCCTGTGAGAACGTCGCGCTCATTTCCCATCGCAAAATGGGCAAGACTACTTTCCTACTCCGGCTCTGTAATCTTCTGTTTGCCGAGCAGGATGAAGTGGTGCCGCTCTTCTACACCTTCCCCCAGGACGAAGGCATGGGCGATAAGAAAAAGCTCAAGCTGCAAGATGTGGCCGATGAGATGGCTATCACATTTATAAAACAGATAGCTGCTTTTGTATGCAACAGGCCTGATTGGTTGAAATTAGCTGAAGATCGTTTTATCAAAGAAGTAAGGGAAATTAACAATGATACTTCTCGAGAGGTCATCGAAGCATTAGAAATTTTCCATAAAGAACAAAAAAAATATTCCAGTTTTTACAAAATTTGTGGCGTCTTTCGCATTTTGGTTTCTTTGTTAGCGTTGCTTAAAAAACGTTGCTTCATGGTCATTGATGAGGCGCAGGAAATGGATGCCTCGGTCTATGACGAAACCGGCGACCTCATCACCTGCTCGCCGGCGCTCTTTGAGATCAACCAGATGACCAACAAGCTCATGCTAGTCCTCTCTGGCTCAGAGGTCAGCATGCTGCATTACAACATCCTTGCTCCGGCCATGCGCAATCGCATTTCCCCGCAGACCTTTTCTCCTTTGGAGGAAAATGAGAGCGAAGAATTGGTCGCTAAATTTTTGCAGCAACATGGCTATGCCGGTTATCCTGGACTTGGCAAAGCTATACACCAACTCACCGGCGGTCATCCCTTTTACATCCAGTTGTTGTTTGATCCCTTTGGCAGCCGCTATGCCAAACAGAAAGGACGCGCCAAATCTTTCACCAGTTGCCAGGAACTCCAGGAAGTTTTTGATTTCGAGGCCAAAGATTCAGCAGGGCTTATCTTCACATATTGGGATGCCCATTTCGAGCGCAATGCCACAAAACTCAATTGCGACGGCGACCAACCAGGACTTACCGCCCGTATTTTATACTACATTGCCTTGCGTAACCGCGAGCAGTTGCGTAACCCTAACCCACCGGAATCGCCCGACATTGTCAATTTCGAAGACATCATGCAAGACCTGAAGCTTACCATGAACGTGGTGATGGAGAAAGCCAGGCAACTGCGCGATGCCGATTTTCTCTACGCCGACATGCAGGCGACTCGGGTGAATTACATCTCCGACCGTGTCTTGCCTTTGTTTTTACTGGAGAAGTATTATAAGAAAATCCTGGACAATCCGACAATCAAGGGGAAAAACGCCGAACAGAAAAAATATTGGCAACTGGTCGCTTTGGGCGACAAAGTGGATACAATTGCCAAAAAACAAGTGGTGCAAGAGAAAAAGATGGCCGCTGTTCGCCGGACGATCAAAAGCCACGACAAACGTATCCGCCGGCAAGATCGTGATCTCAGCGTCATCAAAGGCTGCAAGCTGGAAGAAGAAGTAGCGCAGGTGATCCGCAAAGGGCATGCCATGTTCAACGGCTACCAGGGCTGCGAACTCATGAAAATCCATATCCCGCAGCCTGGCAGCAAAGGCGAGGTGTACGAGATTGATCTGTTCGCAGCGGCGCGCAAGGTGGGGAGGAAAACGATACCGGCACTGGCCATTGAAGTGAAGAACCTCAAAGGCAAGGTGTACATCGCCGAAGCCGAGCGGTTTGTGGCCAAAATCTCAGCACTCAAGGCGGCACACAAGCTGAGGAAAGTGGCAGCCTATTTCGTGAGCCGCAATGGCATGTCGCGCAACGCTGCGGCATTGCTCACGCAAAATGGCGTGCAAGTGGTAGCGGCAGAGGAATTAGGGATTGCGTGAAGGTACGGGCTTCTATGAAACGCACTCTTTACCGATGCCTCCGGATGTCATATCTAACGGATGTGTACTGTGGTCGGTTTGGTTAGCGTGGCGAGAGGGTGGCTCTGTTCGGCAGGGTCGCAAAACACCAACCGGAGATCGTGCCACTCCCGCCATAAACGGCGGCAGTCGGCGAGTGGTATTTCTACCAGCGTCTCACGTTCCGCCTCCACCGTACAAGGGTAAATGCGGCATACCGTGTCGCCGGCAAGCAGCAACAAGTGGCCGGACACAGTATAGGAACGATCGTGCCAGAGGCGCAGCCGAAAAGCAAGTTCGCCCCTGTCCAACTGGTTGTAAAATAACGGTGAAACTATTTTTACATCCGAGCGAGAGGGCAAAGGCACAATTGCAGATGGTGCATCGCCGAGTAGCATGACTTTAGGTGCGGCTAGCGGTCTTAAGCTTGCAGTGAGTGCAATGTGCGGGCGACAGCGGCTGCCAGCCTTTCTACCATAGTAAAAAGAGATCAGCTTTTCGATACGACCGGCCGACATCCAGTTGGCGTGCATGAGGGCAACGAAGTCGTAAGGCAGACCCAGCATCAGGTCCGGCGCATTGGTGACGTCGATCGGCACCCACAATCCATCGAGGTAAGCTTCGGTGATGGCGTGCAGTACTCCATCTGGCATATAACCGATGGTCAGACGCGCACCGATGTTGTGGTAGCGCAGGAGGGCAGCTAACAGGCTGGCATACTCGGTGCAATCGCCCTGGCCTTGGCTTGCCGCATAGAGCGCGCCGTACTCTTTTTTTTGCACGCGGTAATGCAGATTTTTGCGTACCAAAGCGAAACATTCTTGGAGAATGGCGAGCTGGGTGCGGGCAGTGATTTTTTGCGCCAGCGCGGCGACTGTGGGGTGGTTTGTTTCAATGCCGCGTTCGGCTTGCAGGAAGCGTGAGTGGGCAGGGGTGACGGCGTCGCCAAAGGCCCCGACATCGAACATGAGCGGCGAGGTGGCAACCACCGCCTGGTAACTCAAATGTACATCCGACCGTTCGTGGCTGAGGTCGAGCAATAGCCAATGGTTACCGTATTCGTCGCTGGTGACGGTGGCGGCACGGTTATGGCTGAACGCAACGACTTCCTGGCGTAAAGCCAACGGACATGGATACGACACATAGAGTCCGCCGGGCAAAACACGTGCGGTATGCGGCCAGCGCACCCGCACATCGAAAGTCAATGTCCACTGTGCATGCCAGGGTTTAACGTCATTGCTCCTTTTTCTCAGAGTCGAAATATTTTTCCAAAATGATTTGGTTTCCTTTGTCATTATATTCGATTTTATCTACACATTGCAGCATTAGCATAATACCCAGCCCGCCGTAACCTCCTGATTTATATTTTTCCCGTGCTTCTTCCAAAGGATCGCCTGCCTTCTTTTTTTTCACCATCGCCCGATGATCAAAACCTTCTCCTTGATCGGTAATACGCAAAATCAGTCGGTCTGGTAATTGCAGATAATGAAATTCAATAGAGAGGTTAGGGTTATCTTTATTGCCATGCCTTTGGGCATTTCCTATTGCTTCTCTGAGAGCTGCGGCCATATTTACTTTGTCCATCTCGTGCACAGGAAGCAAATCAAATTTTTTGCCTGCAATGTCGTATATTTGTTCCAGGCTGTTATCGTCGGACTTGAAGCGAAATAATACGTCTCTCAATTCGGTAATTTCTTGAAGAGCGAAACCGGCAAGCGAATTTTTCACTAAATCTATTTCCCTTGCTGCTTTTTCCTGGATGACAACGTCAGAAATTTTTTCTTTCTTTTTCGGTGAGAGCTCATGGACAACTTCCATCATGATCTTAAATTCATTGTACAGATCTCTCACCTTGTTCTTATTGCCCATGGTGACAAACTGGTCAATACGGCGAATCCAGAGTTGGATCTTTTTATGAATTTCGCTAAGAGGCGCGGTCTTTATTTTCTCTTTAAATTCTAAAAGTCGCTGAGTCTCTTGATCTGGTTGATTACTGTTAGATAGCACAAAAATTCCTTTTACAAGAAAGGCCGTGTGATGAACACGGCCTTTCTTGTCAGTTGTTAGTGGACAGATACGCAGCAATTAGTCCATAAACTTCTTGTCTTTCTTTTCTTCGGGTTTCTTTTCTTCGGGTTTCTTCTCCTCCATCTTTTTTTCGTCTGCCCCTCGCCTGCGAATCAGAGGAATGGCCATGGTGCCGGTTTCTACCACTTTGCTGTCTTTTTTCTTGCCATCGGTATCAACCTCGGTTTTTGCTTCCTCTTTCTTAGGCTCGGCATGATCCTCTTTTTTTACCTCCGCCGGTTTGCTTTCCGGAACTTGCGGTTTGGGCGGTTCAAAATGAAGGCCGATTGCCGGTTTTGCCGGTTCTGTCGGGCGGCTTTCCAGCTTCGGTTTTACCTCCTCCTTGGCCGGTTCTTTCTTGGATTCAGCAGTAATCACAGGTGGCATATCAAGCTTTGGTTTGGCTTCTTCCTTGGCAGTTTCTTTTTTCGCTTCGCCCAAGATAGGCACCAGCAAACCAGTCTCTTTTTTCGGTTCGGTATGTCCAGCTTCCACTTTGGGTTTTATCTCTTCTTTGACTGCCTCTTTTTGCGCCTCGGTTATCAGCGATACAATTCCAGTCTCTTTTTTGACTGCAGTAGCTACCGACGGCGCCAAAGTTTCTTTAGGCATCTCTTTTTGGGTGTCAGGAGCTACTGCCGGGGCGAAAGGGGGGGCAACGGATGTCCCCTCCTTTTTTGCTTCTGGAGTTAATAGGGGCTTTATCTCTTTGATTTCCGGTTTGCCGGCTTCCTTCTTGATTTCCGGTGTTATTGCCGGCGGAACTATGGAAGAAGCGGGCGCCGACGTCGCCCCCTCTTTTTTAGTTTCTGGCGTTACGGGCAGCGAGACAGGGGCTGCAATTCCTGGTTTAGCCTCTTCCTTTTTGCTCTCGACAACCGGAACAGGCGTGTCTTTTTTGCCTTCCGCACCGGCTTTGACAAGCTCTTTTGCAGTCTCTTTAGGAACTTCCTTTTTGCTTTCTACAGCCGTCACGGCAGCATCTTTTTTCGCCTCTGGAGGTGGTACATCTGTCTTGGTTTTCGCTTCCTCTTTCTTTGCTTCAGCCGGTGTTGCTACCGCCGGTACTTTGGCCGCCTCGCCCTTGTTTTTTTCCGCTTCTTTTTTTGCCGCTGCGGCAGGCGCGGCCAATTCCTGAATTTCGTCTTCCCATATTTCGTCGAACTCGGTGCTACCTACTTCCTTGCGCAGCAGGAAATAAATAGTAGTACTCGCAGCGCATACATAAGCGAATGCGTATCCCCACACGCCCATCTGCAACACGAGATAAATGAATGCCAGGGCACCACCGATGCAGGCCCACAGTTTGTCGAGCCGCCACAGTTCCTGGAAACGCATGGTGTGCAAATCGTCTGCGACAATTTCATTTTTATCTGCCTTGTATACCCACGCGTATACATGTACTTGACGGATATAGGCCCATACGTCTTTCATACCGGCCTGGTAGTATGGAATGCCTTCCTGATCGGAAGAGTCTTGACCCTCACTTTGTTTAAGGTAGTATTTTTCGCTGACATGGCCGATGCGACTGACTTCCACCGCTTCGTATTGTTTGGAAAATTGGTAGGCGGTAATTTTTTCATCCGAACTGACCGATGAAGAATGGAAAGCAATATCAATGGCCAGACCACCAAGCCAGATCAGAAACAATACCGACACCACCATAGAAGCATGGTACAAAATGTAAGACCACGGACGCGAATAGATATAGTCGAAAACATTGATAAAAGCTTCGGTGCCATCACAACCTTCTACGCCGATTGCCGAAGCAATCAGGTGCAACCCGAGCAACAACACGATCAACAAGAGGATGATAAACAGGGTAGAGATAAGCACCAGGATAAACACTGGAAAGACAAAAAGCACAGGGCCAATGCCTGGGAACAAAGTAATCATATAACCGGCCAGCCAGTTACATAAATAGAACACGCCTATTAACGAAGCTATACAGAAGGGCGTCAGGAATAAAGAAAACTTGTGCCGCCAGGTGAACTTTAAAGCATTGCCGACACTCAATGCCTCATCTTTCGCAATGCGGTAAGCCGTGATACGACTGATTATGCCGGCGAAGACCGCCCATACGAAAATAGCCCATACCAGGACAGCAAGCAACACCCGCAGATGCGGCGGTTGTTGCAATATGTTTTCGGCTGCCCGATTACCAGGCACAAGGGCGTACACGGCGTTGAAAGCTTTGACCGCATTGGTACCCAAATAAGAGGCAACCGTATACAACGTACGACTTACCAGATAACCTTGGTCTTGGTCAGCAAAGATGTTGATAACGGCTACGCCACATACAAAAACGATAACCGCAAGAAAACCCAAAAAGATAGTCTTGGGGTCGAACGGGACACGTAACCCACCAAATGCCCCCAACCAATGTTTACTTGCTTCATTCATGCTACTGCCTTTCACAATGATCCAAAGAAGACGACAGCAAAAAATAAACTACCATTTTGCTTGATCTTTGCTCTATTGTAATGAATTATCGAACAAATTACAACTTCAAAATTTTGCATTTATCCCGAACTTTCACGATAATCAATTATCAGAAAAAAGTTTGCATAAGAGAAAAAATCTGGTATATTGAGCAAGAGACAATATTTTTTAGTTTGGGAGAACGGAAGAGTATGGAGCCAGAACGACAGGACAGTGACAAAAATAACACAGCGGCTAATCAAAAACGTCCGTCACAAGCTGTAGCTCCGGCGGCGCAAAATAACAGTGTACCGCCACAAACTGCAGCTCCGGCGATACAAAGCAAAAGTCGGCCGGCATCAGTGTCAGAGCTATCCAGGCCACAATCTGTGAGGTTCTCACAGAGGACACCGTCGCCACCGGTGGCATTGCCGCCAACGGAAAACAAACCTGCCGTAGTGGCCGAACCACCTATGCCTGCGCACGAACAGGTGATCCACGACAAATTGAAAAAATTCTTGCTCGGTCGTGGCTATGAACTCCAACACAAGATCGGCGGCGGCGGTATGGGACAGGTTTTTAAGGTCTACCACACGGCGTTAAAGCGGGTGGAGGCACTCAAAATCTTGTACCTGAACGATCGCCAGGTGACAGAAAACGACATTACCCGCTTCGAACGCGAAGCACAGGCATTGGCGCGACTGGCCAACGAGCACCGTGAATTGCCTATACCGCAGGTATTCGATTACTTCCAGAGCGAAGGCTATTTCGGTTATATCATGCAATTTGTCGAAGGCGAGCCGCTCGACCAATTGATCCGGCAACGTTCGCTCACGGTAGACCGCGCCGTCAGGATTGCCTGCGATCTGGCAAAATCTTTGCAGATACTGCACAAACAAAACATCGTCCACCGCGACATCAAACCTTCCAATATCATCATCCGTGAAGAAATCCCCTGGTTGATTGATTTTGGCCTGGCCAAAGACCTGGATCATGAGGTGGCAAACATTACCGAACCAGGGCGTGCCCTGGGGACCGTGATGTACATGGCGCCGGAGCAGGTGGAAGGCATGGCTACGGCGCAGAGCGATATTTACGCCCTGGGGGCCGTATTGTATGAGATGCTCAGCTTTCAGCCTACGGTATCTGGCCATTCGTACAGCGAAGTGTTCTACCGCATCTTGCACGTCATGCCTGAGCCACCTTCGCGCTGCCGCGCGCGCGTGATGACGGATACGTTCGATACAGCCCTCGATCATATCTGCCTCAAGGCGCTGGCCAAAGAGGCAAACAAACGCTACCATCATGCTGGCGACATGGCACGTGAGCTTGCCAACTATCTGCGTGGCATAAAAAATCCATTTCATCCTTACCGGCTCCGCCAGGCTTTGCCTGCGCTCAAAGCTGCAGCACCGCTCGTTTTGGTTCTGCTACTGGTGACGGGAGGCTATTTTGTTGTACACAAGCCGAAACAACAGCTAACGACGCCAGCACAAACTGTAGCCCGACCTGTGGACAAACCGGTAACACAGCCAGCACAACAAGATCCAAAGGTAAACGTCAGTACCCAGAAACCGGCGACGCCCAAAATGGAAGCTGCCTGCAAGGCATACCAGAAATTGGTGGAAAATCTTGCCGGTAGTGACATATCCCAGGTGTTGGCTATGTGTAGCGAAGCTCTTGTCAAGGAAGATTTAGGTATACAGGGTATGCCTGGCGAACGCAAGATGCTGTTTATGCGTATAGTCTCCAAAGCGATGAGTGATGTTATGGGCGAGGTGGAAAGTGTGCTGGAAACCAACAATGCCAATGAGGTGAAGATTCACACAGCGAGGAAGAAGCAGCCGCACGTGAGCTACATGGTGTATGAAGGCGGCCACTGGAAATACGACGGCGACGATGTGCAACGAAGCCTGCGCAATAAAAATCTCAAGCCTTTGCGTGACAGCGCGCCGCGCAACAAAGAGGTGGAGGCGATGTTGGTGGATCTGTTCCGTATGCTGTATGAACACAATCGCGAAGCATTTGAGGCCATGTGTGCCGCCGAGCTGGACTCTTTCAAAAAAGAGATAATTTTCATGCGTGCCATACCCGTCCTGCGCCGACAAAAATTGCTCCGCCCTGCCCTTTTTACCACTGTCAATCCGACGTTTCTCGTCGCCATCTACAAACTGCCAGGCCAGGGTGAAGAACTCAAAGTAGTGCTGGTACAGGAGAGCGGCAAATGGAAATTGCGTGACATGCTGCGCAAGCAACCATAGCAAATTTCAAAAAAGAAAGGAAAAATATGTCGCTGAAACGAATGATTATCTTTATGGTAGCAATAGTTACATGCTCCGGATGTGGTGGAATGTCGAATAGTGATAGCATGCCTATCATGAGTGCTGTGCCTCAAAAAAAAGCGGATACAGGATCCGCCATCAAATCATCTGAACCTGCGGAAGAACAAAAAGTGCCAACGACGTCCGAAAAACTGGCAAGCAAATCCAGCAGACCTAAGGTTTCCGGCCTCAAGGCCGGTTTTACCGATGACAACAAACAATTCAACTATTTTGTCACCTTCCTGCACGACTACCAGGAAAAGGCTGCGCATTATCCCATTGCCATCGAAGAAAGAATCGTCTTGCGGGTGGAAGACAGCAACCACAAGCCGGTGGTCAACGCGCAAGTGGAGGTGAAAGACAGAGAGCAATTGCTATGCAGCGGCAAGACGTACAGCGACGGTACGTTCCTGTTTTTCCCCAGCGCATACGCAGCCGATCTTACTACCTACCAGGCAACGGTCACGGCGGCCGGACTACGCCAGGAGCTGGCAGTGGCGAGAAACGGCGAGCGTCAGATCACGGTAAATCTCGCCGGCCCGCGTCCGCGACTTAGCCCTGTGCCACTCGATGTACTATTCATTTTCGACACTACGGGCAGCATGGGCGAAGAAATCGCCCAGCTCAAAAAGACGCTCGAAATCATCCAGATGAACCTCACCGAAACCTCTGTCCCCACACGCCTGCGCCTTGGCATGGTACTCTTCCGTGATCGCGGGGACGAGTATGTGACTAAGTTGATTCCGCTCACCGATGACATCGAACAGTTTAGTCGCGAACTTGCCAAAGTAACCGCTGACGCCGGCGGCGACACGCCGGAAGATTTGCAAGAAGCGTTGCGGGTAGCCATGCAAGAGGTCAAATGGAACGAAGACGGTATCCGGCTTGCCTTTGCCATCACCGACGCACCGCCCCATCTCGACTATGGACAAGATTACACCTATGCCAAGGCGGCAGCCGATGCCAAACGTGCGGGCATCAAAATCTTCACGATCGGCAGCGGCGGCCTCGACATCGCCGGTGAATTTGTTCTGCGCCAGATTTCCCAGTACACTTATGCCAAATACATCTTCCTCACCTATGGCGAAAAAAGCGACAGCGAAGGCGGCAAAGCTGGCAGTGTCAGTCACCATGTGAGTGACCGCTTCACCAGTGAAAGCCTGGAAAAGATCATCATTCGCATTGCCAAGGAAGAGTTGCTTTACCTGAGCGAACAGGCGCTAGCCAATGTCCACAGCGACAATTACGCCTATGTCAGCAAGCGAGCGATTACAGACGATGAGGAATATTTTACGGCAACACGGATAAATGAAGAAAAACGGGAGGAAACGGTGCAGAAGTTGTTCGACATGGCTATCGGTCAGCTCATTGATTACTCGGCGAAACGTATTCCCCCGCAAACGCCTACCGCAGTCGTCCCACTCCATTGCGATAATGCGGAGATGGCTGAGAATATTACATTCCTGACAGATCGCCTACAGGTTTCTCTGATGGAGATGCAGAAAAAAAACGCCACTTTCAGAATATTGGAGCGCGTTGATCTGAACAAGGCACTCGATGCCATAAAAGAGAGCCGATCTGCCCTGTTCGATAGTAAGACGATGCCTAAAATTGGCGAGTTCGTCGGCGCGCAGATGCTGGTAGTCGGCAATCTGTTCTGCCGCACGCAAAGTTATGACCTGCACCTGAAATTGCTACGTGTGGAAACCGGAGAAATCCTCTCCGCTACGCGCGCCAAAATCGATGCGCGTCTGTCAGCCGGCAAATAAGCAGAAAGGCTTTTTTCGCTTGCCGCAACCAAGCCCTTGCGTTTCCAAGATGCGTGGTAAACTGCTGATACTTTGCATTGTTTTGTCACTTATGGGCTGTACTGTACTACCACCTGTAGCGTTCGACGAACAAGATGCCGACGGGATAGCTCGTGCCATATGGCAAGAGGTGAACCTCTGGCGTCAAGCGCACCAGAGTACCGTTCTCGTGTGGAACCAATCGCTTGCCGCATTGGCACGCAGCCACAGCAGGGATATGGCCGAGCGCCACTTTTTCGCTCACCGTGATCCCGATGGCCGCAATGCCCAGGAACGATTGTGGGCAGCAGGACTCTTGTTCCACCGTGCCGGAGAAAACCTGGCACAAATCTCGCCCGTTTCATTCCGAACAGCCGACCTCTTGGCCGCCTGGGCGGCCAGCCCCGCCCACCGCCGGCATCTTTTAGACAAAGATTTTCGTGATACCGGCATCGGTGTGTACTGGTCATCGGGCATTTGCTATGTTACACAGATATTCGCGGATTTGTTGGTTTACAATGAGTCAGAGACGGCAAAGCCCAGGCAGCGAAGAAGTAGATCGGGATAGCCGACAATAACAAAACATTGATACCCCAAGTTGTGGATAACGCCACTCCTGCTATAGGTCCTATCACGGAAAAAATACCGTTCAAACCCCACGCCCACGGTACAAAATTCGGCGCATTCGTTTTGAGTTGTTCGAGTACGGTCGGGAAAAAAGTTCCCAGACAAAAACCGACGGGAGCCACCAGCAAAAACACCAGGGAAATCTTGAGAAAAAATGGGAAAGAAACCATTTGCGGCAGCAGAGGAAAAATCAGGCTATATTCTACGAGGATCACTAAGGTCAGCGCCACCACTGTAACATACATCTTTTTGCGTTTTGCGACAACAAATTCGGCAAAGAGAGAACCTGCGCCGGTTGCCACCAAAAGAGAAGCGAGGACAACCGAAAGAGAATAGTTAGGATGACCTAAAAATAGACCGAATTTTTGTAGCAAAGATATTTCGATTGCCATGTAGCCGATACCGAGTGAAGCACAAAAGAGGCCGTAACGTCCGGCATGTTTGTTATGTAGGCCGGCTGCCGACGACAGAAAAAGGGGCAGGATGACACACAAAATTGCCACCACCCCGGTAATACCTAGAAGAAAAAGAATGCTATACTCCAATACCGGCACCGCAACCTGCTCAGAGAGCGGTGATCCATGAGGAAGAAACAGGTGCTTCCAGAAAGAAAATCTGAAGAAAAAAGGCCTGTTATCGCCAACCGGAGAAATATCATATAGGTAATTCGCGATCACAGCTTTCTCTTTCTCTTGATTATTCAGTGACAATATTATCTGGTATGCATTCTCTGCCGCATTGAGATTCGGCGCAGCAGATACGGTCAGGTAAGGAAAGGAGGCCGCCCATAATTCTACAGCTTCCATTTCCTTCGCCGAAAAAGGTGTTTTTTTCAACAACAGAGCGGTGAAATTGTTTGGCTGCTGCGATACCATGACAATATGCGCTGAAGGATTGCTGATTCCCATTTTGCGAAGCGAAGATATCGCGGTGGTGAGTACGCGCAGCATTTCGCGGGGGTAGTCGTGTTCAAGGCGCATGATGTTGAGAATGCCGTTGTCGGTCAATTTGGACAGATACAGCTGCATGGCATCTTCCGTATAAAGATAGCTTTCGGAAAATACATGAGCGGCGCCGGGAGTACCGCTGTAAGAATCTACACCGGAAAGCTGAATGACATCATATTTTTTATCTGTGGTTGCGAGATAGTAACGGCCCTCTTCGTTGACCAAATGAACTCGCGGGTCTTTCACCCAATGTCTGAAATAATCCGCATAGGTTTTTGTCAATATATCACAAGTCGCGCTGTTGATTTCTATCCCCGTAACCTCCGAGGCATTGAAATAGATCGCTGTCAATATGTCAAAACCGCCGCCAACGCCGATCGTGGCGACCTTGGGGCGTGCCACAGAAGACATCGCTACGTAGGCGGATGCATAGATGGTTTCTTCTATACCTTTAAGAGAGCTGGGATTACCATTGTACTCTAGCGCATAGGTAAATGCAAAGTTGTTCTGCGTTATCATGCGTTTGAATTTTTGATGCAAAGATGGATTTGTACCTATGAGTGATTTATAAAAAAAATTTTTGAAAGAGACTGGGGGAATTCGCGACACTTCTATTCTGGAGAGAGGATCCCAAATAATATATTCAATGCCGAACGCTTCCCCTGATTTTTGTGTATCTGCCAGCATGGATTTTTGCGGATATTTCATGGCAAACAAACTATTGTCCAATAGAAAGGCAATCGTTAGCAATGCCAGAGAGAGTCCGCTGGTGACCATGGCAAACCGGCGTATCGGTAATGATAGCATGACTGTACCGAATAGCAAACAGGCACATGCCAATAGCATACTCAATTCTACTCCCAGCCATCTGATGGCGATAATTACAGCGGCGGCACCCAACGCAGAACCCAGCAAATCAAAGCAATATATGCGAGTAGTTGCATAGCATGATGCGGAAAGGAGAGCCCCCAGCATAAGCCCACAAAAAATAAAAGGCACAGTGAAAAGTAAGGCAATGGGAATCCAATTGACCAAATCAATCATATACAGAGGGCTCAATTGATCACCTACATCTATTCTGTAAAATATTATACTGGCACCAATCATAGTGATGGCAAACAGGGAAGCGCAGATTGCCATGAAATCGTTCTGTCTGGAGAGAAAAAATTTCAGGCCGTAACTCAAGATAATGCCGGAAATTGCAAATCCCAATAAACAAAGAGATATGATAAAAAAAGCATAATTGTTCAGGAGTTTTGCAGATACTATGCGGTGTACCAGAATTTGCGCGAAAAGGGTGGTAAAAGCGATAAGAAACGCCAAGAACGACGCACGGGTTAGAGGAGAAATCTTCATAAAAATCCTAACTTGAAATAGTTATATTGGCTATTCGCCAAAACATTCATGGCAAACAGGTCTCGGCTTGTCCGAACTAGAGATTCTTGGATTATGTCGTTTTTACCGGCGCTCGGAACCAGGCTGCGAGACGGTCCATGCCTTCATCAATACTCACTAGCGGTCGGTAGCCGAGATCGCGCTGCGCCGCGCCGATATTGAACCAGTGCGGGGACGAGAGTTGATGCGCCAGAAAGCGCGTCAATGGCGGCTCGGCGGCAATACCGCACAGTCTGTAAACAATCTCGCAGATGGCTCCGGCAATGAGTGCGGACTTGACGGAGATGTGCTGCCTGACGGGCGGCAGTCCGGCCGCAGCGACGATGCGATTGATCAGCACAGCCGCAGGCAGAGGTTCGCCCTGCGACAGGAAGTAGACCCGCCCGGCCAGTGGCATTCCCGGAGCCAGGCGATTGAGTGCCAGCAGATGGGCGTAGGCGGCATTGTCAATATAGATGGAATCTATCAGGTTCTGCCCGTCCCCAATGATGCGGAGCCTTCCGGCGCGCGCCCGCGCCACGATGCGCGGCACCAGGTGGTTGTCTTCCGGCCCCCAGATGAGGTGTGGCCGCAGGGCGCAGGTGGCGAGCTGTGGGCCGTTGGCGGCCAGCACCAGCCGCTCCGCTTCGGCTTTAGTGGCTGAATAAGCGGTGACGTGACGTGACGGAACGGGCAGCGACTCATCGCTGCCGGCAGCGCCCTCCGGTCCATAGGCGACGGACGGCGAGCTGGTGTAGACGAACCTGGTGATGCCAAAATCGCGGCAGGCGTCAAGCAAATGGATCGTTCCCGTAACATTGGTGCGGTAGTAGTCACGGTAACTGCCCCAGACACCTACCTTGGCCGCGGTGTGAACGATGGCGTCGCACCCTTGCGCCGCCTTGTTGACGATCGCGCGGTCGGCAATGTCGCCACGCACGGTCTCAGCGCCCAATATTTGGAGTTTCGAATAATCACCCCGGCACAGGACGCGGACGTTGTCGCCACAAAATCGCAGCAGACGCACGATGGCGTAGCCCAAAAAACCGCCGCCACCGGTAACCAGTATCAATTTCATAGAAAACATGCGGCGGAAACCTTGCCCCTTGTGGGCAGGGTAAGCCGCATCCTTATGCGGGTTAAAGAGCTCACAAATATGAATAACCATCG
>JAGVGO010000176.1 GCA_020057085.1 Planctomycetota bacterium | reverse complement strand
AGGCTTTTTGCTTGCCTTCTTTTTTCGGTCGGAACTGGTGGCTCTAAGCTGTCGGGCTACAAGCCCGAGGTTTTAGACCTGGCACTTGGAAAATAAAAGAAGTCAAAAAGCTATATCCCCCGCTTGTCGGGGGACGACGATAAAAATTTTAGGGGTATTTTTTGGCACAGTACGAACATTTGCCGATCTACAAAGCGGCCTTTGATTTGTTGCTGTACTTTGAAAAGATTGTCAGCAATTTCAGCCGCTACCACAAATTTACGCACGGTTCTTGCTTGCGTAACCTCGCGCGCGAGGTTATAATGTTGATCGTCCGCGCCAACAACAGCACCGACAAATTGTCGGCGCTGGAGGAGGTCAGGATCAAGCTGGAGGAACTCAAAGTGGTGATCCGCATTTGCAAGGAAATCCAGGCGTTTCCCAACTTCAATTCGTTCCAGACCAGCATCAACCAGGTAATCGAAATTGCAAAGCAAAACGAGGGGTGGATGAGAAGCCAAGCGTCCAGGAAGCGGCCAGATTCGCCGACCAATGCCCCAGGCTAGGAAAGCGAGCGTGCCCACATCATCGTCTTGTCCTCCCCGCCCATGTGGCATAGTGATACAGGGGTCCGTACCGCAAGGATCGAACTCCGGTGGCCCGATACGTCTGTGTCGGGGAAGCGGGAGGAACATGGTTCTTCTGCGTGGAACTTCAACTTCAACAACGGCAACAAGAACTGGAACAACCGCAACAACTCCAACAACAACCGCGTTTTTGTGGTTCGCTCAGGAAGACGATGGCTTCACTTTTTACTTTCCAAAATCTTTACAAGGCTTACCTGGATTGCCGCCGCAAGAAACGCGGCAAGCAGGCGGCGCTAGCGTTTGAGGCCAACGCCGAGCAAAATTTGCTTGAGCTTACGCAACAACTGGTACAACGGACCTATCGTCCATCTCCCTCGTTTTGCTTTGTTTCCCGCAACGACAAATACCGCGAGGTGTTTGCCGCAGATTTCCGCGACCGCATCCTGCACCATCTCCTGGTGCGTTACCTCGAAACAATCTGGGAGCCGGTGTTCATCCACGACTCTTACGCCTGCCGCAAGGGCAAAGGCACACACACGGCGGTGGCACGCCTGCAACACCTTACGCGCCAGGTCACGGCCAATGGCACCCGCCGCGCATGGTTCTTGCAGCTCGACATCCGCGCGTTTTTCCCTTCGATTGATCGGCAGATATTGCTCAATCTGGTGCTGTCTCGGCTCGCCGACGAAGAGATGCGCTGGCTTGCGCAGATATTGATTCTGCACGACCCGACACAAAACACAGTCTTTACCTGCACTCGCCGCAAATGGGACAAAATCCCGGTACACAAGAGCCTGTTCACTGTAGAGCCTGGCAAGGGACTGCCCATCGGCAACCTGACGAGCCAGTTTTTCGCCAACATCTACCTCAACCAATTAGATCAGTTCATCAAGCATCACCTGAAAGCCAGGTATTACCTGCGTTACGTGGATGATCTGGTGTTGCTGCACGAAGACCGGCAGCAACTCTATGCCTGGAAACAAGAGATCGAACACTTCTTGCAGCACAACTTGCAATTGCAACTGCATCCCAAACGGCAGATGGTGCGGCCGGTGTCGAACGGCATTGACTTCGTCGGCTACATCACGCGGCCATCCCACCGGCTCGTGCGCAGGCGCACGGTAGCCAAATGTTATGAATCTCTCGCACGCCAGACCCAGGAGATGACTCACCCCAGCCCGCAAGCGACTACGCTACACTTCCCGCCGACTCGCTATGAGAAACTGCGAGCCACGCTCAACTCGTACCTCGGCATTTTTCAGCACGCCAGTTGCCACTGGCTGTTCCAGGCAATATGGCAAAAATTTATGGCCGTGCGCAGTTTGTTTCATTGGCAAGGCTTTCGTGTCATCCCACGCTGGAAACCATCCAAGCATCCGGCACACCTGTACGCGCAGTACCGCTATTTCCGCGTCCGATTTCGCGGACGCATCTTGATGCAAGTTGGCTGCTACCTGGAATTGTTCGACCGTGATGCCACGTGGGCTGCCCGCACACTGGGCCTTGCGCGGCTTCATCCGCGTCGAGGCTTTTATGCGAGGTGTGGCGTGCCGCTGACTGGATGGGAGAGATGGCAGAAGCATCTGCAAGGACAAGAGGCGGTGCTCGTCATGCAAACAGGCCGCAGCGTGGGGAATGTGATGGAGCGAG
The DNA here is from genome assembly GCA_020057085.1 of Planctomycetota bacterium. GTDB lineage: Bacteria > Planctomycetota > Uabimicrobiia > Uabimicrobiales > JABWCH01 > JAGVGO01. Next base: position 692 of record JAGVGO010000176.1, on the reverse strand, counting down.
CGGCGGTAAAGGTGACAACATCTTGACAATCCTGTCATCCTTCCGCGCATCGTGGTTCAGACATTTGGGCGATGCGGCATCGTCCCCGACCAGTGGCGAGAGAAGATGCCCGCGCTGTAAGCGCGAATTGTTATAGCCCAGGGCGAGAGCCGTCTTTAGACGGCGGTAAGCCCTGGGGATACGGGCATATTAGAAACCAAGCCACCCTGGATTACTCGATGATGTACGAGAAAGAGATGGTCGGCATCAGAAAGGGCAAAGAATTGGGGCTACAAGAAGGCGAGCAAATCGGCATCCAGAAAAGGAAAACAGATGCCGTGCTAAATGCGCTCAAGATTGGCCTGGATGTGGATACGATCCACAAGATCACCGGCTATAGCGTTTAGATTGAGTAAGCAAATATCGTTTCAAAGCCAGTAAATTAGGGATTAAGAAGACGATGGAAATGGGTCTCACAACTTAAAATTCTTAAAGTTTTCGCGCTAAGCTTAATGTTAATAATTAGTTGTAACTATATAAGTCTGTTTGTCAATTTTGTAAATTTGCAAAATTGATGCGTGTTAAAAAGTCCCTGCCGCGAATGCGGCAAAGTGATAAAGCCTGGCACTTTAGTGCTCACTTTTATACACGATTTTTACAAGTATAGTAGTAGCATTTTATTACAGACGATGATATGCTAATAATTCGAGCGT
>JAGVGO010000082.1 GCA_020057085.1 Planctomycetota bacterium | reverse complement strand
GGAAAGATGATTGTGGTGGGCATAAAATTACCTCCCTGGCAGAAACGGTTGCTATTGATTACTGCAATAGTTATCTGCCAGGGAGGCAACTAAGTTACGAAAATTTTTTTTGTAACCTTTTGCGTTTTTTGCGTCTTGCTTGTAGATTCTCAGTACACACGTCCACTACCTCGCCCCTCGTGGGCGAGGCTTGTGGAGAAATCTACAAGCTTTTAACCTTGTAGGCGTAGCTCTAGTTTCTCTTTATGCAAGGAGCAATTTCATGAGACTTTTCAACATATGGGTAATCTTTTGTATGACTGTGCTGGCTTTGCTTCCCTTGAGCAAGGCTGAAGACAAAACACTCGAGAATTTCTTGCCTGGCGATGCCACCATTGTCGCCACGTTAAACGATGTCGAAGGCGTCGTCAATGTTTTCCGCAATTCCAAACTGTTTGAAATCCTCGCCACGATCCATCGCCATGAGCATCCGAACAAACCGGCACTGCCGGAAGAATTTGCCAAGTTGATGCAACATCCGTTTTTTCATATCATCAAGACCAAACTGGCGTTGAGCGTCAATGCACCCAAGACAGCGAGCGAGCAAACAAAGGAGACACAGGAGCAACCGGTGTTCGTGTTGTTCGGCAGCGGTACTAGCGACGTCACCACACAGCTCGAGAATTTCCTGCAGCAGGAAGAAAAGGCACAAAAGCTCTATCGCCTGCCCGATCAGGAGTATGGCGGCCACAAGGTAATCGTCAGCATCCACCCGGACAAAGGCAAAGTGCAACAGCATTATACGCTTCTGACGGACGGACTTTTCATCATTTCCAACCGTCTGGAAAGTTTGCATGAGTCCTATGACCGTCTGCTCGGCAAACGCAGCGACGGCTGGCAGACACCGGAAGTGTACAAGGCTCTCGGTCAAAAATGCGTGGCCAAAATCTGTGTCAACATCAGCCAGTTACCGGTGGATCTCAGCAAACAAAATCCGCTGGAACAAAAGTTCCCGGAGATGAAGGCTTTCTTCGACGAAATCCGCAGCACCATCGCCGGCAGCCAGCGCATCGTCGCCGGGCTGTCGTTGGAAAACGGCGTGCGAGTACAAGTGGTACGCGAGCGCAATAGCGATGCCCCGAAAATATTCAGCGACGCGGCTGCCGTATCGTTTGCCCAGAGCGCCATAGATGCCAACACTATCGCCTTTGCCGCCACGCCACTGCCTTATCAGGTGTTCTGGTACGGGTTCAAGGCGGATGTAATGCACAAGGACAAACGCAAGCTGCGCGAAATCGAAGCACGCTTGAACGAATTGTTCGACTGGGTGAGCTTTGAAAAAGATGTCGTGACGGTGATCGGACCAAAGACCGCACTGTGGTTACAAATGCCGCAAAAACGCCACAAAGAAGTTGTGGTGCCCAATGTCCACCTGTTGCTGAACCTGTCGCCTGGCGTAGATTTCAACATGGCCATCGAAAAATTGTGGAAACTCGCGAGTCAGCAAAAATCCGATCTGCAACGCTACGTCAAACGCAATACGACCAATGTTGACGGCGTACAGGTGCATCAGTTGCAATTCAAGAACCATCCGATCGAACATCTGCTTTCGCCAACCTATGCTTTTACGCCGAACTGGCTGTTGCTGAGTTCACAACCGGAAGGACTCAAGAGCATGCATGCCGTACTCAAAGACAGCCAGTCGCCCAAGGTGGCCAGCCTCTACTGCTACGTGAACTTTAGCAAAGTGGCCGAACTCATCGAAGCCAATATTCCGTTCTTCAAGAAAGAGGCGCAGAAAAAAGGCGAGAAGTTCGAAGAGCCGAAGATGAAGACTTTGCTCGAAATCCTTTCCTACCTCCAAACATTCACCATGGAACTGCGTGAGGAAGGCAATCTGGAAATCATGGAAGCCAGTCTGCTCATGACAAAATGAAGCCTCATAGTAACGTTTTTTGGGAAGCGTGATACCAGCCCTGAAGCGCAGAGCGCCCTCGGCGTCGGGAAGAAGCAGTACGCGCTATTCGATCCGGTCTTGCGAACAGGTGACAATCCAGTAATTTGCAACAGCCCGCCATCGCGAACGCGGAAGGGCTGGTATCAGCGCGACCTTATAAGGTTTCATTCCTTGCGCATGATGAAAAGGTAATGAAAGCCGCGCAAGAGATACGGCGGCGCACTTTGGGGATCGGCGGCGATGTCGCGTAGCGCACGGTTGCGCCGCGTCACCGCCACGATGTCTACCGGTGCCAGCCACTGCCGCATACGCGAAAAAAGTTCAAAACCGATCGGGCAAAATGGTTTGCCGGCGACAAACGAATCGGACACGTAGAGTGTCAGGCAATGCTCTTTTTTGAGTACACGGTGCGCCTCGTGCAGCACATCCTCCATTGCCTCGTAATACTTCGGATCATGGGCGCCCAGGTTGCCGATGCAGCGCGGGTCGTCGCTATAGTGGATGTGGTCGGAGTAAGGCGGATCTATGAAAACGAAGTCCACGCTGTCATGCTGCAGCGGCAGATGGCGCGCGTCGCACTGTTTGATCTCGGGGCGCACCGGCGTCAGATCGAAACCGATGGCACGACGCTCCAGGTCGCTGGCCACATCCATGGTAGTGCCACTGCCGCACATCGGATCGAGTACCAGATCGTTCTTGTGGGTGTAGCGTTTGAGCAGATTCCACACGATATAGCTCGGCGTCGCTCCTTTGTAGCTGGTACTGCCTTGCCAGCCGATGCCGTAGTTCTGTGACGGGAAGTCCCACAGGGTGGTGAATTCCATACGCGGGCGGGGCTTGTGCTGAGGGTTGCGTACACGTCGTTGCATGATTATACCCCTACTTTCTGAACTCTATGGCTAGTTTCACCTGCACAAGATATTGTGCCACTTGCCGTTCTTTCTCTTGCGCGCTCCAGCCGAGCAGCGCGCCCATCTTGTCGGCCGCCTCTTGCACTACGGCGCGGCCGTTGTCGCGAGCAAACCAGAGTACGTGCAACCGCCGCATGAGAAAATCTTCGAGCGTGCAAGCCATTTCATGTTGTACGGCGTACGGCAGCTCGGCCCACACATAGGGAAGTCCGGGCACAATTGCCTGCTTGAGACAGGCGTCTTTGGCAAGATAGGCAAGCACGTCGTCCACATGAAAGCCGTAGGTGTTTATGAGGTAGTCGCTTATGTTGCCAGATAGCTGGTATTGCTGCTGCACGGCCTTGCCCTTCTCGTTCAGGAATTTCGCAAAATTTCTGGTTTCACCGCCGTAGACAGGGTGTTCTTCGGTAGGGCAGTGGTCGGGAATCTTCAGCTCTGCCACATGGCCTGCGATGTAGCGCAGCACGTCGCTGGCGATGCGGCGGTGTGTGGTGTATTTGCCGCCGATGATATTGAATACATTGCTGGGACTCTCGAAGATTTTGTGTTCACGGCTTACCTGCGAGGCCGATTTGCCTTCCTCATAGACAAGCGGGCGGAGTCCGGTGAAGCTGCTGATGATATCGGACTCAGTAAGATTGGCCGCCGGGAAATAGTAATGGGCACAGTTGAGGAGATACTCGACATCTTTTTTGTCGGCGGCGAGTTTGTCGAGATCGCCCTTGTAGTCGGTGTCGGTAGTGCCGAACAGTGTGAAATTCTGCCACGGGATAACAAAAATCGGACGTTCGTCAATGAGCGAGAGGATCATGAGGGCATGCGTGAGAGGTAGCCGTTCGCGCGGCAAGATCAGGTGTATGCCCATGGTCGTGCGCACCTGTTGTTTGGCGTTTGGGTCGGCCAGACGTCGCACCTCGTCGCTCCAAGGTCCGCAAGCATTGACGAAACTTCTGGCACGGATGTTGTAGTCTTGGCCTGCGATTTCGTCATGTACGGATACCGCTTCGATTTTGCTGTTTTGCTTGACAAATGCGGTGGCACGCACGTAATTCAGGGCATGGCAACCGGCGAGTACTGCCGATTGCAGATTGGCCAGTGTCAGCCGGAAATCGTCCATGACGGCATCGAAGTAGCGCGCCGCGCCTTTGAATTTTTCCGCACGCAGCGTCGGCACCATGGCAAGTGCCTTACCGCGCGACCACATCCGGTGGCGGCCGATTATCTTGCTGCCACACAAAATGTCATATGCCCACATGCCAGCGCACACCCACCAATAACCATCCTTGGCCCCCTTGTAGATGGGAAACACACACGGCAGGCGTTTGACCAGATGCGGTGCGAGATGCAAGAGTTTGTATCTTTCCACCAGCGATTCATGCACCAGACCAAAGGCGCATTGCTTGAGATAACGAAAACCGCCATGGATGAGTTTCGAGGACTTACTGCTGGTGCCGGAAGAAAAGTCCCCCTTTTCTATCAACACCGTCTTGAGTCCACGCATAGAAGCATCGCGAGCAATGGCCGCGCCATTGATGCCGCCGCCGATGATGCACAGATCATACCTTGTCTTCTCCAGTTGTGCCAGCCATGTCTGCCGGTTTTCGGCAGCAAAATTTACTGTTTCCTTGTGTTGGGGATAATAAATCTTCATGTTTGTCCCTCACCGTCGAGCCAGGATTTTATGACAAGGCACATGCCGCATACTTAGGCGACAGCCAACGCCTCGTCTCTTGCTATCTTACTTCACCGGCACTGCAAGCTCAAGAAAAATTTTACCGTGCAAGAAAAGCCGGGCGACCGGGCGAAATGACATAGCTTATGTTGGAACTTCAGCGCCGGAAACAAAATTGAATTGCAATCGGCTGTTTTTTTTCTTAAAATAAACGTAAAATTTACGTCGTCAATTTCCACTCGTTTCGTTTATGGAGCATTTGCACAGTCGCCAAATTCCTGGAGCCGCAAATCTATGAAAAACCTCGATAAGTTAGTGCAGAAAAAGCTGGAAGAAATTTTGTCAGAAGATGGCTACGTCGATCGTGCCAAGCTGGAAGATTGTGTGCGTTCCTGCCGCACCAACGGTAAATCCATCGCTGAAGCACTGGTCAACAAAGGATTACTCGATGAACAAAAATTGGTGCAGATTGTCGCCGATCGTATGCAGATGCCTTACTTGTCGTTACAGGACTGTAGTTTTTCTACCGAGCTGATCAAAAAAACCCCACCATATCTCATGTATAAATACCAGTTCATACCGGTGGATCAGTTTGAAGACGTGCTTACTGTCTTGGCTGCAGGAGTTCTTACCGCAGATATGATTCAAGAAATTCAGAACGTAACCAAAACCGACGTGTATATTTTTGTCGGCAAAATGTCTGATGTCATGAATACTCTCAAGCAAAATGTGCCCTTTGACGAGAGTAGCCTGGCCGGCGCTGAGAGTGTACATACTGCGGTATTCTCGCAGACAGAGGTTTCTGCAGGATGGGAATCAATATTCGATATGGCAGAGGACAGTGTCAAACAAGATCTGACGCAAAAAATAGGCGCTGAGAGTGGTGGCAAAGAAAACGAATTCGAAGATTTTATGGGGAGTGAATTGCAAAAATCTCCCACCGAACCCAAACCAGAGACCGAGCATGTAGAGGCTCTCGCAGCCGAAAAATTTGAGCCGCAGGCTTCGCCAAAAGTTGAAACACAGCCTGCCAAGAAGCCTGAGCCTGGCCCCGCTGAGGTTGAAACACAGCCTGCCAAGAAGCCTGAGCCTAGCCCCAAAGCTGAAGTGGTAGCCAGCAAAAAGAGCGAGGCAGCACAAATGCCTTCCTATCATACCGCCGAGGAAACACAGGAAATAGCGCGCGACGAAGCACCTTTACCAGATATGTCAAATGTCATACCGTCACTGCCCGGCAATAAAGCAACCGGCGGACAAGATGGACAACGCGCCGAACTGGCGAAGCTGGCAGAACATCTGGCCAAAAATGTTTTCGATTACGATGCCATCAATCAGTATATCAAGCTGGCACTGGAACTAGGTGATGTCAAAGCCTCAGTGCGCCAACTTACCTTGTTTGCCTGGAATCTGGAGCAGGCAGGCAAAAACGAGGAATCGCTGGACTGCTACAAGTACATTCTCGAACTGGACCCTGAAAACCGTGAAGCAAAAAAGCGGCTCAAAAAATAGTGCGTAGCTATCTGCGTGTTGCCTATGAAAAAACTAATCGTCGCCGCCGGCTATCAGCAATTGGAGCGTGCACTGGTAGCGACAGCGCGTGCCAACAAGCCAAAAACAGGATGGTCTCCGGTGTTGCTGCTCGTACCCAACCTTTGGCTGGCGCAACATCTCAAAACCCTGTTGGCACAAGAAACCGGTGGTTTTCTGCAAACCGAAGCCTGTACCTTGAGCGATGTCACAGATGCCTTGCACAATGAACATCAGGAGTACAATGAGGAATATAGCCGCTTGCCGACTTTTCTGGCACATGCATTGGTACAACAAATCATGGCCGAAAGAAGCACCGGCAGAGATCGCTTCGATCACTCTCTCGCTACCGATTCCGAGACCGTGCCTGCAGTGACCAGAGACATCGCCTTGTGCAAACAAACACTGCTGTCACCATCCGACGTGCGGCAGGCATTGTTTACCCACGGCGACACCTCGGACGGCAGGTTTGCCGATATCTGGGAAGCATATCAGGAAAGACTTGATTCAGCCAAAAGCTGGGATAATGAAGACCTGCTCCGTTACAGCGGGGCATGGATTTCACGATCTCTATGGTTGCAACCGTTTGCCAGCTTGTGGCTATACGGGTTTAACGGCTTTACACCGCTAGAGAAAAACTTTCTTGCACACCTGTGGCAACATCGTGATACCACGGCCTTTCTTGTATCTTCGCCACATCCGCTCTATACCTCTGCACGCAATACCTGCGACTGGCTGTCGGCACTGGGGTTTACTCTGGCTTCCGCAGCACAGGAGCCGCCATCCTGGACGCATGCCTTGTTCACCTCAGGCAACAGTAAGTCAGAGACAAAAGGCTTTGGACAGGACGTAGCCGGCGTGCGTATCATCGCCGCTCAAGACGAGTACCAGGAAGCGGAAGCCGCCGCCGCCGAACTGTTTCGCCTGGCGCAATGTGGCGTCTTGTGGCACGATATCGCGGTGGTATGGCGGCACGAGGCAAGCTATGTCCGCTACCTTCCCGATATGTTGACGAGCCGTGGTATCCCGCTAGATCTGTCCGCTGTGCAACTTTCTACCACGCACGAAGGCGTACTGCTGCGTACCATTGGCGAACTTTTTACTTCTCGTTTTGCCCGTGAAGCTATGGTGCGGATTATCAACTGCCAGGCGTTGTGCCCTGAAAATATCCTGCCGCCCTCGCTCTGGCCGTTCGCTCAACCTTCTGCCTGGCACTGGCTGGCTGCCGAAATGAACATAAACCACGAGGCCAATGCCTGGTTGAGAGGCCTGGAACATTTCTTGCACCAGCAAAATCCGGCATTGGAAGAAAATCACGGCGTGCCCGGTACGATCCAGTATAGCGGTAGCTGGCCGTCCGTGCCTGTAACCGAAGGTGGCAACGCCGAAGTAGAACGCCAGCGATATTGGGGAAACCTCGCCGCCGCACTACACCACTTCGTACTCTTCTGGCACAAAGTAGAGAGCGACTGTCTGTCCCACAATAGTTACACTGGGGCGCTCGACTCTCTCCTGGCAGCGTATCAGCAAGTGTGCAAGGCATCACCCCTGAGTGATGAGGTCGCCAAAGCTGTTTCGCCCATCCGCCTGGCCGATGCTGTGCGCTTGCCATGGCGCATGGAAACATTGTGGCAGCTCGTTTCTCTCGCTCTCGACGACAGCGTGCCGGAGACGACAGTAGCCGGCGTTTTTGCCGCTGATATGGAGGCATCATCCGGCAGAGCTTACCGGGCTACCCTGATAGTCGGTATGGTGCAAGACGAGTTTCCCGCTGTACCCGCCAGCAATCCGCTTCTCACCGAGCAAGCACGTGCTGAAATTCAGCGATACACACAGGCACGCGGGCGTGAAGTGCCCATGTTCACCCGACGACAGTGCGCCGAACAAGAAAAGCTACAATTTCACATGCTGTTGAGCGGGAGTCAGGAAACGGTACTGCTGTGGCCGCGTAACCATCTCTTGAGCGGTCAGGAAAGAAAGCCTTCGCCATTTCTGCTCGAATCGTTGCGCGCCATCTCCGGTGAACCAGCGTCGGCCAGCGACCTCGGCCACTCTGCTTGCTTCATAAACGCCGCCAATATTTGTGGGCAATGCTTTGGCGAGCCGTTGTGGCAACAAGACACCCGCCGACTGGCAGCGGCTTTTGTCAATAATGACATGGCGATGCTGCAATGCCTTGCCCGACACCATCCGGTGTTCGCCACGGCGGCGGCGCGTTTCGCCACCCATATGCACCGGCCGACCTTCGATTGTCATGCCGGAGTGGTACGTGCACCACAGATATTGTCTTTGCTACGCCAGGTCTACTCACCCCTGCAACGGCCGCGTATCCACGCGCGCATGCTGGAAACTTATGCCGTGTGCCCGTTTCAGTACTTTATGCGCTATATCGTCAAGTTGCCGGTGTGGAAAGAAAAAAATAGTATGCCGAATCTGCCGATGAGCCAGCAAGGACAGATCGCCGTCGCCGTATTGTCGAGTTTAGCCCACTTGCCGGCAGCGGAGGCGGCTCTGAAATTACGCCAACAATTGGCGAGTACTTGCGCCAACCACCCGATGCGTGAGCTCTATCCGGCTCTGCTGTGGCAGATCGGCGAGGAAAAAATGGCGGAAAATCTGGAATATCAATTGGAAGCGATGCTCTACCACGACAACGAAGCAGCTCCCCCGTACTGCCAGGTAGCGTACGGAGAAACCGGCGCCCCAGTATCCCTGGCTCTCAACCAGGGGCAATCACTTGTATTCTGCGGCCACTTCGATCAAATTCACTTATGCCGTAATCCGCGCCGGGTAACAGGTATGCAGTATCGTCTGGTACGTCAACTGCGCTCTCGCCATGACGACCATCTGGCGGGCGGTGAATCGCTGTCGCTGGCGATTGACTTGCTCGCTTTGTTCCATCTGTTTCCGCCTGCGGCTGGCAAAGGGAGTACAACTGGTGAAGATCACCGTGAGGAATACAACGTATGCTGCCATTACCTGGACGAGCAGGGCAATGTACAAAAAGTATGGTTTCACGGCGCGAGTTGGTCGCGTATCAAAGAACAGATGCGCGGCATCTGTCAAAACATCATCGTCGCTATTGAAGAAGGCATATTGTGCCCGGTACCGGCGCCCAACAAATGTCGCATCTGTCCGTATATCGAAGCGTGCGGTCCACTGCGTGAAATCGTATTTGCGCGCAAGCAGGATGACCCGCGTCTTGCATCTTTTTTGGAGATGAAAGAAGTATGAGCGAAAATTTTCTGCACCATATGCAAGGCTTTCTGTTCGACCTTGACGGTGTTTTTTATGTTGACGAGCAAAGTATACCCGGCGGCGCGGCGACCATCGCTCATCTGGAGATGCGCCAGATCCCATATCGCTTTGTTACCAATAACACCTGCAAATCGCTGGACGCTCTGCATAAAAAGCTCGTAGGTATAGGACTGCCGGCGCGCCGCGAACAAATATTTACCTCACGTCATGCCGGCGTCATGTATCTGCGGCAACTGGGAAAACCCAGGTGCTTCCTGCTGGTACCTGACGAAATTCGTCCGGAATTTGCCGAATTCCCGCAGGATGACAAGAACCCTGAGGTGGTGGTCATCGGCGACCTGGGCGAGCATTGGACCTATGCGCTGCTCAACAAGGCTTTTGGTATGATTATGGCAGGGGCGCAGCTCCTTGCTCTGCACAAGAACAAATACTGGCAGACGGCGCAAGGGCTACGCATGGATGTGGGTGCCTTTATCGTCGGCTTGGAATATATTACAGGCAAGACAGCGGTAGTTGTCGGCAAGCCAGCCGTTACCTATTTTGACATGGCGCTCAAAGATATAGGGCTGAAGGCCGAACGAGTAGCGATGATCGGTGACGATATCGAAGCCGATATCGCTGGCGCACAAGAAGCCGGTATGAAGGGTATTTTGGTGAAAACCGGTAAATATCGCCCTGAACTTATCGCTCGCTCACCGGTGCGTGCCGATCTGGTGATAGAGTCGGTGGCCAGTTTGCAAGGGCTTGTTTAACAGGAGAAAAACATGAGTGGAGATCAAATGCTCACCATCGAAGAAGCGATGAAAGAGTTACAAATAAAGCGCGACGAATTAAAAGAGCTGCTGCGCCAGAACTCTCTGCGCTACATTCTGGACGAGGGTACAATCAAGATTCCCAAGATGGCGATCATGGCGCTCAAGCTGGAACGCATGACCTCCTCCACCCAGCAGTTCGCCCAGGTGAAACGCACCAGGCGCAAAAAAGAGACGAGCCTCATTGACATGAGCAGCCAGAAAATGCTGACCTTGGACGAAACCATGTCAAAGCTGCAAGTTGATCGAAGTAAACTGGATGCGCTGATCGCTGCCAAAAAATTGCGCACCGTAATGGTGGGCGACGAGTGCAAAATCCCTTTGATGTCGGTGCAGGCTTTGCAAATTCAGAACACGCTTGACGTTCCGCTGAGCCAACCGCGCAAGCTGGAAAAGAAAAAATCGCTCGTGCGTCGGGTCTACTAGCAAGGAAGCTAATGCACCAATTCCAGCATTTTACTGAGCCATGCCAGCCGTTCCGCGCGTGTCGAAAAGCATTGCAACATGGGAGCAATGTCCGCCTGCACAAGTTTCCCGGCCTCTGCGTAATCATGGTGTGCCAGTGCATCTTCGCTTTGTTGCAATAGCAAGGCTTCTGCGAGCAAATTTTTCCATAGCTGGCTCATTTCACGGTTGTCAGCATGGCGCACAATGTGCTGTAAAATCTCCTGTGCTTGTCCGTAGTCGCTGCGACCACAGGCTTCGTCGAATGCAGGCAAGAGAACGGCGAACGCGATGGTAGCCGCCTCGGGCGGAGTTTGTTCATCGGCTTTTTGCCATGCTATGTACGCCTCTGCATACCGCTCGGCATGCAGACAGTGTTGCACTTCTGTCAGCCAGTAACTCCGGGATGGCGCACGCATCGCCAGCGCTACCACGCAACCAACTGCCAGGCAGAGCATAACGAGCAGTGACAACAACAATCTGCCGGAGAGAGTGCGCCGCAGGTAATTGAGCCTCCAGCGCAGATGAAGCGGCAATGACATAGGCATACCCTGGCACAAACGCAGGGTCTCGGCAAAATCCTGAGCCTGGCAAAAGCGCCGGCGGCTTTTTTTGGCAAGCGACTTGGCCACGACCGCGTCAAGCAACCAGCCAGGTTTGCTGACGTTAGCGTGGCAGGCTTTGTGCAGCAATGGAGGGTCACGGCGCAGAGTATCGTGCAGGAATTTTTCTTTGTTGCCTGAAAAAGGCAGCGTCCCTGAAATCATCTGGTAGAGAAGCAAACCCACGGCGTAAGTGTCGGTGGTGGGATCTAAGTTCTGTCCGGTGAGCTGCTCCGGTGACATATATTTGAGGCTGCCCAGACGATAGCCGGAGCGGGTGTAACCCACAGAATTGTGCTGCTGGGCAAAAACTTTGGCAATGCCGAAATCGAGAATTTTGGCCTGTACGCTTTCGCCCTCTTCTTCCACCATGATGTTGGCCGGCTTGAGGTCACGATGGATAATACCGCTTTCATGTGCCACTTGCAACGCTTCGAGGATTTGCCTGGCAATCTCCACGGCTTGCGCAATCGGTAAACATTGTCGCTCGTCCAAGATTTTGCGTAGACTCTGCCCAGGAGAAAAATCCATGACCATGAAGTAGACGCCCAGGTGGCTGCGGTAGAGGCTTCTCACGAGTACGATAGCAGGGTGGACCAGATGGGACGAGAGTTGGGCTTCCTGGCAGAAACGTTTTTGCAATGTAGCGAACTGGGGAGAAAGGTAGTTGGGCTTCAGCACCTTGATCGCGACCTGGCGCTGCAGCGTCAGGTCGTCGGCGGCATAAACCCAGCCCATGCCGCCGCCGCCAAGATAACTCGTGATGATAAAACGTTTGGCCAGGGTCTTACCGATCATTTCCTGTGGCCGTGAGCGTGGTGTGAGTAGCGGGGCGACCTTGTCGAAGGCAGGTATCTTGATGTAGCGATGGCAATGCGGGCAGCGGATTTCGTGGCGCGTGTCGCCGTCGTCCACCTCGATTTTGTGCTGGCAGGGACAACCGAGCAGGTATTTCATACGCGAAGTGTCCTGGGAACGCCGAGCTTTAGCTCGGCTAATATGTTATTCCGTATGCTGCAGCAGACCGAGCAAGCCCCGCACGCGGCGGTCTTCACCACCGATGCGCGCAGATTCCTTGCGCGGGGAAGTGGACAACAAATAGAAGTAGCCGACGAAAATCATGCTGAGCAGGAAGAAAAAGCCATTGATTCCCCACAGTGTGAACACCACACCGAACAGGAAGCACCCACACATTGAGCCGGCACCTTCATAGACGGCAAAGAGGCCGGATGCCTTGCCAAAATAGCGTTCGTTGTCGGTCATTTCGAGCAACCAGGAAAAACCGAGCGGATAAAGACCGCCAAGGACGATGCCTACGCACAGAAACAGGATGTCCACCAATTTTACCGACAACAGCAACAGGTTGACCGAGCTGGTGCCTGCCCACGGTAACGCACAGAAAGTGAACACCGCAAGCAAACTCAAAGCCGTCAGGAGCGGCGCCGGACCAATCTGATCGCTCAACCATCCCAAAATATAGCTGCTGAGTAAAACACCTATGCCGAACAACAGCACCAGTTCGTCGGTTGAAATATTGCCCCATATCGGCACCTCTTTGGGAAAACACGGGAAAAACACCGCGAACAATGCTACTTCTGTGAGACCATAGAGGGCGGCGGCGATCAGAGGCTTCTTGGGGATGACAATGGCTTCCGTTTCTTCTTCGGCATCTTCGTTTGTAACTTTGTTGATGCGCAGACGATAGACGAACAAAATGGTGAGAAGGGAAATGAAAGCCCAGAACGCCGAGGCCAGGAACAGTCCTGAGAGCTTGATGCCGAGTATGGTCTCGTTGGTGGCAAACTCGTCAAAAATGAGCGGCAGCTCAAACCCAAGGCAAAAGCCCAGGGTAAAAACCATGATGGCAAAGCCCATATATCTGCCACGTTCGAGCGGGCCGTACCATCTGCTGATAGAAAATTCGCCGGCGACAAAAATGGCGGCCAGACCGATGCCCTGTACGAACCGCACGATGCTGTGGTCAACGATATCGCCAAAAAACGGCAAGAACGGCAAAGACAAACCGTAGATCAAGAAACCCCACACCAACAAGACGTGGCTGTACCCCTTGTCCGCCAACTTACCGAACCAATCGCCGACAAACAAACATGGCAGGAACACGATCAACATACTGAGAGCCGTGTAGATCGGCAGATGATTGGCATGCTCCAAACTTTCTTGGAGAACCGGGAACGTCGAGGCAAGCCAATGGCAAACTTTGGTGAAAATCGGGTCGGCGTGCGGAAACAGCTCTTGGTATTTGGGTTCTACCATGGCGATGCCTGCCCCGACAATGAAAAAGGCAAGCAGTACCAATTTGAACGAACGTTGTGGCCCCATGCTGTGCGCGACTTTATTGGTGAATTTTTTGATGTCGTCGGCACTGAGAGAGAAGTACCCTGTCTGTGTAATGGCTTTACCATCAGGGGCCGGGATGCTCAACCTGTCTTCGCTGTCTTTCTTGCCGGTTAACGCCCCTTTCTTTGGCAAAGCATCGAGCGATAGATATTCGGTCTGCGCCGCCTGCTGTGTATCGTGTATCTCTGACACCGGAATAGCAGGGAGCCCTGCCGATTTACTGTCGGAGCGCAGAGGCATACGAATCTGCGAGCCCGACAAGGGCACGTCCTCGGTAGCAGAAAAGGTGAATTCCTTGAACGGGATCATTTGTGTTTGCGATATTTCCTGAAGGATGGCATTGATGTTGCCTTCAGGTCGGTGGCGTATGTTTTTCCTTTCTTCCAGGTATTGGGAAGAGAACTCTTTTTCCACGACATCCATAGAAAAAGGCATCATCTTGCGCGTAAGTTCTTTTTTGATTTTCCTGCTCAAATTGAGTTCTCGTTCCGCAATTTTGGGGATATGAGTACGCTGTTCTGGCACCGGCCTGTTTTCTGTGGCGGCCAACCCTTTAGGCAAATGGTCAAGCGCGGCGATTTTGCCTTTTTTGGCCTGAATCTCGGCGCGTGTTATCTGTTTTTTATGGATCAACAGATTTTCCGGCGCGATGTCTACACCCATCGCCTTGAGTTGTGCCGAGAGTTTTGTGCATTCATGATATGCCTTTTGATAGCGTGCTTCTTTGCTCAACTCTTGCTGCACAAAATTCTTTTCTTCTTCATCGAGATCGAAGGCACTGAATTGGGGAATCTGGTCAATATTGGCGACTTCCGACAGAAACACTCCCAGCTTCGTAAGGTCACCTTTGGTAATGACGCCAAGGTAATGCAAAAGTTCGCTATATTTAAGCGACAGTTGCCATTCCCCCAGCTTTTGCCAGATTTTTTCCGCTTTTTGTATATCTTCCGGTGTCAATTTGGTTTTTTGCGCGGCGATCGCGGCAAATAAAGTCGCTTCCCACAGGCGACGATTGGCAGCCGATTTAGCCATGTCGGGCGAGGCAATCACCTTTTTTTTGCTTTCAATGTCAGGGACCAGTTTGCGGTGCGCGTCTTGCAGATATCCTTTGGCACTGAGAATGGACAACAGTGTGCGCGGGAACCCTTTCTGGTGGAGCTGTTTCTGGATGTCCAGACAGTAGATCAACACGTCCTGGGGAAAAATGAAGTCGTCATTCCTTTTTCTATCGCGGATAGTCGAGAGGGTGAGATCGAGAGGCGCCATCACCTTTTCCAGAAATTTCTTGTCGTCTTCTTCGGTGAATTCGTAGACGACCCTGGCAGGGAACCGGTCAATCTTATGGTTGCAATAGAGAGTCCAAAGAATTGCCTGTACCTGTTTAGGAGTCAAAAATTCGCGTTCGTATACAATATGCGATACACGTTTGGCAATACCCATCTCTTGCAGCACGGCTGTTTCACGGAGTGCGGCATACATCTTCTCTTTGGAGGTGAAGCCGAACATGAGAGCCAGTTTGCCAAATTCAATATCACTACTGCGTGCCATAAAATCCGATACCTTTCTGGCCTTGTAAACTAGAATTTTACCGGGCGTATCTAACACTTCGGGGGGATAGAAAAATTATGGGTAGAGTATAACCTCTCCCGCCAGGGGAGAGGTCGTCAGCGCCTAGAGGCGCTGGCGGGTGAGGGGGGTTTATGGCAAAAAAACAGAAAGAATTGCGAACTATGCTAAACTAGACGCCATCGAATATTGCTGCCAAGCAGGTATGAAATCCCCCTCACCCGCAAGCAGCTAAAGCTGTTTGC
>JAGVGO010000250.1 GCA_020057085.1 Planctomycetota bacterium | reverse complement strand
TCGAACAGTTCGTCTATGAATCGTCGGATCTCTCCGGCCATGACCAGACTTCGGTGGTGATCGTGGAAGACGAAGTCATGGCCAAATTGCTTGGACTGCTCGACTACAGCCATTTTTATGATTACGCCCAAAGCTGCACGCCCGAGCAGGTGAAACAAAGCGACTGGCCGGAGCGCGACGCCATCTTCGTTGACAACAACAATCGCTTCTCGGTGTTGATGCGCGAAGAAAACATGTTTGACGCCGCGCATCAGCCCACGAAAGAGTCTGAAGCCTACCGCTCGCTCAAATACAATATTTTGCAGGCACAGCAACTGGGCTATAGGCCGATACAGGTGCGTAAAAATGTAAACGCCAACAGTCTCTTCCCGCAACGCGAGCAGTGACAGGATCAATATATGCAAGTAAATATCGTTATCCCGGCACGCTATGCTTCGACCAGGCTGCCGGCCAAAGCACTTCTCAAAGAAAGCGGCAAATATCTGATCCAGCATGTATATGAAGGCGCTTTGCAGGCCAAGTTGGCACAACAGGTAATCGTCGCCACAGATGACGAGCGCATTCTTGAGGCGGTGCGTTCTTTTGGCGGCCAGGTACAGATGACCGACATCGCCCACAAGAGTGGCACCGACCGCATCGCCGAAGTGGCGACACGCACCTCTGGCGACATTTTCATCAACGTCCAGGGCGACGAGCCGGAAATATCGCCTGTTGCGGTGGATCTGCTCATCTCTCTGTTGCAAAAAAATCCTGACGTGCCGGTGGACACGCTGGCCACTCCGGTGTCTGCCGAAGACGCGAAAAACCCAAACCTGGTCAAAGTAGTGTGCGACAAGGCGGGCTACGCTCTCTATTTCTCGCGTGCCACGATCCCTTACCAGCGAGACCCGGGGACAAACAAGGAAGTCGGCTACCTGGGGCACATCGGTATCTATGGCTACCGCCGTGATTTTTTGCTCGCTTACCCGAAACTGCCGCCCTCGCGACTCGAAGAGATCGAGAAACTGGAGCAGTTGCGCGTGCTTGAAAACGGCCACCGCATACTTGTCGCCGTCACCGGCTACCGCTCACGCGGCATTGACACGCCCGACGATTACAAGGCGTTTCTCGCACGCATTAGAGTGTGAGGCTGCTATTCCTAGTCGCGTACAGCACTGAATTGTACGGCCAGATCGGTGAGATTCCACAGTTGAATATCGCAACTGCTGGCGTAACGCACAGGCAACAATTTGTCGCCCACGATCTGGTAACTCCATAGCTCGTTGTGTTTCAGGCCGGAAGCGTCCACCGCAGTGCGGATGGTTGCTAACATCGCCTCCAATTCCCGGACATACGGAACCAGCCTGGAGTCTTTGATGCAGCCTTTGTCATCCATAGCCGCCCGCATCTGTCTGCGTAGTCCCAACAGAATGAGATTGACCTCGCGCCCCCAGACGACCCGAGGCGAATGATAATGGTCGCGCCGATACTTTTCCCAGATTGCCGAAGAAGCATAAGCATCGTTGACGACCAACGGCCCAAGACCTCTCAGGAATAACCCCACAGGGTAAGGCAAAACCAGGATGCGGATATTCTCCATCACTTCTTCGCTCTCGATCTTGCCTTGCAAAATTTGCGAGGTCAAATCTTCCAAAAACAGCCAACTGCCAATATCTGTATTGGGCATCGGGATAGGTTGACCTTCTGCATCCAGGGAAAGGGCGAGAAAAGCGATCTCTCTTTGCGGAATGATGACATTTTGTTGCCAGTACGCTCGTTCCTGCGGCGTGAGCCAGTCTAATTTTGCGCGGAGTCGCTGCTCCAGTTCTTGCGCATTCATTCTGACAGCAAAGTGTTTCACTGCCCCTTGCCAAGTCTGGATGGTCAGTTGTAACGCCTGTGGATTTTCGGCATATACATGCAAGACAGAACCGCGTATCTCAGGCAACGCTTCCTCTAACTCCTGTAAACCGAATCGGCAGTCATGCAAGGCTGCCACTATCTTCGCTAGCGATTTCAATGCCTGCACCGTCCATACGACATTGACATCCATGGCAAAACAGCCATTGCCGTAGCCGGCTCCGCTGTCCCGCCAACTTCCTGGAAAAAAACGGCCATCGCTGAGTGGCGGAAAACGGATGAGATTTTTCGCGGCCGGATGCTTTACGTAAGGATGTGTGCGCTGGGCTATGTAAAGTAAATTGTTGAGCAGCCGCGCCAGTCTTGAATCGTGCCCGCCCTTAGCCAGAAGGAAGGCTCGCTTGCGCTCAACCGAGATGTCGGGCCGTACGAGATAACGCGCCATGAGCACCGGAAATTGGAAATCGTCGTCGAGCATGCGGTAGTCCTCCCTGGTTTCTTGCAGCTTGCCAAGCAGGTCTTCGGCTGGCGCGAGGGAAGATGCGGCTGCCCTGGTGTTTCCCGCGTCCTGCTGCGCCCAATAGTCTGTGATCAATCGGTTGTATTGGCGCAGGTTCTCACGGATAGCCTGCCCGCCCAGACTTTCTTCGTGACTTACCTCACCGCGCGGAGAGAGTCTGCGCAAAATTCCGGCAATGACGTACTCCTGCATGTCGGGTGACCAGACATCTTCCAGCATGAGAGCCGACATAATGGTGTCGCGGCCGAAGTAAGTCGCGAAATTGGGCAGTCCTGCCATGATTTTCTCCTGCGAAGCGAGGAGTTCCATGCCATGCATATGGCGTTCCATCCATTGACAGGAAATGCGTTCCACGTCACTCTTCGCAGCACGTTTTTTTGCTTCGTAAAATTGCGCAAAAGAACTGCTGAATATTTCGCTCGGTTTTACCGGTGTGAGCGCCGGTGCATCGGTTCCCACCCGCACCGTCAGATGGATAGGACGTTCGCCCACAGGGGACACCAGAATCGCCTCCTGCTCTATATCTAGCTTGTTCTGGATGTTATCAACCTGCAAGGCCAACACCAGCGAGTTTTTCCCATCAAAAGTGGCTTGTTCGATCCACACCGTAGACTGATCTTCTGAAGAGCGCAAAGCGACAGTAGGCTTGAGCCGCAGCCAAAGCTCTTCCACTCTGGAGGCGTGCAAAAGAGCTAAATGTCGTTGCCGTTCGGGAGCGGCAAGCTTGGCGATATTGGCCAACGTCTCGGGAAATTCATTTTCGATGTAGCCGGATTCGATGCCGAGCTTACCCAAATGGCGGCTCTGATACTGAAAATCTCGTTCCTTGCGCATGGAACCTGACAGCACGAGCCCGATGTGGAGAGGGGCGGCTGGGGCAAGGAGCCGGTACTCGATGTAGCGTTTTGTGCCTTCGCTAAACGCACGCGCATGTTCAAAATCAAAGGCAAGTAGTGGCGTCCGACCGCCACCGTCGCGCACCGTAAACGAAATGCTTTCATTGGCGGCATCGGCCCACAGATTTACCACGCGTCCGCTGTTCTGATTTACCAGAATCTGCACTGTATTGCCTTGAGAATCACGCAAAAAACACGTCTTATAGCCCTGATAGGCAGATGGATCATCCATGCCTTGTTCGGGAAATTGCAGAACAGGAAAAATTTCTTGTGCCATAGCAATCGTCGCTGGATTGAACATCCCCATAATTAGAATCTGCCAAAAAATAAGCGACGTAAATATCCGCAGAATGTCAACGCAACTGTTTTTTATCATGGCAACCACCTTAATATTCTGTGCGCGAGGAAAATCATACGCATGATCGTCCTCGCATTGTCCTCTTATTTCTCGGCAAAGCCGCTTTCGAGCTTTTTCAGGTAGGCAAGCGCCTCTGCCACAGTGTCAACGATGATGCCGCGCTGGCGCCCACGGTTGTCGAATTCGCGCAAAGCCATGAGATCCTCGAAATATTCGCTGTGTCGCAGCTCCACACTTTTCTTGTGGCCGAGCGTGCCTTGTTTGTAGAGAAGCGCCTCGCTGTGGTGGCGGATGAGAAATTCTGTGCGAGGTGTGACAAATCCGGCCAGCGCGTCGGCACCGACCTCCGCATGATCGCGCGGATCGATGCCCTTGCCCACATCATGGAGCAGTGCCGCTTGCAGGAATTCGATGTCATACCCGTGTCCTTCACGCCGCGCCAGCTCGAACACCTGGAGACTATGGTAAAGCGTGTCTCCTTCCGGGTGCATGGTGCCCCCTTTGATGTTTTCAAGCGGCAACAGGAGCATCTGGAACATCTCGTAACACTCGGTCTCCGATACGTACTTGTCGAGTTCGCTAGAGATATCCACCTCGCCGTACTCTTCGCGGACATACTCTTCCAACTCTTTCAGCGTAGCCTTTTCAATGGCTTTGCCGGTGATCGAACTTTTGAAGTTGTAGTGGATGTAGTCGCAGGTGTATAGGGTAAGTTCCACCTCGAAGCGCCCGTGTACATGGAGGTGCGTGAACTGCCGCTCGACGTTGTGCTTGACGACGCGCTTCTTTTCCACGTGGTGTTGCAGGCCGTTGTTGTCGAGAGTCTGGGTGATGGGCGACAGCGAATCGGAAAAAACATGGATGTCTATGTCCGACCCTTTGCGGATGTGTCCTGTCCACACACTGCCGATCAGTTTGGGCGCAAAGGCGACGAGCTGGCGCATGAGCCAGAGCGCGTAAAAGCGCATTTCCTGGAGTTTGCGTTGTCGCTCCTCGCCTTCGTAGAGATCGGCTACTTTGAGGATTTCATCGCGGATTTCGCAGTTGGAAGGCAGATCGGAAGGATGATAACGGGAATCAATGCCCATCTTGCGCGCCGCCTTGCGTTTGGCGGTGAAATATTCGGTTTCCGTGCGCTCGTACATCATTTTCGCCGCTTCGAGCGTGATGATGCGGCGTAGTTTACTATCACGACGTGCTTTGCGGTATTTGCTTTGGTTTTTTTCTTTCATTTTTTGTCAAGCTTGCTGCTTGCGAAAAAAGGTGTGAATGGTAAATAATAACGCACAAATAGCGTGTACACTACATTATATCCATCTTTGCCAGCCAATGCAAATCGAAAAAACGTCAAGGGAACGTCAAGGGCTTAGAACACCAGACGCTGTGCCTGCTCGGCGATGTGTTTGCGCGTATCCGCGGAAAACTCCAATAACGTGCGTGGGCTGTAGGAAGCCATCTTCTGCTTTTTCTCGAGATAGCCGTATTGTTCCAGACGCTTGAGAATCTGGTCAAGCTGGTAGTCGGAAAAATATTTGCCGGCGAGCAGCTTTTTCTTGACGTTGTCGAGAGATACCTGCTTGCCGTTGTTTGTTTCGATATTGGCGATCACCACGCCGAGTACAGCTTCTTCTTCGTTCGTCAGCTCGTTCGGGCACACATAAGTCGAACGCAGCGCATACCAGGATTCTCCCGCGTACAGATATTCCACCAGTTCGAGACCGAGGTCGCTGACGCGCGCGCGCAATTTTTGCAGCAAATCGTCGAGCGCGGCGGTCTGGATGTTGCCTGCCTTGAGCAGTTTGCCCTTGCTGATACCGATGGCCAACACACCGTTGTCCATGCGCCAGCGGGTGGTAAGGGCGATAAAGAGTTCCTGCAATGCTTCCTGGACAATGTCGCTCATGCTTTTTCCCTTTGTCTATCATTGTTGTCCGATTCTTTGACTATTACCGAGGTGACCAGATTGTTGCGCGGCACTTGGCTATTCGTCACCGTGAGTTTGATGTCGCCGCTGGCTGCCAATTGCGACAATATCTGTGCCTGGGGCAAAGAAAGCGTCAGCCGCAGTTTTTGCACATCGTGGCAGGCGCGGAACAACTGCCGCACTTCGCTTTGCATCGCTTTTATCTCGGCGGCCGTGATCGGGTGGCTACGAAACTGGCTTGTCTGCCGCCGGCTTTCTTCCGGCACGCCGGCCTCGATCGGCGACACGGAAGGCTTCGTTTCTTCGTCGTCATATGCGTGGTAAGAGGTGGTGATGGTGCTGCGCGTAGCGATAAACACCAGCGGATGGCACAAAGAACGCACCAGATACGACAACATGTAGAGGCGCTGTGTCGGCGAGCTTTCTTCGGCGAGAAATTTGTCGCTCAACTCTTTTTGCAGCTTGCCCAATTCATAATAACACTTGGAATCGAGGATTTTCTGGCGGATGGTGGAGAGGCCGACGTAGATGGTGTTCAGTCTCTGGCGATCCGTCTCGCGTTCGGTCACTGGCAGATATTCGCTCTTGTTGAGCGCATCGCGGTATTTGAGTACCATCTCCATCAACTCTTGTTCCGGCGTATGGGTGATTGATTTGTCGTGCATGTGCTTTCCGTTTTTTTTGTTTTATCCGGTTATAAAGTAAGCAGTCAGGCTGGCGACATAGAAGGTGAGTCCTACAATGAGAACAGTAATCTCCAGCCGGTAAAGAAACGTCTTGAAGTTGCGATAGCGGATGATGGCCGCCAGGGTGGCGGCATCGCTTTCTTCTTGAAACTGACCCAGCCAGCGGATTTTGAATGTTCCGGCCAAGGTTATGAGAATGGCTATCTGGGCTAACGCCATGCCGATGATCATGGTATAGCGGGAGAAAACTCCCGATTGTGCGATCTTGGGGCCGGAAAAGCCGGTGATGGTGAGCGTAAGGGTGGCTAAAGTAAGCAACAGTTGGGTACGGTTCTGGATCACGCCAAATTCATGGGACATGATATCCAGACATTTAGCCAGATCATGGTAGATGAGCAAAAGCCTCGCGGCTTCTTGTTCGGGGGCGATGGGTTCGGACAATGGCATAAGATTATCTCCGCTTCCTCATTTTCCAGGAAAAATACGGCCTGACCAGCCATTTCAGCAATTTCAGCTTGCTGTGATGCAGGTACCAGACAAAGTCGCGCGGCAACAGGTAGCGTGCGTCGTCGGGCGTCATGACAAGACTCACCTCGATGTTAGGCGCGAGCCCCACCAGGATGTTTTTGCGCATACACGTTAGCGCCATATAGCGCAGAATGGCAACTATCTCGGCGTAGCCGGGTGGTTCCTTGTCTTGCAAGACGCTCCCTGCCAGAGGGCGGAAGATGCACACCGTGGGAAACGCCCCCTGGTCGGTGATGTAGTCTATCGCCTCCAGCGTCTTCGAGGTCGGCTCCAGGCCGGCGATGATCTCTCCGGACACCGTGGCACGCGGCATGCGACGGCACAGGAATTCGAGCGCGCCCAAAAAACGCTTCTGGCCTATGTGTTTGGCCTTGCCGGGCAGGTAGCGGGCAAAGTATTCGCTATCCTGCAATTCATAGCAAAGCGAGAAATGATCAACGCCGAGTCGCAAGAGCGGTGCGTACTCTTCTGGGTCGGGCGGCGGAATGCACTGCACGCCGACGAGCGCGCCGACCTCGTTTTTCACCGCTTCGACAAAAGGCAAGAGCTGGGCGATGTCGTTTCCTTCCTGGTAGCCGCTGTTGAAATGGACAAATGTTATGCCCGACTCGCGTCTGGCGGCGCGCACCGTTTCCACCACCTCGGCCACCGTCTTTTCTGCTTCTTCATGCACGCCGACATTGATGCCGGTGGCGCAGAAGTGGCACTGCATGGCGGGCGACATCTGCCAGAAGGCGCAGCGTTTGCCGATGTAGATGCCAAGGCAGGTGCCCTGCAAGATGCCGATGCGCGACATCGGCTTGCCGCTGGTCGTCCTGGCTTGATACCAGTGCGGCGTGGGCGGCAGCAGCACCGGCCAGCTATGCTCATGTCCTTGCTGTACCACGACATAGCCGTCTGGTATGCGTTGCAGCAGATAGGGGGAATTCGCGGCAAATCTTTCCGTGAGCGGGGCATTGATCCAGATATCTTTGCCAGCGCCGGGAATGACGAGTTCGATGCCGCTGCCAAGGCCGGCGCGGCGCGGCGAGAGCGGCCGCGCGTCGCTTTCGGTGCGGCATGAACTGTCCAGCCGTAGCCCCTGGCAAAACAGCGATACCGCCAGCTCGGCCGGAGTCAGTTTAGGGGTGTCATTCATGCGTCACTCTTTTTTGCCGCTACGCAGCGAAGTCACCACCAGGAACGCCCCAAGCAGGGCGATACAAACCAGGCTGGGCAGATAGGAAGGCGCGGCAGCTTTGCTCACCCACTCGATCTCGGCGAAAGCCAATGCCGCGAACAGAATGCCGATGAGCGCTTCACCCGCTATCAAGCCGGAAGCGAGCAGCGTCCCGGTGTTGTTAATCTTCTCTTTGTCGGCTTCGGCCAGTTTCCTCTTTTCGCAGGTACTTTCCACCATGCCTTTGAAAACGCCGCCGAGGAATATGGCAAACGAAGTGTCTATCGGCAGGTACATGCCGACGCTGACCAGCATCGGGCTTTTCACCTGCATCAAGATCAATGCCAGCCCCATGAACATGCCGATGGCAATGAGGATCCATTCGGTCTTCTTGTGCATGATGCTTTTCGCGACCACCGCCATTAGACTGGCCTGGGGCGCGGACATTCTTTCGCTGCCGAAGCCGGCATTGGTGCCGAGGATTTCGTTTTGCTGTTCCGGCGGCAGTTGTTTTATTTCGGCTATTGTGTACGCTTTGGGAGCGATGTTCGGGTGGCTGCCCTGATACACCACCTGCTCGATTTTCTCTTTTTCCAGATTGGCTAACTTGCCGGCTACGGCTTGTTTGATGTCGCCGAGGTGAAGGATGGAGAGCACCAGGAACATGGTGGTCGCCGCCGCGGTGACGCCGAAAATGTCGCCAAGCTGCATGCGCCACGGCGTGCAGCCGAGAATATGGCCGGCCTTGAGGTCTTGCATCATTTCTCCGGCTACCGAGACGGACACGCAGGTGAAAGCGGCCACGCTCAGCACGGCGGCAATGCCGGTATTACCCTGCAATCCCAGCATCACCATGAGAAATGCCACGACAATCAGTACCGACACGGTGAGGCCACTGGTCGGATTGCTGGAGACGCCGATAATGCCTACCAGATAGCCCGAAACCGCGGCAAAGACAAACCCCAGGAGCAGCAGCAGAATGGCGGCGATGATGGATGCCACAGGGTTATTGGCAAACCAGTTGAAGACGAAGAAGACGATGGCGACGATGAGCAGGACGACGATGAACGTCCAGCGGATGTGGATGTCTTTGTCGGTACGTGCCACGTTAAGTTCGCCGGAACCCTTGCCGTGGGCCAGGGTGGCAATGGAGCGGGAAAGGCCGTCCCATAGATTTTTGCGCATTTTGTACAGGGTGTAAAAAGTGCCGACCAGCATGCCGCCGATGGCGATGTAGCGGACATAATTTTTCCACACGAACGTGATCTCGTTGGCCCAGTCGCTCACCGCTGCCGGATCGTTGTAGTGCAAAAAGAAAGCGATGGCAGGCGCCAGCAGTCCCCAGGCGAGGACGCCACCGCTAAAATTGATGCCGGCCAGTTTGGGTCCGATGATGTAGCCCACGCCAAGGAATGCCGGGCTTATTTCCGGTCCGCGCAACAACACCGAGCCTTTGCCGAGAGAAAAGAGACACTGCCATTTCATGGCGATGATCTTAAATTTGGCCAACAACGTAAAAAATGCCCCAAGACCCATGCCCCACAGCAGGAATCGGGAGCCGCCGGCGCCTTGCTGGCCGGCTTTGTGGATTTCCGCAGCCGCCACCGATTCGGGGAACGGCAACTCGGCATTGTTGACCAGAATGCGCCGGGTGATGGTGACGAACATGATGCCAAGAATGCCGCCGGCAATCAGAATTATTGTGGAAACGATGTAATGGGAGGTGCTGGAAAACGGTTGCCAGATGCCGGTGATAAAAAAGGCGGGCAGGGTGAAAACGGCGCCTGACGCGATATTGCCGCCGATTGACCCCACGGTGCGGGCGCAATTTTCTTCGAGAATGGTGCCTTTGAGTGCTTTGAGTACCGCCATACCGATGACGGCGGTAGTATAAGTCGCGGCAATGGTCATGCCGGCCTTGAGCCCGAGATAGGCATTGGCCGCACTCATGAATACCGCCATAAAGACGCCGAGCAAAACAGCCCGCAACGTCAATTCTTGCATATTGCTATCCGCACTGACGAACGGTTTACATTCTTTTTGTTCCATGCTTGGTTTTCCTCTTAGGCTCTGTCTAAAAATAACTTCACATTCTTGAGGGCACTTTTATCAATCTACTTCGTTGCTCCTCGCTTACAGAGCCATGCTATGCGGCGCTCGTCGCGCCTCGTATATTGATAAAATTACTCCACAATAATGTAAATTTATTTTTAGACAGAGCCTTACAGTATTGGCCGGATTTTGCGCTTCGGGAAAATTTGCCGAAGTTGCATCACCCACAGGCACGACTGAGCCTGAAAAGATTACTATAGCCATAATAGATAAGAGTGTCAAATAGTTTTTTCCTTGCCAAAAAGTCGGCAATCGGTTAAATTAGTAAAGTTTTATGTAGCAAGCGGTGGTAGGTTTTTCAAAACAAAGGTGTGCTTTTTATGACGCAAGCCAAGCAGGCAACAAAAAAATTGGCATATGAAAACCCCAAAATCGTGACCTATACCAGTCAGCAATTGCGCAACATAATCGGGCCGGTGCAGGCCTGTACCAGTCCGTGCGCCGTCGGCCCAACAGCACCATTCCAGTCACCAGTAGACCAGGATCCACCACAGGAGTTCTGGCTGCCACCCAACACAGGCCACTAAGAAGAAGTACTCTGTATGGTGCAAGATTCGTTTGTTGTGGACGCATCTGAAAGTTCGGGGTTTGCCGTATATCCTTCACCGGATTCTGATGCTGCGGGTGGCTAGATGGAAGAACGCCACTATCGCATTTTGCATGTCGGCCTCAGCCTCGTTTCCGACACGCCTGAATTTCTGGAACTGTTCGAACAGAATTTCAGCTACTTCCGCGTGGCCGAGGCAGGCACGGAGAAGCTGGCTGTGCGTGCCATTTTTTGCGGGGAGCCAGCGGCGCTCTATGTTGGCAGCCAGGTTTTATCGTTAGCAGGCGTGGAAAAACCTTATGCCTACGTCTACCATACACTGATCAACAGCTTGTGCGGGCGGTGGCACGATTTTCTTGTGCTGCATGCCGGCGTAGTGGTGCAGCAGGGACAGGCGGTGGTGCTGGCCGGTCCGCCCGCAGTCGGCAAGACTACTATGGTCGAGCGGCTCCTGGCGCACGGCTGCCGGTTTTTCTCCGACGATTTTTGCCCCATTGAGCGCAAGCGAAAGCTGGTGCATCCCTTCCCGCGCAGTCTCTGGGTGTGCCGTAACGATAAGTCGGGCGACATGACGCAGGCGACTTTCCACGGGAACAAAACGGCCATGCCGGTCACACAGGTGGCAACCTCGGTCGGCGGTGCGCCTTGCCCGCTGCGCTGCATCATCTGCCTCGACCCCGGCGCGCGTGAGGCGCGGGACATTCTCGAAGTGAACCTGCGGCCAGGCGGCCAAGCATTCGTCGAGGAGGTGAGGCAAATAGCCGACGTCACGCTGCAAAATCCGCGGCCCGACTGCTGGCACATCGCCTACCCGCGAGAGCTTACTGGGCGCTTGCGCAGTTTGTGTCAACAGCACCAGCAGCACATCTGGCATGCCTATCGCGCCTATCCCGTGTGCCGCGATTTCAACCGCGAGCCGATGTTGACCCGCATGTCGGGACACGAAGCCGCACTGGAGCTGCTCCAGCACGTAAAACAAGAGGCGACGCTGGACGACGGTTCACCACTGCCGCTCTTTATGGAACTGCTGGAGATGGTGGCCGGTGTAGCCTGTTATCGCCTGACGGTAGGCAAGCTGGAAACAATGGAAAAAATGGTACTTTACGCACACTGACACGGAGGTGACATCATGGGAACCTATTTTGCCGGCGAGTTTCCCGATTTCTACAAAGAGCGAGACAATGTCTTTGGCGAGAAGACGCCTGACCGTTTTACCGGTCGCAGGTACGATCTCGAACGCTTCTGGAACGTCCTTTTTTTTGACCGTTATGCATGCGACAACGTCGCCTTGATCTCGCACCGCAAAATGGGCAAGACTACTTTCCTGCTCCGACTCTGCAATCTCCTATTTGCCGAGCAGGATGAAGTCGTGCCCCTCTTTTACACCTTCCCGCAAGACGAAGGCATGGGTGACAAAAAAAAACTCAAGCTGCAAGATGTGGCCGACGATATGGCGCTTACCTTTGCCAAGCAGTTAGCCACGTTTGTTTTCAAAAGGCCGGATTTAGCCGAATTGCTCGATGAACAAGAGTTGATTGCCGCATTGACTGAGAGCGATAATAAAATCGCCCAACGGATGCTCTGGCTACTGCAAATTTACCACGAAAACCAAAAAAAATTTACAAGTTTTTATAAAATCATTGGCGTATTTCGTTTTATAGTTTCACTGCTCAATTTTACCAAAAAACGTTGTTTCATGGTCATTGACGAGGCACAGGAAATGGACGCCTCGGTCTACGATGAAACCGACGACCGCATCACCTGTTCACCGGCGCTCTTCGAGGTCAACCAGATGACCCACCGGCTCATGCTCGTCCTCTCCGGCTCACAGGTCAGCATGCTGCATTACAACATACTTGCCCCGGCCATGCGCAACCGCATTTCCCCGCAAACCTTTTCTCCTTTAGAAGAAAATGAGAGCGAAGAATTGGTCGCTAAATTTTTGCAGCAACATGGCTACTCCGGTTATCCTGGGCTTGGCAAAGATGTACACCAGCTCACCGGCGGTCATCCCTTTTACATCCAGTTGCTGTTTGACCCCTTTGGCAGCCGCTATGCCAGGCAGAAAGGCAAGCCAAAATCTTTCGGCAGTTGCAAGGAACTCCAGGAAGTCTTCGATTTCGAGGCCAAAGATTCGGCCGGGCTTATCTTCAAGTATTGGGATGCCCATTTCGAGCGCAACGCCACAAAACTCAATTGCGACGGCGACCAACCAGGGCTTACCGCCCGCATCTTGTACTACATTGCCCTACGTAACCGCGAGCAGTTGCGCAACCCCAACCCACCGGAATCGCCCGACATTGTCAATTTTGAAGACATCATGCAAGGCCTGGATCTTACCATGAATGTGGTGATGGAGAAAGCCAGGCAACTGCGCGACGCCGATTTTCTCTACGCCGACATGCAGGCGACGCGGGTGAATTACATCTCAGACAGGGTGTTGCCTTTGTTTTTGCTGGAGAAGTATTACAAGAAGATTTTGGACAATCCGACGATCAAAGGGAAAAACGCCGAGCAGGAAAAATATTGGCAGTTGGTCGCTTTGGGTGACAAAGTGGAGACAATCGCCAAAAAACAAGCGGTGCAAGAGAAAAAAATGGTCGCTGTGCGCCAGACGATCAAAAGCCACGACAAACGTATCCGCCGGCACAACTGCGTTAGGGTTAAGCCCCAAGGGGGCGAATTGTTATAGCCCAGGGCGATAGCCGTCTTTAGGCGGCGGCAAGCCCTGGGTAACAAGGTAGCCTTGAATTTATAAGCTCTGCAAGAGCGAATCGTGCTACGCACGCCCCTTCAGGGCATGGACCTGGTGAATGCCATTTACCCAGGGCTTGCCGCAGGCAAAGTCTGCTATCGCCCTGGGCTATAACAATTCGCGCCTTCGGCGCTGAATCAAAAAAAAAAAAAAAAGCTAAAACATGAATTACTCAACAAGAAAGGGAAAAACATGAAAAAAACGGTCGCTTCTTTGCTGAATTTGATTGCATGGTTTACTACGCCCGTCTTCCTAGGGATACCTCCCGCTGTTAGGAAGCTGATGCTTGTCATTGGCAGCCTAGTCTTTGCCATGGTGACTATTATTGGATGGCTGTCTATCGCTGTGTCAATAGGCCGTTATATTGGTAAAACTTTTGTAATTTACGCATTTTTTGGGCTGTTTTTTTATGGTTCACTCTTTGCCCAAACCATAAAATTAAAATCGTGGCCCAATGATCCGGCTGTTAATCTCCCGATTTGTATAGAATCTCAAGACCAAACATCTTGCAGTATAACCAGTGACGGTTTGGGAGGGGCTATTATTACATGGCAAGATTATCGCAGTGGCTCTAATTATGATATCTATGCACAAAGAGTGGACAGCAGCGGAGATATTCAATGGACATCTAATGGCGTTGCTATTTGCACTGCTACCAATTTACAGAGCTCTCCCCAAATACTTAGTGACGGTTTGGGAGGGGCTATTATTACATGGCAAGATTATCGCAGTGGCTCTAATTATGATATTTATGCACAAAGAGTGGACAGTAGCGGATCTGTTCAATGGATATCTAATGGCGTCGCTATTTGCACCGCTATCAATTCGCAATCTAGGCCTAGAATAGTGAGTGATAATAATAATGGGGCTATTATTACATGGCAAGACGATCGCCTTGTTTCCCCAAATACCAATATTTATGCACAAAGAGTGGACAGCAGCGGAGTTGTTCAATGGACATCTAATGGCGTCGCTATCTGTACTGATACCCGTTTGCAAGAATATCCTGCAATAGTAAGCGATAGTTTGGGAGGGGCTATTATTACATGGCAAGACTTTCGTAGCCAAACCAATTACGATATCTATGCACAAAGAGTGAATAACAGCGGAGTTGTTCAATGGACAGTTAATGGTATAGTGATTTGCAACACCACTAATGAACAATTCAATCCTCAAATCGCAAGTGATGGTAACAACGGGGCTATTATTACGTGGGAGGACTTGAGATTTCCTGATGGTATTTATGCACAAAGAGTGAATAACAGCGGAGTTGTTCAATGGACAGCTAATGGTATAGTGATTTGCGGTGCCTCTAGCACTCAACAACTTCCTCAAATCGTAAGTGACGATGCGGGAGGGGCTATTATTACATGGGAGGACTCGCGTAATGGTGCATCCAATCAGGATATCTATGCACAAAGAGTGAATAGTGCTGGAACGGTTCAATGGACAGCGAATGGTGTAGCTATTTCTATTGCTTCCAATAATCAAAACTCCACTCAAATCGTAAGTGATGGTTTGGGAGGAGCTATTATTACATGGCGAGACTATCGCAATGGATCCACTTGGGACATCTATGCACAAAGAGTGAATAGTACTGGATCTGTTCAATGGACAACGGATGGTATAGCTATTTCTACTGCTTCCAATAATCAAATTGCTCATCGAAGCGTAAGTGATGGTTTGGGCGGGGCTATTATTACATGGCAAGATTATCGCAGTGGCTCTAATTATGATATTTATGCGCAAACGGTAACTAAGGATGGAGCACTTCTAATAGAATTGCTCTCATTTGATGCTATTGCTAAAGATGGATATATTCTTTTACTATGGGAAACTGCCACCGAGATTGACAACGCCGGCTTCCATCTGTGGCGCAGCGAAAAGAAGGACGGAGAGTACACCCGCATCACCGGCTTTATCATCCCTTCTCAGGGCGGCCCGACGCAAGGGGCGCGGTACGAGTACCGCGATTTTAGCATTGTACCGGAGAAACAGTATTTTTACAAACTAGAGGACATTGACTATCACGGCCAAAGCACTTTCCACGGGCCAATAGCGACGAAACCGTAACAAAGACTGAATTTCCAAATCTTGAACAAAGCAGTAAAGGTGATCTTATGGCAAAAAAAATTTTGTCTTTTGTCTGGTTGTTGTTTTTCGTCCTGGGCGGGACCGGCATGTTGTCTTCCCAGGAGCTTCGCCTGGTGGAACAGGACGAGGGCGGGGTGACGGTGGAACTGACATTGCCCCAGTTCGAGCTGAAGCCAGTTCAGGGCGATGACGGTATGTACCAGAAAATCGTCTTGCCCAATTGGGCCAGGACCAGCCAGGTCGGTTTCCCGGATTTGCCGCTCAAGGGCACCTTGCTGCAAGTGCCGGAGACAGGCGACATCCGCGTCGAGGTTTTGCAGCAGAACGTCAAGACGCTGGAAAATTGCCGCATCTATCCGGTACCAAGACCAATCGTGAATGACCGCCAGGTCACCTGGGAATTTGCCAGGGACGCGGAGTTTTACGGCTCCAACGCTTCTTTCCCGTCGCAGGTAGCCGAAATCGGTACACGCGGCATCTGGCAAGATGTGTGCGTGGCGCAACTCAAGATTTTCCCCTTCCGTTATTATCCGCGCCAGGCCAAACTCGAATATTGGCAGAGCCTCCGTTTGCGCATCGTCTATCAGTCGCCGCTCCGCCCGACCGGCGTACAGGGCAGCAACGACGCGAAGTTCAGGCAACAGGTGATCCTCAATTACCGCAGCGATTGTTGCCTCGGCGCGAGCAAAACGCAGGAACCACTGACGCCGCTAACCTATGAGCAGGGCATGCGCATTGAAGTGCGAGCCGCCGGCATCTACCGACTGACTTATGAAAAACTGACGCAGGCGGGTCTTCCTGCCGACATCTCGCCCAGCCGTTTGCGTCTGTTCCATCGCCATGAAGAAGTGGCTTGCAAAATGGTCGCGCGTGGAGACAAACTACAGCCGGGAGATTATCTGGAATTTTATGCGCCCGGCCTCGACAACGCTTTCACCAGGAACGACGTGTACTGGCTCTTTTGGGGACACGCACCCGGTAAGCGAATGCAGCGACGCAACGGCGCTGTACACGGCCAACCGGAGCAGATAACCACCTTTACGGAAACGCTCCGTTGCGAGAAAAACCACACGTTTTGGGAAAGTATGCCCGGCCCCATCACGGCAGATCGCTGGTTCTGGAAAAAAGTCACGGCTCCGGCCGGCGACGACTACAGCACCACAGTGCCGTCTCCACTCCTGCCGGCCAGCGGCGCCAGCCTGCGCGTGTGCTATCGCGGGCGTTCTACGGCGCCGCCCAATCCTAACCACCACACGCAGGTGTATCTGAACAACACGCTCGTTGCTGACAATCTCTGGAACGGCGACGGCGAATACATCCAGGAAGGGAGTGCGAGCCAACTGCTCGACGGCAGCAACCAGCTCCGCGTCGTGGCGCCGGGCGATACCGGTGCGGCGGTTGACATCTTCTATCTAGCGTGGTATGAAATCACCTATACACGCCGGCTACAGGCGGTGGCGGACAAGCTCGCGTTTACGACTCCCAAGAAAAGTAACCGGCAGCAATTTACCATCACCGGCTTCAACCAGAAAGACCTGCGTGTCTACGACATCAGCGATCCGGTAGCGCCGCGGGAAATCGTGCAATGGACTATCGTCGCCGGGGCAAGAAGCTATGCCGTGACCTTCAGCGACCAGGCTACCAACGCCAAAACTTACTACGTGGCCAGTGGGCAGGGTGTGGCCGAACCTGCCGATGTCAGGCTGTGGCACACCACGCACCTCAAAAACTGTGCCCAGGGGGCCGACTATCTCCTGCTCACCGGCAAAGAATTTTTGCCCTACGCCGAGCCGCTATGCCAGTGGCACCAGAGCCAGTCGCTGCGCGTCAAGGCCGTAGCCGTGGAAGACATCTATGACGAATTCAACTACGGCATCTTCGAGCCGCAGGCGATCAGGACATTTCTTGCCTATGCTTACAACAACTGGCAATCGCCCGCGCCGGCGTATGTGCTGCTGCTCGGCGACGCCAACACCGACTACCGCGATTATCTCGCCACCGGCAAAAAGAATATCGTGCCAGTCATGCTTAGCATGACCTCGTTTGGCGTGACGCCCGACGACAACGCCTATGTCTGTTTGCGCGGCAACGATGTGCTACCGGAGCTGGGCATCGGCCGCATTCCGGCCAAAGACGGCGCGGCGGTGACGAGTGTCGTCAATAAACTGCTCGGCTATGCGCAGGCACGCCCGGCCGGCCCGCGCCGCGCGATGTTCGTCGCCGACAATGACGACAACGGCTTCGACAGCGTCAACGACGGCCTGGCCATCTCGCTGCCAGCGACTTTCACGGCGCGCAAGGTGTATCTGCGCAACTACCCGAATACCGCGAGTGCCACCGCTGACCTCATCGCCGGCCTCAACGAAGGCATGCTGCTCACCACCTATGTCGGCCACGCCTCGACTACCTATTGGGCGGCGGAGAGTATTTTCAGCAACGCCTATGTGCCAGGGCTGACCAATAGCCAGTGGCCGTTTGTGCTTACCTACTGTTGTCTCAACGGTTATTTTTCCCTGCCGAGCGGCTACTGCACTTCCGAAGAGCTGGTCATCGCCCCCAATAAGGGCGCTATCGCCGCCTTTTCGCCTACCGGCCTTGGCTGGTTGTGGGAACACCAGATACTGTCGAGTGAACTGTTTGCCCAGATATTTACGCAGCACGCAAAACGGTTGGGCACCATTGCCAGACAAGGCAAGATCGCTGCCTATGCCAAGGGCGCGCCGGACGAAACGGTGCAGACGTTCACCCTGCTCGGCGACCCCGCCACGCTGCTGCAAGATTGGGAATAGTGTGTGGAAACGGCAGAAGCTCGCGCGCATCTGCCCGAGGTCCTGAAAATTTTGACCGGCGGCCAGCCGTTCACGTTGCCGGTTGCCGGCACCAGCATGTTACCGTGGCTGCGGCCGGGCGACGAGGTGTCTTTGCAACTGGCAGCGGCAGAAGCTCTCAAGATCGGCGATGTGATGGTATTTCGCCTCTGTCAGCAGCTTGTCATGCATCGCCTGATTGGTAAAAAACGTCGCCATGGTCAGTGGCTCTTGTGCGAAAAAGGAGACAATTTGCGCACCTGTAGCTGGATCAACGAGGAGCAGGTACTCGGCAAAATTACCGCAGTCCGGCGCGGCGACAGCTTGTGGCGGCTGGACAGCGGCCGCTGGCTCTACCTCAACCCGCTCCTTGCCGTGTGGGCAAGAATAAAGCTACACAGCTATGCCATGGCCCGCGCTCTTTATCATTTTGCGTGCAATTTTTGGAGAAAACATGGAAAATAAGATCATCGCCCAAAAAATGGGCGACGAGTTCATGCTTTATCATGTAGCACGCGGGGAAGTACATTTTCTGAACGACGCCGCTGCCTTGATCTATCAGCTCCATTGCCAGGGAAAATGCGTGGCGGAGATCGCTCAGGCATTCGGCGATCTTTTCGAGGTTACAGGTGAGGAAAATGTCAGCGCACAGATCGAAATGTGTCTGCATGAACTCCGGCAGAAAGGATTGTTGGCAGAGTCAACTACCCCGCCCACAAGAAGCTGGGCTGGAGATGTTGAGAATGTCTAGAAGTAAATCTATGGAACAGCAAGACGATTTTTCTCCTGCCGCTTTTCCTGTCCATGAAGGCCTATTGGTGGACAACTATCAGATACTTGAAAAGCTGGGGGTAGGCGGCATGGGTATTGTGTACAAGGCACAAGACATACGACTGAAGCGGATGGTGGCCATAAAATTCATGCAAAAACCGGACGAAGGAGCGCATGGCAAACTGCGATTCTCGCGCGAGATAGAAATTTCGGCACGTTTTACCCATGCCCATATTGTCCGCGTCTACGGCATGGGCACATTCGACAAATTTCCTTATTTTGTCATGGAATACATAGAAGGAATGCCTCTGCATAAATATGTCACGCTAAACGACATTACCTTGCAGGACAAGCTCATTATTTTGCAAAAGGTGGCGCATGCACTCCACTACGCCCATGAACAGAAGATCGTCCACCGCGATATCAAATCGTCCAACATTATGGTACGCAACAACGGTGAGCCGGTGTTGATGGATTTTGGTTTGGCCAAGACGACGCAGGTAAAGGATTACAAACTCACCCGCACGGGCGAAGTCGTGGGTACGCCCGAATACATGGCACCAGAGCAGGCATGTGGGATGAAGCGAGCCATTGACGCCCAGAGCGACGTATATGGCCTGGGAGCGGTGATGTATCATATGCTGGTCGGCCGTCCGCCGGTGTCGGGAGACAACCTCCTCGAGAAAATATATCAGATAGTGGAAAAACGCCCCAGACGGCCCCGCACCTTTTGCCCCGAACTACCCACAGCCGTGGAAAAAATTTGCCTCAAAGCACTCGAAAAGAAGAAAGAACATCGCTATGCTTCAGCGGCGGCGTTAGCCGCCGATATCGAGGCGTTCCTGAGTGGTGAAGCGACGCTATCCGCCAAATTTTACAGTCGGCGTTTGTTGTACCAGTCATTATGCGGCAGCGTGGTTGTTTTGCTGGCATTGGCACTGGTCAGCGGCATCTGGTGGTATGTAACGCATCGTCTGCAAACGACGGGCAGGGTTCCGGTGGTGTCCGGATACTGGCTGGAGGTAGAACGCCATTATGCTGCAGGTATGAGCAAACTGAGCTCCACCCCGCACGAGGCGTACATCTATCTGCAAAGAGCGACTGAGCTAATGGCGCAGATCAAACTGCCCACGCTGGACAAAGTGGCACTGGCCAGGTTCCACGAGATCGGGAAATCATTGCCGCCAGCCAGACTGGAAGCGGCCGCCGGTGCCGGTAAATATCAGGAAGCGTATGCACTGGGCAAAAAAATACTGGCCACGCAGAGTGTGCCGGACGAGGCCATTGGCTGGCATGTGGCGTGTGCCGCTTACCACTGTGGTTTCCTTGAAGAAGCGGCAGAATGTTTTGCGCAAATTGCCGGTAAGTTGGCGCAAGAGGCGGATGTACCGGCAAAAACCAGGCGTATGGCGCAGGCACTGTATTACCAGGGAGCAATCGCTTTCCGGCAAAATCTGTTAATCGCCGCCAAAGATTTTTTTGCCAGGGCGTTGCCCGGCCTGGCAGACCAGGAAGATGATCTGACAGTTTCGCTCTATCTGCACCGTTGCGCCGCTAACATGCCTGATCTTGAGCAAACGGCGAGTGAGCAGGAATTGCAACAGTTAGGCAGTGCTATGGCGATAGTTGATAAAAATTGTCAGGGCAACTACGACAATCCGTTCTTTGCCAACATGTTTTACTGGGAAACAAAGGCGCGCTATCTGCTCCAGGTGGCTGAACGTCGGCATGGCCAAGAAAAAAACGACAAAGCGCAAGAAGCACTTGCGTTTATTGAAAAATGTTTTGCCACTGGTCAGGTCAAGGCCGGCTGGCACTATATCCGTGGCAAAGCACGCATTCTGCTGGGCGACTACGCCCATGCCGACGATGATCTGGCTATGGTTGGCGATCTTGACCCGGTACTCGGCGGCGCCGCCGTTAGCCAATCGGCATCGATACTCCTCAATCCTTGTCCAAGCGAAATGCAAAATTATTCGATGTTGCTGCCGGGGCACATCTTTCGCAGCTTCCGCCAGTCGGTGGTAATCCCGCAATTTACCGAATTGCAGTGCCACTACGCCTCACACACAAGCAGTATGAGCGGCCTCACTTTCAGCCAAAACCTCTTCGCAGAATATTACAACAAACTGAGCGATCCGTCGCCGGAAGTACGCCAGGTAGCGAAGACCGCCCTGGCGGCCATGCTCCCTTACAACCGCACCAGGGCTGCTTTAAACGAAGCGATGGGGCGGCTTAAGTCATCTGAACGGACATTTGTAGCGGAGGTCGTAGAAGCGATAGACGCACAAGAGCAGCAACATACCAGGCGCAAATTTATGAATGCACTGTGTGGCGTGCCATTCAGCGGCAAAATTTTTGAAATTCGTCGCTTTTACCCGCATTATGTGAAATTGTTGCAGGAAACATTGCAGCAGGAAAAAAATGTTTTCCTGCGTTTCCTCGCCGCCAAAGTGTTGGTGCAGCTTCCTGTCCTGGAAACACGAAAATATCTTTGGCAAAATTATGTGTCAACACAGCCGGATACGCAACACAAAGACGCTCTGGTCAACCGCATCCTTGTTGCCTATGCTTTCCAGGAAATCGGCTATCTCCCTGATCTCGATGAGAAGCTTGCCAACACTGTCTGGGAGATGTGTCGGCAAAAGCAAGGACCGCTATTCTGCGAGCAGCCGAACGAAGAAATATTTGCCGAGACGCTGCTCGCCCAAATTTTGCGTGTGCGCTCGCCCGCTACGACACAAATACTTGGCTGGCTGTTGCAGCACGGCAGCGATGCAGTGAGAATCTCTGCCGCTTCGCGGTTTGCCAGGCCATACGTGCTCAAAGAGCGGTTCCCTGCCATCTACAACCGTTTGCTCCGGTGTTTGCAAGAGGGTCTTGCCAGCCCTTATCCAGAAATAAAAACCGCCACCTTGGCCGCCCTGGCTGACTACCTCGACTCACCCGATCTCATAACCTATGCCGATTGGGGACAAATCATCATGGAGCAATTCATCTCGCCGCAAATGGTGCGTGAATTTTGCGAAACTATCGGCAATGCTTCGTTGAACCTGGGACGGGCCATGCTCTATTTCTGGCGACATGCCGTGCGTTTGTCTAAAATTTCCGAGCACGAAGCGACATTGGCAGAAATGCGTAAGGCCTTGCGCTCACTATGGCAAAACGCCAGCCCGCGGATCCGCTATCATGCCATTATGACCTCTGCCGAATTATGTGATAAAGAGGTGTATGCCCAGATCGCTTTCAATGAGAACGCCACGCATCTGGAAAGATTGTCTGCATTGTTCGGTGGCGTTGGTTTCAACCGAAAAAATATACCGCTCTGGTTGATCTCCCAGCTTGACAAGTACGATCTGTTCAACGACACAAACTGTCGTGTGTCAATAACGCTCCTATACGCTATAGGGCGTACAGGGAAGGGCATCCTCAGCAGTAAAGTTTTTGCGGGGTTGTCACACCCTAACCCGCTTATCCGTTTTGCGGCGGCAGTGAGTTGCGGCTATCTTAACAAATTGCCGGCTAAACGTATCGAACAATTGCAAAAAATGGTGGAAACAGATAGTGTCCACTATGTACGATTCACTGCGCTCGGTGTGTTACTTCACCATGCCTGCCGCGAAAAATCGCCGTTCCTGGAGAAGCTGCACCGCTATGCTAAAGAATATCGCCAAGACCATTGGCAGGAGTGCCGCAACTCTGCGGCCTGGGGCTATAGTCTGTTGTGGGAAGAACAGGCTCTCGCCGTCTTCCGACATGGACGGCAGTTTGGGGAACTCAAACAGCAGAATTGGGACTATAGTTACAGCGAATTTGTCAGAAACAGCCGCGATGCGGGCGCCAGGAGTGCCTACATTGACCGCCTGCGGCGCTGCATGGAGCTGCTCGCCGACATGCCGGAGTCGGCGTACTACCATGATTATGCCTATCTTCTGGCTTCGTTGTATGAAAAAGAACAGCGATTTGACGAAGCGATCCAGGTGCTTTCCCCAATCATCGCCAGACAGGGACACCAGGAAACACGTTGCGCATTTTTATGGAGCCGCCTCATGTTGCAGCAGGGGCGTGGCAGTGAAGCGCGCCTGCGTCTGGAGCAGATGCTTTCGGCTTTAGCTGGCCAGCAACACGACGATTGGC
The DNA here is from genome assembly GCA_020057085.1 of Planctomycetota bacterium. Taxonomy (GTDB): domain Bacteria; phylum Planctomycetota; class Uabimicrobiia; order Uabimicrobiales; family JABWCH01; genus JAGVGO01. The sequence goes on along the minus strand of JAGVGO010000250.1, from coordinate 3,348 downwards.
TGGGCTGGCAGAACCATGCCGCCCGCGAATCGCAGTTGCGGCGAGGGCTAGGCAAAATTCTGTTAAACGACGCACGCTCTCAACCCCAGGCGGAAATACTCATGCAGGAGCAGTTCTTGCTGGCCCCGCATTTGCTGTCGGCGCTCGAAACCATGGGTGAATATTATTATCAGAAAAAAGATTACGGCAAAGCCACCCAGATTTTCGAGGCTTTACAAGATCGCTTGCAGCGTTACGGGGAGAGCTATGTGTGGCTGGCACGTATTGCCATGCAAGAACGAGATAGAGAAAAGGCGTTTTTCTATCTGCAGCAAGCTCAGACTCTCAATTATTTGGTGTCTCGCGAAGAACTCCGTGCGTATCCGGAATTTTCTTCGATCCTGGAACATGAAACAGTGAAAAATATTTTTGCGAAATGATCTTATGTCTGAGAACAATGGAAATCACAACACAAGCGTAGCTACGAAAATTATACAAAATACGGCACATCACCTGGAGACACTTTATCAGAACTGGTTCCTGGAGTATGCCTCGTATGTGGTTCTGGAACGTGCCATACCTGCACTCGAAGATGGTCTCAAGCCGGTGCAACGAAGAATTCTGCATGCCATGAAAATGATGGATGACGGACGTTTTCACAAGGTTGCCAATGTCATCGGCCAGACCATGCAGTACCATCCGCACGGCGATGCCGCCATCGGCGACGCCCTCGTCAACCTGGGACAAAAAGAGTTGCTGATCGAGACGCAGGGCAACTGGGGAGACACTCGCACGGGCGATGCGGCGGCAGCTTCCCGCTATATCGAAGCTCAACTCTCGAAATTCGCCCGTGAAGTGGCCTTCAACGCCGACATCACACCGTGGCGGCCGTCCTACGATGGACGCAGGAATGAACCGGTCGTCTTGCCGATGAAGTTCCCACTACTCCTGGCGCAAGGTGCCGAAGGCATTGCCGTGGGTCTGGTGACCAAAATCATGCCGCACAATTTTTGCGAACTGCTGGATGCTTCTATCGCCATTCTCCAAGGCGAAGAGATCGTCATATTGCCGGATTTCCCGGCGGGAGGCATGGCCGATTTCACCAATTACAACGAGGGCAAAAAGGGCAGCCGCGTGCGCGTACGGGCCAAGATCGAGGTGCTCGATCGCAGCACCTTGGTCATCCGTGAAATTCCCTATGGTGTCACCACCACCGGCGTCATAGACTCCATCATCAAAGCCAATGACGACGGCAAAATCAAGATCAAACACATCGTAGACAACACCGCCCAGAATGTGGAAATCATGATCGAAGTGCCGCCCGACATTTCACCGTTGGTGTGCATAGACGCGCTCTATGCGTTTACCGACTGCGAAGTGTCGCTCTCCCCGCTTTGCTGTGTCATTTGCCAGGAAAAACCACGTTTTTTGAGCGTCAATGAACTCTTGCGGCTCTCTACCCAACGTACCGTGGATCTGCTGCGCCGTGAACTGGAGGTAAAACTGCACGAACTCGAGGAAAAATGGCATTTCGCCATGCTCGAAAAAATTTTCATCGAAAGACGATTGTACCACAGCATTGAAACCAGCGACAGCGAAGAGGCAGCCGTTACCACCATCACCACCGGGCTACAACCGTTTGCCGGCCAACTGAAACGAGCCATCAGAGGCGATGATGTCAATAAACTGATGGAAATCAGGATCAAACGCATCACCAGGTACGATGCGCGCAATGCCGAAAAGAGCATCCAGACTCTCGACAACGAAATGCGCAAGATCAAAAACGAGTTGTGCCATCTGACGGAGTATGCCATCGCTTATTTTCAGTCGCTCAAAGAAAATTACGGCAAAGGTCGTGAGCGGCGCACACAGATCCGCACCTTTGAAACGATTGCCGCCACCGAGGTCGCGATTGCCAACCAGAAGCTTTATGTCAATCGCAAAGAAGGTTTTGTCGGCTATGGCCTCAAAAAAGACGAGTTCATCTGCGACTGTTCCGATCTGGACGACATTATCGTCTTTCTCAAAAACGGTATTTGCAAAGTGCTGCGTATCACCGAAAAATCTTTTGTCGGCAAGGATATTGTGTACGCGGCGGTGTGGCGGAAGAACGATCAACGCATGGTCTACAACATGGTTTACAAGGACGGCGAGAGCAGCATCAGTTTTGTCAAAAGATTTTCGGTAACGGCGGTGACACGCGACAAGGAGTACGACCTGACGCAAGGCACAGCCAATTCCAAAGTACTCTATTTTACGGCCAACCCCAACGGCGCAACCGAAGTGATCAGTGTCCACTTGCACCCGAACTGTGCGGCGAAGAAGAAAGAACTCGAATTCGATTTTGCCACGCTGGAAATCAAAGGCCGTGATGCCAAAGGCAATATCCTGACCAAATACCCGGTGCTGCGGATCGTACACAAAGCCGCGGGAGCAGCCTCTTTCGGTGCTGTGCAAATCTGGTATGACCCGCACGTCGGACGCCTCAACACGAGTGGCAACGGACAACTCTTAGGGGCTTTCCAGGATGAAGACACGATTTTGGCAATTACCAGAGACGGTTCGTATCAACTCACATCTTTCGAGATGAGCAACCGCTACGATATCGAGCAAACGCTCATGGTACAAAAATGTACGCCGGACTGTGTCATCACTGCCGTTTATTTCGACGGCGAAAAGCGGCATTATTTTGTCAAACGTTTTCAAATCGAAACGACGACGCTCGACAAGAAATTTCTCTTCATCAGTGAGCATGCGGACTCCAGGCTCGTCTTCGTCTCGACCGCAACTGACCCATGTGTGGCGATCAACTACATGCGTAAAAAAAGCAAGGAGGAAATCCACGAAATCATCAAACTGGTTGATGTGATCGAGCTCAAGGGCTGGAAATCGCTGGGAAACCGCCTCAGCACGCATGATCTATCGAGTGTGACGCCGGCTGAAGTGGCGGCGTCTGCGCATGTGGCAGACGCGCCTGTAGCTGCCGCTATCCCTGAACAAGCAGCCGAACAAGCACAGGAGGAAAAGCCGGATAAACAGGGAAAGAAAGAGTCGGATCAGGCCAAGCAGGCTGTCCGGCAGGATTTGTTTTGGGATGTTTTGTAGACAAGACACCCATCCGCGAAGCAACCCATCTCGATTCTTCTTAGCAAGACAGCAAGACAGTTCAGAGTAGGCTGCTAGGCTGCTATCATTTCCTCCGTTATTTTTCCTTAGTCGCTGTAAAAAAATAACCTTTACAACTTACTTGATCTTTTGACCAATGGCGTTGTCGCGCCCTCAGTTACAGAGCTACGGCTATGCGCCTTCGGTCGCTTCTAGCCCTTGGCCAAAATCTCGGCGCAACTTGTAAAGGTTATTTATTTACAG
>JAGVGO010000288.1 GCA_020057085.1 Planctomycetota bacterium | reverse complement strand
TAGCCCCGTTTATCCAATTTTTCTCCAGGGCCGCCTGTTTCTTGGTCGCATTCAGTTGCTATTTTTACCTCTTTTGAGGCCAAATTATCGAAAGTGCACCACTAAAGTGACCAGGCTTTATTACTTTGCCGCATTCGCGGCAAGCAAAATTTGAGTTTTTACACAGGCATCAATATTATGGGAGGACAAGAGTCCTGTTTGCAAAGGAAGTTGATGATAATTGCCCGCCCTCCCCATGGGCAAACGACATGGCAAGCTGAGAGTAACCTGCCACCATGGGGAGGGTTGGGAGGGGAAAGACCAACCGATAAGAGTGCGATTGACTCTGGTAATTTGCCCCTCCCAAACCCTCCCTTGGGAACATTGCTAAATGAGCATTTCAAACCAATTGCCCAGGGGAGGGCGGGCAAAAAATCTGTCTTTCTTTTATTTCCAATAATGTCTAGTGTAACAGGAAAAGGACGAGAGAATCCATCAAGTGTAAAAAATTGTTACTGTTTGGGCGCCAGCATCAGAAAAAGATCGGCCATCGTTTTTTGCGGCTGTGTGAGCATATCCTTGGCCATCCCTTTGAACATTTCCATTTCTTTTTGCGGATCGTCAGAGGGGTGTGTGCCGATGACGACTTTCATGTTGGGGAAATTTTCTTCAATGAGGCTTTTGTACTTGTTTTTGTAAGGGCAAAGTGCCGCCATACAGTTCGAGATATGGAGCGCCTCCACGCCTGAGGCAGCCATCGTGCGAATTTTCTGCAAAATTTTTTCCGGGGCTACCAGCGTGGGGCAACCAGCGCAATTGGCCAAGCCGACAATTTTGGCACCACCGCGATCATTGTATTGAGCGAACGCTCCTTTGTTTTCGTTGACAGCATCCAGACAGCCGAAAGAATTGCAATGCATTTCGCCGGTCGTGTTGGCACAAGTTAGAACACCGACTCTCACTGACATGATTGTCTCCTTAAATATTTTTTTATCTACAAAAAAAATACCAAGACGCTAAGAACGCCACCTGGTGCACTTTGCGTCTTGGCGGTTAGGCTAAATTCGCGAACATACACGGCTTACCGTTTCGATCGCGCCTGAACGTAGCCTGTAACTCTCTATGATTATGGTAAGGTCTGGTTGTTGATGTCTATTACCACGGTCTTTTCTTCGAGACTCTTCAGGTATTGGATGACGACAGTGGCAGTGTCGGGGATAGGCTTGCTGAACCAGTAGGTGATATTGTGAGTGCTTGCGTCCTTCTGATAGGAATTATAACCATTCGACGCATCTTTGTTGTCGCCGTCAACCACTACTACGTTGATAATCTTCATGAGGTCTTCGCTCGTTTCCATCTGTATGCTCGTGGTCTCTGCGGCAGCTGCGGCAACAGGCAACACTGTGATAGCGAAACCTTCTACCTGATGACCTGCCGCTTTCCATTTGCCGTATTCAGGTATGCTGATTTCGGTCGTTTCACCTGCCAGTTTGAGAGTGAATTGGCCCTTGGCGCTAAACGTCTTGGCCTCACGAGCTGGCGCGCCCAGATAGATGTCTAAATTGTAGCCTTTGTTGTCGCGTATTTTTTCTAGATCATAGGTGTAGAGCTTCTTCATCTGTAGTTTCATGTTCTCGGTGTCGCTCGAGATTAAGTTCGTCCCCAGATTATCCTGGCACTGCGAGAAAGTTAAGTTGCCGTAAGCGAAAGTATTGGCGGGAAACGCTACATGCAGCTTGAGATTTAGGCTGGCATTGCTGACCCATATGCTCTCCAGTATGCTTTCCATCTCGGCGGCAGTAGACTTCCATTTGCGGTTTTCCTCCAGGGTCAACAAATGGCTCTTGAGGCCTTCGCCAGGTGCCGGTGTCTCTACGACAACAGGCTTATGCTCAACCGGCGGACGCGGCCTATCTGGCGGTTCATGGCGATAATGACGACGTTTGGGCGCCATAGCTCCGGCAACACCACCGGCGATCATGAACGGCATGACCCCAGCCGGAGAATAGAATTCCCACAGAATGCCTTCATTGTTCTGTATACCAATGAACACGGCATTATTGAGATAATTTTCCACAGTCTGGGCGGCTGGCAGGAGAGCCAATTCAATGGGCATTTGCTCGCGCGGTGTGAGTGCCTGCGCCAGCGGCACCAACGTGCGGTAGATGGGGCCTGCGACGGCCTTCAGGTTGAAGTATTCGGTGATGGCGTATTTGCGTCCATTGAGATATTTCAAAGTGTCAGCCGGCAGTTGTCCCTGGTTCTGTGTGATCATGTTTTTGGCTGTTTCAGGGAACAGTGTCAGCAGCAAGCGATTGTTTTCGATGGCAATGGTCGGCGCCAGAGGCAAAGGTTGCGACATGGTGCTGAAATTGAAATAAGTGAAATTGTGGCCGTTCCAGGTAAAATCGTAGCGGTATTTCTTGGGCACCACCGTCAGGACTTTTTGCAGTGCCGCCTGGAATTTGCTCATATCCTTGATCGCGAACTGGATGGCCAGGTCAGGCAGGAGGCCGCCCGAAAGACTCAGCGAACTCAGGTATTCGTTACCGATGCTGCCGAGGATGTCAGCTTCCAGATTGATGCCGAAATCTTCCTCGAAATTCTTTTTCATCGCCATCATACCCTGGTACTCGCGCGGCGCCATCTGCTCGAAGAGTCCCATGTAGGTCTTGTAGATGCTCATCCAATCAACGCTGCCGTGGTTGAAGGCGATCGGATTTTGCGGCAAGTAGGAGGTCAGTAACCCCTCGTTCTGGAGTGCCGGAACGATGCCGCCGAAGATACCGGCGCGGCCTTCCGGCGTGTAGATGTAAAACGACTCGGTCACCTGGCTGTTGCGGAATGAAATACCGAAGCCAAACGCTTCTACCTTGTTCAGCCCGCTCATCTCGACCATCGGCTCGATCTGGCGTCTTTTCCGGCCGGACATCGCGAGTCCCAGGGCGATCATTTCCTTGACATTGGCATAGACCAGCTTACCGGCGCGGCCGGCAAGCAGTTCTGTTTTCACCTTGACATAGGCAGGGAAGGCGGCAAGCGGTTCCGTGGTTTTCTTTTCGGGTACGATCAATGTTTCCAGAAAATCGCGGTCCGAACAAATGACCAGACTATTGGCGATGTAGGTGAGGAACACCGGCATCTTGACCGGGGTGGTGATCATCACCACCGGGTGGCCGTTGATATCCATGTTGTCTTCGCGCATGCCGCGCGCCATCGGGTAGAGCTGCGGGCGAATGGCGGCAAACAGTTGGGCAAAAGTCTCTTTCTGCGCACCGAGGTCCCAGGTGAGCACGACTGTCGGCACCGGCGAGCCTTCAGCCATGCCGACTACGGCAATGGCGATCTGGCCGTGGAATATTTCGAGCATCTTGGCAACTGGCATGCCGAGCCGCTGTTCCACCATTGTTTTCTGCATCTCAAATTGCTGCAGATACTCGGCCGGCAGGGTGGCAAAGAAATCCTGCCATTCGCGCGACTGGAACAACTGCCACAGGCCCAGTTGCTGCATGTCTTCGCACAATTTTTTCCCGTCGGTGACGCTGGCATAAAGAAGCGTCTTGGCGGGCAACATTTCTTCGGCATTGAACTGCGCCGCGAGAGGCAGTGAGAATGCCATGACGAACAATAAAAGCAAGGGGATGAAAACTTTTTTCATCATGTGAAAAACTCCTTGGTAAGGTAAAAGTGAAATTTAAGTAAGTCGTTTTATTGCCGGAGCAAGGCACGGTAGATGCGCAAGGCTATTTTGACATAGGGCGTTCGCTGCAGCTCTTCATAGATGGCGTTGCGCATTTCGCTAATGACCAGCTCGGCTGTCTGCTGTTTTTCTTCGAGGCCTTTGATGGCAGGTGTACTTGCCGTATCGTTTGACGGTGGTTCTACCCGCGTGTTATTGTCATGCGTAGGTGCGGTCACCGGCACGTCAGGCTTTGCCTGCGTATCATCCGAATTGGCAGGTGTAGTTACGGGTACATCCGTGGGTTGATCCGCCGATTTAGGCTGATCGTTACCGTTGTCGGCTGGAGCCGTTATCTCATTTTTTTTTTCATCCTGCCCGCTGGCTGCTTGCAGCTTTTCTGCCTCTGCCTTCCTGGCAGCACGTTTTTGTTTCTCTTCCTCCAGTTTTTTCTTTTCTTCTTCGAGCTTCTGTTTCTCTTCCTCCAGTTGTTGCTTTTCGTTTTCTAATTGTTTTTTTTCCTCTTCGAGCTTCTGCTTCTCTTCCTCAATTTTTTTCTGCTCTTCATCAATCTGTTGCTTGGAGCCTTCGAGTTTTTTGTATTCCTCTTCGAGAAGCTTCTGTTCTTCGCTCAGTTTTTGCTTTTCTGCTTCCAGCTTTTTCTGAGCTTCGTCACCATCGGGCTGGGCAGTAGTATCGCCGGAACTCTTTTTGCCGGTTTCCACTTCCTGTTTCAACTGGTCGTTCTGCTCTTTGAGCGTAGCGATCTCGCGCACGAAACTTTTCTCGCGTGCCGCCTGCAGCACTCTGGTTTCTTCGAGTTGCTTTTGCAGCACCCGCATCTGACTTTCCTTGTCTTGCTGGACACCCTGCACACCATCCTTTTCCTTGCGCATCTTTTCGATCAACACCAACAGATGTGCTTCCAGACTGCGATAAGGCGAGAGAAAATACACCATGGAAGTGACTGCATCGAAACTGACCTTTTTTTCTTCGACAGACGTATCTTCGGGTATGGTCAAGACATAGTTGCCGATCACATCACCCTTGGCCAGGTCCTGATCGTTGACGAGAATCTGCACTTGCGCGCCGACGGGCAGGCTTGGCTTGACACTGGTGGCAGCAGGCAGTGTAAGTGTATCTTTGAAGACCGGGCTGGTAAACAGCCGTTTCCATTTTTTGTCTTTATGGATGGAAATGATTACCTGTATATCGGGCAGTTTCGATTTTTCGCCCGCATCCCATGCATGGCCATTAAGTTTGTGTTCGCTGACCACGATTTCCTTGATGTAGAGATAGCGATCGTTTTGCGCTTCTTGTGCCTGGGTCAATACAAATGCCGTACAAAAGAGACAAAATACCAAGATCAGTAATTTTTGCATTGTTTATGCCTCCGAAACAGGTTGGGCGATTTCAAAAAAATAATATATCCAGATTACGCCGAGATTGTGGCCAAGGGCGGCGTAATCTGGATACATTATTTTTTCTCAACCGCCCGCCAAAGTTGCCAAATTTCCCTGAAATGGCGAAGCAGATAGTCTGGCCGATGTTTACACAACTCTTCCTCGCAAGTAAAGCCATAGCTGACGGCCAGCGATGTACAGCCTGCGTTACGTGCGACTTGGATGTCGATAGGGCTATCGCCGATCATCCATGTTTCGTCACGACTTGCCTGGTAGTTGCGCATCAAATACAACAATCCATGCGGATTGGGTTTCAAATTTGCATCTACGTCGCCGCCGATAATTTCCGCAAAGTGGGTAGTGATCCCAAGTGCTTTTATAAGCCGCTGCGACATGTTACCCAGTTTATTGGTAAGTACAGCCTTGATTCCGGGTAGCCGGTCAAGGGTCTCAGCGACTCCCGGATAGAGCCTGGTATAATCGCTCACATGTTCCTCATAATAGGTGCGAAATATCTCCACTGCCTGGTGTAACATTTGTTCATCTTGGCTGTTGTGATAGGCAAAACAGCGTTGCAAGAGATGGTGGGCGCCGTGTCCGACAAAGGTGATGATAAGCGAGCATGGCAGGGGTGGCAAATGGCTTTGCACCAGAGCTACATTGACCGCCTGGGCAATATCCATACGGGTATCTGCCAATGTGCCGTCCAGATCAAAAACAAGTAATTTGGGTTTCGTCGTCATGCACATGGAGGGTTTTTACCTATCGTCATCCCAGTTATCCGGGCATCAGTTATAAGCCAATATTCTTTTACCAAAAGTTTTACGCTTTTGCAACAAAAATGTTGTATTTTGTGTTGGTTCAGGTGATGAGTAACAGATCGTGGTCGCGTGATACCAGCCCTTCCGCAATGCGGCGCAGGCCGGCGATCTGCTAAACGATTGCTGCATTGACAAGTTCACGCGCGTCGGTGCATCCAGTCGTTTTTCGACGCTCATCGCTGTGCTTCAGGGCTTGATATCACGCTCCCTCAATGCTACTATTCTTCTGCACTATTACAAAAAATCAGGCAAAGTAAAATATAGCAAAGTTTTAGAAACTTCCGCTTCCGCCCACGTAGAATATCGGCGGGTCGCCTTGATCCAGTCGCTTGCCAAGCTGAATAGCGAGCGGCAGTGCGAAATGTTGCAAAAAATACAAATCCAGACGCAACCCGCCGCCCGCGGTGGGGATCACGTCCAGGTCGTCCCAATCTTTGCATTTGCTGAGGACGTCGGTGGTGGCGCTACCGGCCTCGACAAAAGCAAAAGCGCGAATATCCTTTACCATGACACCGAGGATGTCGGCGTTCAAGTCGCGGTACAGCGGGAAGCGATACTCGGCGGTGGCAATCCACATTTCTGCGCCTTTGTAATCGTCGCGCGACACGCCGCGCAGGTTGCCGCCTCCCAGGTCGTAGAGGAACGGCACGTTGTCGTGGGCGATCTCCGCCCGCAGCCGCGCCATGACGATGTGATCCTCGAAAATGCTCCAGTAGGAGCGGCCGGTGAACTCGAATACCTGGTGGTTGTAATCCGCACCGAGCTCTTTGCTGTACAGGGAAATAGCCGCCTCCAGGGCGTAGCCGCCGGTAGCCTCAAAACCTCGGCGGTTGAGATTGTCGAACGTCGCCCGCGCGAACACGCCTCCGGTCCAGTAGTGATGGCGGATAGGTTCCGGGTGGTCGGCAACCTGCTTGCGGTGAAACAAGATGTAGCCGGTGTTGACAGTGAGGCGCGGCGTCAGCTCGAAACGAAACGCTGCCTGCCCGCCCGCCTTGTAATCCCAGCTACGCCCGACATCGTCATGGTGGCTATGATCGGCCGGCTCGACGTAATCGAGATTGCCGAAAAGCGACAGCGAAAAAAACTGAGCAAAGCTGTAGGTCACGCGGCCGCTCACGCCGAAAGAAACGTCAACTTGCGAACTTTGGCGGCCGGCGCCCGGGTCAAAGATAGCGCCGGAAAAAAGACCAAATTGAGTCTGAAAATAGTGGACGCCGGTCATGTCGCTCACGCGCAAAACATTGAACGCCAGGAACGGGAAGACGAAATCGAGAGAAGCGTCGGTGCGATAGGGTTCCACTGGCCACGCCTGCGCTGTCGCCGCCTCCTGGGCTGCGGTATTTTTTTCTTGGGCGCTGGCCTCTTTGATCGCCGGCGTTTCCCATGCCTGCGGCGTCAATTGTTCCAGCGCGGCGCGGAAGAGATGCATACGACCTTCCCGGTAGTGGGCGAAAGCGACCCAGCGGCCGTCAGGCGAAAGTGTCGGCGCAAAAATGTTTCCGGCCACGCCGGCCAGTTTTTCCCAGCGGCCGGTCGGCGGCTGGTAGCGGTACAACTGGACGCTGATCCCCAGGCCAGAGGTGCAAAGGATCGCACCGTCCGCGGCAAACACAGGATAATCTTCGTGTGACGCAGGCCGCGCCAGGCGTTCATTGTTTCCCGTTTCCAGGTCGAGTAGCACCAGGTCTTTCTGTCGCTCGAATTCGGCGACGTAAGCCAACCGTCGCCCGTCACGCGAAAAAGCCGGACGCAGTTGCGCCTGGCCGATGGTGATGAGTTTTTCCAGGCGTCGTTGTGCCAGGTAGTAGCGGTAGAGCTGGCTCACACCCGACTTCACGCCGGAAAACACCACGGACTGGCCGTCCGGGGCAAAAGAGTAGCCGCCGTAATCATCGAAATCGAGCTCGTCGAGCGCCTCGTTGGCAGCGAAAAAACCTGGCCCGACGAGAAAGAGGCAAGAGCGGTAACCTTTGCTGCCTTTGACCAGAATGTGCCTGCCATCGGGCGACCAGGCCGGCGGCGAAGCGAGGTCCAGTCCGTCGATGGTCCAGCCGTAGCCCAGGTGGATTACCCGACTGGCCTCGCCACCCCCGGCGTCCATCCGGTAAAGATTAACTATGTCGCCGCGGTCGGAGAGGAACGCCAGCTCCTTGCCGTCGGGCGAAACCGCCGGTACGAAATCCCAGCGTCGGTAGTAGGAATCATTGACGAGCAGCCGCTCTGCCCGAGTTTCGGCCTGGGAGACCCGTTCCTTTCGCCATTTCTCCTGCAGATACACCTTCACCATCAGATCGAGACTGTTTTCATCCATGCCGTAGACACTCTCCAGCGCCCGGTCGGTAGGCATAAGAGAAAAATGATCCCCCAATGCTGCCAGCAGTTTGCCCAGTTTCTCGGGGCCGAATTTTTCTTCGAGAAAAGAAAATACCTGGCGCAGATACTGGTGGACAGCGATCAGTTCGTGGGCGTTGAGGTGGTCAAACGCTTTGAGCTGTTCGAGTGGGCGTAGTTGCCCTGAAAACAAGGCATCAAGAAGCGCCACCTGATCCAGCGGTTCGTCGTCGCCTGCCAGGTACAAGGCAAAACCAGTCATGATCCACTCCGGATAGACATAGCGGGCAAACAATTTGATGCCGTTCTCCGGGAAGAGGTGCTGGAACACCAGCATACGCGCCAGGTGCAGGCGCAACTGATAAAAATTGCGGCGCGGCGAAGGCGACAGCCACATCACAATCCGGTGCTTGAGCGGCTCAGTAAATCCCGACTGTGTTGCCTGGCCAAAACTTGACTGGATCGGGCTACGCTGGAAATTGCCCTGCGAGGCGTAGAGAAACACGGAAATTTTAGCAACAGGTTTAGTCATGGCGAACCTGGGGCAAAATTCTTTCCAGGCATGTTCCAGAACCTGGCCGGCATCCCTGGCCGTCGCTTCCAGACTGGGCAAGGCGAAGTAAACGTCGAAGTGAGGCGTGCGCAGCACCTGAAAATCGTGCAATTGCAGCACGGCGTTTTCTTCCTCTGCAACGGCCGGCGAGAAGGCAGCCAGCAGGAAAAAAAGAAACCCAAAGGCGGTGCGAAAACGAGAAAAAATTTTGCTGTCCATAGAACGGTCCCCGCTCCTTACAAGCCACCGGTGAGGCCAAAGACCTGTCCGGTAATGTAAGCGGCATCGTCGGTACACAAAAAGGCGACCATTTTAGCCACTTCTTCGGCAGTAGCCATACGGTGTTTAGGGATGTAGGATATTATTTTGTCTTTGATTTCACTACTGAGTTGGGCTGTCATATCTGTTTCCACAGGGCCAGGGGCAACCACATTCGCGGTGATATCCCGCTTGGCGAATTCCAGCGCAAAGGTTTTCACTAGGCCGATCATGCCTGCCTTACTGGCGGCATAATTAGCCTGCCCGGCATTGCCAAAAGTTCCGCTCACGGAAGAGATAGCCACCACCCTGCCATACCGGCTGCGTAGCATGAGATGACCGGCCTCTTTCAGGCATAAGAAAGTACCTAGCAAATTGACCTGGATCACCTCGACAAAATCTTCTGTTTTCATGCGTAATATCAGATTGTCACGAACAATGCCGGCATTGCATACAAGAATATCCAATTTGCCAAAAACTTCTACAAACGACTCGAACATCTTCTTCACTTCCTGTTCCTGGGCAACAGAAGCAGGAAGTAATATGGTTTTCCTTCCCAGTGCCTGTATTTCCTGACTCAATGAGAGAGCCTGCTCCTGGCTCCTTAAATAATTGATGCCTATATCTGCGCCTTGTTTTGCCAATTCTAAAGCAATCGCCCTGCCGATTCCCCGCGAAGCTCCTGTAATCAAAGCTGTTTTGCCGGCGAAAGACATTGTTTTCTCCTTTTCTGTTTTTAGTCGCTGCCAAAAAATATGCCTGATTGTAGCACAGACCCGCACACGGCACAAATATTTTTCGCCAACCCCCTTGATTAGAGAGTCGTTGGAACTTCTGGAAAAAATATAGATGTTACTCAGCGAAGCAAAAAAGTAGACTTTCATAGACCACAAAAATTTTGCATAGCGCAGCCCATTTATTTTGCTATAATACCCAAAAACTTTGGAGGCGTTTATGAGCTTGGTGAGCTTGGTAGAAGAATTGAAAGTTGAGGGAAAAGTTGAACGTAGCAAAGAAATCGCCATCGAAATGCTAAAAGACGGCATGGGAATACCGCAGATCGTGAAATTTACCAAGGCCGTCGGCTCGCTCAGGCTGCCCTCAACTAGCAATGCCGTCGAACGCTTCTTTGACCGGCTCTACCGACTCAAAGGGCCGTTCTGCGATGAGGCGTCCGCGCAAAAACATTTGCGCCTGTTCATGCTCGGTTATTTTCTAACCATCGGCCAGTTGGGGCCAGTTGGGCCAGGCGTGCCCGTTCGAAAAGGCAGGTGTGGACTCGGGCAGATACCGCTCTACCATCTGCTCAATCGCCCCAATGTAATCGCGCTCAAAGACCGCATGGCCGAGCAATACCGGCAGCAAGCTGCCTGACGCCTGCGATAGATCGTAGCTCTCTGAACAAAAATTGCATCTGGTGATCGCCACTTTTCGGCTTCGCCCCACGACCATCCTGGGACGGGCGATAGCACTTTGTTGATCCAAGCCAAACGGTTTTTGAACAACAAGACTCAATATTGACGGCAGATCCAGGCTTATTGCTTCCGACAAGCCGTGCAACGGCCTCGGCTTGAGCCAGATTATCCCAATAAAATCGCTTGCCTTACTCGGCTCAAGCCTGCGGCTACGCATTCCATGATTTTGGCTGACCTCAGAGATATTCTGCCTTTTTACTCCTCCTGCTTTCCCATCATTTCAATTTCTACTTTTCTTCGGCCTCCACCATGTTTTCATTCGTCGTTGCTGGCCGAAAAATGTTGCATTATGCAAAATAGGCTGTAAAATGTCTGTATGAGTAGATATGGAAAGGGCGTATCCAATAATTAGGGGGCATAGTAACTTTTTTGAAATAAGTACAAGAGTACAAGCCTATCACCTCTCCCCTGGCGGGCTGTTTTGTACCC
>JAGVGO010000124.1 GCA_020057085.1 Planctomycetota bacterium | reverse complement strand
TCATCGTCTGTAATAAAATGCTACTACTATACTTGTAAAAATCGTGTATAAAAGTGAGCACTAAAGTGCCAGGCTTTACAACTGCGCCGCATCCGCGGCGGAGATTTTTACACACGCATCAATACAATATTTTCTCGTTTTGCTACCTTTTTCTTTGGCTTATTTTGCTTTATTCCAGAGGGGCACCCGCTGTCTATTCCTAAAATCCAAGTTTCTATGCCTGGGATAATTATTTTTTTCCAAAAGCCTTAGTAAGCGTCCCCACCGTTACTCCACCTCGCTGGAGCTTGCTACAGTCCCTGGATCATGCGCTAATTCGTTCTTATAGCGTCCCTACCGTTACTCCACCTCGCTGGAGCAGTGATGTGCGCGGCGATGGGTTCCGCATTCCGTCTGCCGGTGCAGCAAGTGGACACGCAGAAATTATTGTCCTTTTTCGAGGACAACTGTGTTACTTCGGTAGCCAATATTCCAGGCAGAGGATGCACGCCGCCGCTGTCCTCGCTCCCCACTTTTTTTCTACCCCGCAGTGTCTTTTCTGGTCTTTTCTTCTTGCTATTGCAATTGTCTTGAAAAAGCTGTATACTAAGCAAAATAAGGGTATTTTAACATCATACGTACCACCCTTTTTTTCAAGGCATGGTTTTTGCTCCCAATTACGACAGAACGACGATAACCACATTTATTTGGAGAGCTATGACATGAGGAATGTATTGATTTTCTTAAGCATCATCGCTATCATCGGGTGCCGGTCAACACCAGCACCCATAACGCAAGTGAACGAAGAAGAGTTAGGCAGACAAGCTTTCGAAACCGGGAATTATGAAGGCGCAGCAGATTACTATTCGCAGTGGCTGGCCAAATACCCTGAAAGCTGGGATATCTTTGTCGAGCGCGGGCGTGCCTACAACAAGATGCAGAAATACGAACTGGCACTCAAGGATTTCGAGCTGAGTGCCGAAAAGAGTCCGTCCGACCTGCGCTGCCAGGTGTATCGCTGCGGCGTACTCGTTAGCATGAACAAATATCCACCGGCACAAAAGATTATGGCCAGCGTCATGAGTGACCCGAAGATATCGCAGTTGGGACCTTATGAACTGTTTTTAGCTTATTCCCTGGACGGTCAGTGCAAAAATATGAGCGGCGACTATGAAAATGCTCTCACTTCGATTGAGGAAGCGCTCAAGGTGTATGAATCACACGACGTGTTCAAGAGTCCCGGCTACACTTCGATTTATCGCCTGGTACTGCGCAAGCGGGCAGTTGCCTACCATGCTCTCGGCAATTACCGGCAGGCAGCAGCCGACATGGAGCAGTATCTGTCGTTGAGCGAGCAGGCAGAAGGTAAGGGCGATCCCAAGGATTACCAGAGCCTGGCCCTGGCACTCTACATGTCCGACAATTACGACAGATGCCGCCAGGTGTTGCCGCGTCTGAGCCCCCAGCATCGCCGCGAACTGGCAGAGCTTTTCCCAGCCGACACCGATTTTTTTACGCCGGCAGAAGCTGTCGCCAAACCGGTGCAGAAATAACCTTGGTGTGGAAATTCACAAAAGGAGCGAAGTATGAAAAGGTTAGTGATTGGTATCATGTTGATGGCAGTCCTCTTATCGCCGTGGCTGATGGCTCAGGACAAGAAAGACGATCAGATTCAGCCGCTCGACAAGGACAGCGCCAACCAGATGCAGGCGGAAAAAGAGAAAAACACCGGCTACGGCAACATCACCACGCGCGAGCTTCCGCAAAACTGGTCTATCAAGCAAGAGGTAACCACCATCGAACGGTCTCTCGAAAATTACGATCCGTTGATTCAGTCACTTGAGGAGGCCAACAGCGACCTCAAAGTGGATCTGGCCGAGTATCTGAAAAATCCTGGCGACCAGGTGTTGGCAGCCAAGATCACCGCCAAGATGTCGAAATACGCCAAAAAGATCGTCGGCAATGTTGACAAGATCATCGGCGATCAGGATGTGCTGTTGCAGGTGTTCAACGAACTCAACCAGAAACTGGACAAATTCAACGGCTACCTCGATTTCAAAGGCAAGGAGTTGTTAGTACAGGTAAGCCAATACCAGGTCAAAAGCAAGGAGATGCGGCAGCAGTTGAAAGATCTGGCGCACAAGTACAAAGAAACTGCCGATGCGCAGCAGAAAGAGCAGTACAAACAAGAATTCCACCGTATTTTCAATAAATATAACCTCAACTCCCGCTACGAGGAAGGCTTTACCAGAAACCAGAAAGATTACGAAACCCTGGCACAAAACCTGAAATCGCTTGTGCAGATGTTCCAGATTCTGCATCAGGCATTTGCCGGACTCATTGACAATCTGCATGCCGAAAAGCAGTATCTCATTGAGAACATCAAGTTACAGGCAGACGCCATCCAGGTACAGAAGCTGGTGCATGAAGGAATCAGCGATGGCAGCAGGGCGGTCGTCAATATCACCAAAAAGCTGGCGCTTTTGTATGCGCAGGTGGAAGGCTTTGCCAAAGTGCATGAAAAGATCAATCGAGATATGGCCAAGTTCGCCGATTCCACAAAAATCTTGAGCTCGCTGGTAAACCAGATCGAAAAGGCTCCTTTCCAGTCGGCTCCTACCATTGACAAAGCTATTGACTATTTCTACACTGCTCAGGACTAGCTAAAAAGGAGAATATGCCATGAAGAGTGTCTATCTTTTCTTTGCCACAATTGTAGTGCTGTGCAATCTAGCATTGGCACAGACCACCGGCGATGACAAAACAGCTCCCAAGTCGGACGAAGGCGTGATAAACATCCATGAAAACAAGGGGGAAGAACAACCTGTAACACCACAGCCGGTGCAGCCCTTGCAGCCACAGCCCGATCCTGTACAGCCGGTAAATCCGGCAGAGGTACCCACTGGTGACAACATGCCGGCTCCCCTGGATGAAGAAAAGAGCCGCCAGATCAGCCGCTATTTCGAGGAGGCACTGCAAAATTATCGTGACATCTTAGGGCAACAGGAGACTGCTGAGATCGAAACCACAGAAAAAAGAATCGGCTCCAACCAGAAGCTGCTCGATGACCAGAAGCAGAAGCTGGATACCAGTAAAACCGCCTTGCGCAAGGTACAGCTTGAGTACATCCGTCGCTATCTGGCACTCAAGAATTCGCATCAGCAAGGGGCGATAGACAAAAAAACCTACGAAGCCGAACTGGACAAGCTGGGACGCGAGTACAAATTTCAGGTTTCTTCGCTGACAGGCGACGTCGGCTTCTGGAAGGGCCAGCAGGGCAAGACCAGCCAGCGCCTCAAGACTTTGCAGGATGTCAACCGTATCAACCGCATCATGCTCGACAAGAAGGGCGTCAAATCTCCGCAGAACCAGCAACGCCAGCCAACTGAACTGGACAATCTGGTGCAGCGCATCCAGACGATTGGCTGTTTCCAGGAGAAGAATATGTGGACGGCGACGGAGATCAAGTAAGTCTGACAAAAAATTCATGTTTTACAGAAGCCACCGTTTTTTACTGGAATTACACTATGTTCTATCCTTACATCGTGGATGGCGGACTCGTGTGGATGTTGCCGCTCGTGTTTCTTTCCTACTGTGCTCTGGCCTTTGCTCTGGAACGCGCCTGGTACTGGATGTGCTACTTCTGGTACAGTCATCGCCGTCAGGACACTCTCGCTAAGATCATGTGCGAACCGTGGCAGCAAAGTGAGGCGATCACGGCCATGATGCACAGTAGCGACGCGGTGGTGTTGGCACTGCGTGAGATGCTGCAGGACTACCCCAAGGTCAACCTGGCTATTGCCGAACGCAAGGCCCGCTTCTTTGCCGATAGCCAGGTACAGCAAAGCCGTAAGTTTCTCGATATACTCACGGTGATCGCCAACGTCGCCGGCACATTAGGGTTGCTGGGCACAGTAGTCGGCATCTCCCTCATTTTCAAATCGCTGGCCAGTGAAGACAGTAAAGGCGTGGCTCTTGCTCTTTCGACCGCTGTGTATACCACTGTGGCGGGCATTATTCTGTTTCTCATGTCTTATCTGCCGTTATTTTTCTTCCAGAAACTGTCCGAACATCTGGAGGACTCACTCGATGCCTGTATCCAGAAGTTCAAAGATTTTCTGGAGGTGCAGGAAACTTTACAGCCCGCGGCAAGCAAGGCGGTTGCCCTAGCAAACCAGGTGTCTGCGACAGAGGCAGCTACAGATGAAGACGACGAAGATGAGGCAGATGAAGAAGGCAAGAAGACGACGGCATAACAAATCTCTGGGAAGACGCGGTTGAGGGGATGGCGATGAGCAAGACCAAGAAAAGACAGCGTGAGGTAGGGTTGCAAAGCGCAATGATGACCGATCTCGTGTTCACGCTGTTCATTTTTTTTATCCTGGTGTCTACCATAAAAAAAGATGCTATCGCTATCCAGGCGGCCAAGGCACACAACAAGACAACCCAAGCCAGCAACCAGAAGACCGAAAAGCATGTCGTCACCGTTGACGGCAAAGACCAGGTTTACGTAGACGGCAAAAAAATACCGCTGGAAAATTTACCAGAAGTGTTGCGTGAGATCAAGAGTAAACTTCCGAAAGACACCACGCCGGTAATCACGCTGCGACCGGATGCCAACTCACGCAGCTTCAAGTTGATCGAAATCATGGACGCTTTGAACGGCGCAGGCATGAGCGATCGGGTCGAATGCGAAGTGGAGGCCAAATAAAGCAATGCTGATCACCAAAGGGCTACACAAACTGTTGTACTACGCAATATTCTTTGGCATTTCGGGTATCGTCCACTATTATTTCTGCTTCTACCAGCCCGATCAGAGCAAGGTGGTGAAGGTATCGCTGGCGGCGGTAGTGAAGGCGCCGAAAACCGAGCCGGAGAAACAGCCGGAACAACCCAAGCCAGAGAAACAGCCGGAACCCAAGCCGGAAGAAAAAAAGCCAGCCGAAAAACTGCCAGAAACGCCCCCGCCAAGCGAACTCCAGAAAAAGCTGGAACAGGAACTGGAGAAGCGTATCAAATACCAGGAAAACCTTGAAGAAACTCTACGCCGCGAGTGGCAATACAAGATGGCCGAACTGGAGAAGCAGAAACAGACGGAAGTTGACAAGGTGAAAAAAGAACTGCAACAGGAGCAGCAGAAAAAACTCGAAGAACTCGACAACGCCAAGAAAAAACAGGAAGAGATGAGTCAGCAACTCACGCAGAAGATGTTGCAGCTCAACCAGCAACTGGCCAATCTGGAAGTGCGCCGTCAAGAGCAGGAAAAGCAATTGGCTAAGACGATGCAGAATTTGCAGCAGGAGAACGAACAGCAGTTGCAAAAAGCCATGCAACAGAAGATGCAGGAACTGGCACAGAAGAACAACACGGAACTGGCACAACTCAAGAAAACACAGGAACGTGCCTGGCGTGAGGAACGCAAAAAATCGGAAAAAGAGCTGGATGATAAGATGAAACAACTGCAGCAGAAAGAGACGGAGCTGGCCAGTCTGTCCCAGGACGTGCGCAAGATCGAACAGAAACGGCTACAAGAAGTAAAACAACTGCAAGAAGAACGCGTCGTCCAGCAACAGCGCCAACAAGACCTGGAGCGTAAGATTTCGCGCCAACAACAGGAACTGGAACAGAAGATGTCGGAGAAAATCGAGCAGGAAAAGGCAAACATTCTGGCCAAACAAGGCGAACTCGAAAAACAGATTCTTTATTACAAACAGCAGCTTGAAGCGCCACCCACCAGCAACAGCAAGAGTGAACGCGACATCATCAACCAGCAGTGGAATTTTTTGGAGAAAGTCCGCGCCTCGTCATTGAGCGAGCACCAGGCCTATATCGAAAAATTCACCACTACCCCCGGCGAAGGGGTAAAGGTACCATCCCTAGATTTCCAGGACGACAATTTCAGGCAAAAAAAATACGAAGTCATGGCGTTTCACAAGATGCAGATCATTGCTTACCAGCAGGCTCAACACAGTTTCATCACCATTGATCTCGACCTGTCGCCCGGCCGCGGACGCTACCGCAAACGCACCGATTTCCAACACTTGCAAAGTTTCAGCAACCGTACCATCTCGGCCGAGCCGGTGTTCCCGCAACTCATCGCCGAAATCCGCCAGAGCGACGAGTTGTACGATGCCAACGACGGGCCTCTCTACCTGGCCTTTGTCTTTCCACAAAAAACGGCCAACTACCTGGCCTGGAAAAGCATTACCGTGTGCAAAAAATTCGGCTACGATCCGGCCAAGGTGACGGTATGCCAGTCGCATTTCCAGCTCACCAGAAACGGCTACTGGAGCCTCATCATCAACCGTCTGCGCCTCTCCGATGGGCGCTGGGTGGACGTGGAAGATTTCGAGCAGGAATGGTAGTGTGTTTCAGACGGGCGTACCCAATAATGTCTAATCATGAAAATAGCTTACGGTAAATCATGGAAGGAAATATATGTCCCGATTAAGCGGAGATTTTTTAAGATTATTGGCGATAGTCGCGGTGCTGATTGCCCATGCTACGTCGGCTTGTGAATGGCGATTTTGCAGCGACCATCAGTTTGTGAGCGAAAGTTTTGTAGGCGCATTCTTGAATCAACTGGCGCGGTTTTGTGTGCCTATTTTTGTCATTTTGTCTGGCTATGGGCTGACACTGAAATATAACCGGCTCTTTGAAAAAGGTACCGTCAAATTCGGCTTCCCATTCGTCTGGCAATTTTTTAAAGACCGGGCTGCCCGCATCGGTTTGCCATTCCTGGTCTGGACCCTGGTATTCCTCTTTCTCGCCAACAAATTTATTTCTTTCAATACGGATTGGTTAACATTTATTTCGCACAATCTGCAAGTATTGGGCCGGTATCTCTGTTTGGAAGGGGCAGATTATCATTTTTATTTTTTTCTCATCATTATCGAATGTTATCTGGTCTTCCCACTGCTCGTCAAAATCAAAAGCTATAGTTTGTGGATTTTCCTGTTGCTGATGCAAATTTTCTTCACATCACCATCCCATATTTTACTCAACTCTCTAGGAATTCACCGGCCAGATTTTCCCTCCTCGTTCATCATCTATTGGGTATTTTATTTTTACACTGGGGTGCTGTTTGCCCATCACCTGGCTGCGATCAAAAATTTTGTGATGGCCCGTTCGCCTTTATGGTTTATCCTGGCGATAGCGGCAAGCTTTGGCCTGGTTTTGTTTGAGTATATCTACTGGTCTTACCACCAGAACGATCCTGGCAATTACAACCATTTCCACCGGCAATCGATCATTCTGTACACGTTTGCTACCTTGTTCTTCTTCGTCCGTTTCGATGGTGCCATCGAAAAAATATTGGGGACACCGGAAGCAAGAGGCAAGGCGATTACCCTGGGAGCCGAGTTGTCATTTGCCGTGTACATCTTCCACACCACAATTCTGCGGCTGTTGAACAAAACCTTTCTCTCCCATGAACTTTTCATGCTGATGGCCAGTTTGCTCGTAATTTCTTTTGGCCTCATTTACTTGGTCAACCGGGTAGTTCTAAAACCTGCTGTTCTGAGAAAAATTTTAGGGCTTCCGTAGTTTAACATTGTCAAACTAAGCAAAAACATTTGCATTGTGGGTTACAGCACTATATAATAGCCAAAGAAACGCAAAAACAATTTGTTCCAAATTTTTTTGGCAAAGAGTGAGTTATGTTCACCGTACTATGCAAATTTTGTCATTGCGAACTTCGCCTGGAGCGAACGCCCCAATCCACTATGTTCAATTGCTACAATTGTGAGCGTCCCAACAAAATCGAGGCCGAATCTTCCTATTTCCCGCGCATCATGGTGATCCAGGGACTGGAGAAAGGGAAAGAATTCCCATTTGGAGATACTATCAGCATTGGCCGCGACCCATCCAACTACATCCAGTTGCGCGATGGCAAAGTGTCGCGTGAACATGCCCGCATCGCTTGTCTTGAAGGCCAATATTTCCTGGAAGATTTAAGCTGCGTCGGCAAAAGCGGCAACGGCACTTACAAAAACGGCCAGAAAATAGACAAAGCTCCGCTTCAGGATAAAGATTTGATCAAGGTGGCAGACAATGTGTTCATGTTTCGTAATACTTATGCTTACACGCCGCAAGCGATGGCCGAGCTGCTGGTACCACAAGACACGATAGTCCAGGACGCAGTCATCTCCGATGTGCAGTCGGGATTTGCCAAAACCCGGGCAGAACTGAAATTCGACGCACAGCGCTCGTTTTTGGCGAACACCGAAGAACTGCATAGCACGGCGGCACTGGAAACAGCCAACACCAAGTTGAGAATTTTGTACGACGTGAACCACGCCATCGGTTCTATCCTTGATTTACAAGAGCTTCTCGGTGTCATTCTCGATGTAGTGTTCCGTTATATCCCGGCCGAACGCGGTGCCATCTTGCTCTACGATGCGGAAAAAGACTCCTTGCAAAGTGCCGTGACCAAAGCCCGTGCTGAACAAGCAAGCGGGCCGATCAAAATTTCGCGCACCATGACCAAACGGGCGGTCGAAGACAGAGTCTCGCTCTTGACGACCGATACCCTGCTCGATGACGAGTTTGCCTCGGCGCAAAGCATCATCACGCAAGGTATCCGTGCGGCTATGACAGTCCCCCTCATCAGCAAGCAAAGCCTGCTCGGCCTCCTGCATGTGGACACTACGCAAAAATCAAGCGAATTCAATTCCGATGCCCTGGAACTCTTGACAGAAATAGCCGGCCAGGCAGCTATTGCCATCGAAAACGCCAAGCTCATCCAGAAGATCGAGAAAGAGGTGGCCACACGTAATCACTTGCAAAGATATCTGGCTTCAGAGCTGGTAGACCAGATTCTCAACAACCAGCTTGACTTCAAGATCGGCGGGCAACTCAAAAAAGCGACCATCCTGTTCACCGACCTGCGTGGTTTTACCAAACTCACGGAAACCATCGGCGCCGAGGCGGTAGTTGCCATCTTGAACGACTATTTCTCTCGCATGGTGGATATCATTTTCAGCAACCACGGCACCCTCGACAAGTTTATCGGTGATGCCATCATGGCGGTGTGGGGCATTCCTATCGGCCATCCGGCAGATGCTCTGCGTTCGGTGAAGGCAAGCATCGAAATGCAGCAGGAACTTTTCTACTTCAACCTGTACCAGCGAAAAAAAGGACGCAGCGCCCTCAAGATGGGAGCGGCTATCAACACCGGTGAAGTGGTTGTCGGCAACATGGGTTCACCAAAACGCATGGAATATACCGTGATCGGGCCTCCGGTCAATCTGGCTTCGCGCACAGAAGGCCTCACCGGCCATAATCATGTCCTCGTCACAGAGAATACTTATGCCGAAATCAAGGACCGAGTCGAGGCAGTAGAGCTCCCGTACACAACGCCGCTCAAGGGTATCAACCGCATGATCAAAATCTTCTGCATTATTTCTATGCTGGAAGAAAGCGGCAACAAACTGCATTTCTTGCCCGTCGTTTTGCAGGTTCCCGGCCAGGAAAACAAATACGAAGCGTTGCTCCAGCTCTATCAGGAGAATAGCAAGATATTGCTCGATAGCGAACCTGGCCAGACGCTACAGCCCGGTACGGCGGTCACTCTTTTTGTAGACATCCCCAGCATCTCGCCAGGCGAGCAGGTGAAAATCGTCATAAACAAACGTGAAACCGCCACCCACGGCCAGGAGGAATACTTCAAACTGGAAGCACAGGTGCAGGAAATGCCAGCAACGGTGCAAAAATTTTTACAAAGAGTATTTGCCTAGCGACGGGCGTATCCAATAATTCGGGGTGGGGGGCCAAGCCAGTGGTAAAAATGCGGCTGGTTTGTGTAATTTGCCCCTCCCAAACCCTCCCCTGGGAGCCCTGCAAAATTAACATTCCAAAC
>JAGVGO010000274.1 GCA_020057085.1 Planctomycetota bacterium | reverse complement strand
GCCGCATTCGCGGCGGGATTTCTACACACGCATCAACCAACTGTCAACCGTGAGCGAACAATAAAACTGCCACGAAACTTGTGGGTACAAAACAGCCCATGACGGGCGGGTTTTCTATTTGGCTGCCATCGCCTTCTTGATGAGCGTCTGCTCAATGATGGAGATGAGCTGCATCACAAACCAGTAGAGTACCAGGCCGGAGGCGATGTTATAGAAGCTGAAGCCGAAGATTATCGGCATCCACATCATGATTTTTTGCTGCTGTTTCATCTGCGGGTCTTCCGGCATAGGGGCCGTCTTCATCTGCCAGAACCAGACGATGGTCATGAGAATCGGCAGGATATTGAAGTATCTGAAGAAGTCGATGGAGGTAATGAACGGAAACAGGTGATCCGGCTGCGACAAGTCGGAAATCCATAAAAATTCCGCCTGGCGTAGTTCGATGGCATACGACAGAGCCGAGTAAAGGCCGATGAGAATCGGCAATTGCAGGAAAATGGGCAGGCAGCCGCCTACCGGAATGGGGTTGATATGGTGCTCTTTGTAGAGCTTCATCACCTCTTCCTGCATCTTTTGTTTGTTGTTGCGGTATTTGGTTTGGATCTTCAACATCTCGGGCTGGAACTTTTTCATCTGCTGCTGGTATTTTTGCATGGACACCTGCTGCCGCTTGGTGAGGGGGAACATGGCCAGTTTCACCGCCAGTGTCAGCAGGATGATGGCGACGCCGTAGTTGTGGAACATTTTGTAGAAAATGCCCATAACCCAGAGCAGCAGATAGCTGATCGGCGCAAAGGTGCCATAATCGAGCAACACTTCAAAGCTCTTGTCGGTTGTGGCCAGCGCGGCGCGGCTTCCCAGGTACATTTTAAAACCTAGCGACACCTGTTTTTCAGCGGGAATAGTCAGTTCCTTCGTCGCTACCAACCATAACACTTCTTTCGTTTTGGCAAGAGTCTCGATGCTGATAGGCTTACCATATTTCAGATAAAATTGGTTAGTCTTCTGCAGCCAATAGGCATCTTTGGCAAAACCCCTGGCGCGTAGCGAGACAAACTGATCCGGTTGATCCAGGGTGAGCACATGGCCGAAATAACCGTTGATAATGGCGGTCCAGGCAATGCCCTTGGATTCGATTTTTGCTGGCGGCGTGAAACTCACTTTGTTCTCGGCCATCTTGGCATGATAGAAATAATCGTACAGCGGATGTCCGTGTTTGTTGAGGTAAGCGATGTGGCCGACAACCGTGTTGTAGTCGTTGGTTTCCACGTCAATGCCAGCGCCACCGGCCAGCTCCAGCTTGCGTTTTTGCTCGCTTGCACCTACATTCTGCAGGATCAGTTCGCCGGTCAATAGATATTTATTGCCGGTGAAACGGAATTTCTTGATGTATTTGATGCCCTGGAGCGGGCCAAGTTCAAATACCAACTCGCGCTCTTTAGCGTCTGTACCCTTGTCGTCGGGCTTCTGGACTATCTTCCATACTGCGTTTTGCAACTGCACAGTTTCTTCGTCCGACAGCTTTTCCTCTCCGAACAAGGCAAACGAAGGGAATTGTGTGGAATAATCGGGCAAGAGTTCAAGCCAGTTTTCTTTTTTCTTTAGCCAATTCTTGTCTTTTTTGTCGGCAAAGCCATGCACAAACTGCTTGTCTTTGAGAAGGCGCAGGCCGGCGCCGCGGCTGGTCCATTCCATGTACAAAACGTCTGTCTCCACCGCCACGATTTCTTCTTTCTGCATTTCCAACTGGGAGGGCATTTTTTCGACAGGTTTAGCTACAGGCACCTGCGGATCTTTGACGTCCTTACCCTGTTCATCTGGTTTTTTCTGCGCTGGGACTACAGGATTAAGCCCTTTTTCTTTTCTCAGTTTTTCCTGGGCTTTCAGGTACTCCTGCCTTTTTTGCGTCATCATGTGTGCATATACGACGCAGACAATTATCGAAAGAATCATTGCTACGAGCAAACGTTGTTCTGGTTTCATTGATATTTCCAATTAGATATGTAAAAAGGTTTTGCTACGTTGGTTCAGAGGTGAGAAAAACACGAAGGTAAGCCGGCAGCAGATACAGGTTGTAGAGTCGAACCTGTACCTGCAGAGTCTGCATGTGAGGAAAGCCTGCCAAGAGGGCAAAGCGTGTGTCCGCTATCTTCCTTCTTCGAGGCGCACCGCCAGATAGTCCGCCAAATCTTCCACCTGGCGGATTTTGTCCATGGTTTTCTGATAATCGTAGGATAAACGTACCCACTCGACGACAGTGCCATCGAACAAGACATAGCAGGAGCGATTGTCACCATCGCGTGGTTGGCCAACTGAACCGACATTGATGAGCTTTTTGCCAGGATAAGAGCCTAATTCAAAACGATTATCCAATTGCCGGGCATAGCGGAACTGGAAATCGTCGGTAAAAACACCGGGGATATGAGTGTGCCCAACAAAGCAGATTTCGCAGGTATCGAATTCCTGAAATATAGACTCCAGCTTGGCGCGATCCTTGACATCCTTGGGTAAGACATATTCCCGTGTGGGTTGGCGCGGCGAGGCATGCACATACATCGCACCATCTTCCCGCACTCGCTTGCGCAATTCGCCCAGAAAATCCCATAATGCGTTATTCTTTTGTCTCTCGTATTTCTCCGAATTGAGCTGCTCACGCGTCCAATCTATAGCACGCCGGGCTTTCGGGTTAAAATCTTCGGCATTGAACAGCACCGCTTCTTCATGGTTGCCGCACAGGGTAAACTGGCTTTTTTGCTGAATCATGTCAATACACTCGCGCGGGCTTGGGCCATAACCGATCACGTCACCCAGACAATAGACAACTTCCACACCGCGTTTCTGAATGTCGTCCATCACCACTGTCAGGGCTTCGATGTTGGCATGTATATCTGAAATTAATGCTCTTAGCCTCTTATCCATCTTAATTTATGAGGTGACGTTTTTCCTCATCCTTATCTTGGGCAGACTGTTAATGATGTTAGCAAATTTGGTCAACATTGTTATAGGGCAATTTGTAAAGTATATCTTTTCAATTCTAATGTAAAGCAAAAGCACTGTCAAGAAAATTTTCCTGGTTGTCAAGGACAAACTCAGAAAGAGGTAAACAGTAAAATTCTCCTTGTATTTACTGACCGGCCATGATAAACTCGCAATTGCCCAGCAACAAGAAATACGCCAGCGCCAATGAATATTTCTAACAAAGAAAAAATTGCAAAATTGTCAAATTCAACAACACGGAGAAACGGCATGGTAGAGCCACAAGACAACAAGCCGGAGCAACCTGTTTCTGCCTCCGACAAAGCAGTGCAAAAGACAACCCCGCCAGCTACGTCACCAGCAGGCGAGGCGGCGAAAAATGCCACCGAGCCGACAAAAACTGCCAAAACAGATGCAGCGGCACGTATCATGGAACGTTTGCAAAAAACCAAGGCGGCGCCTTCCCAGGCCAAACCAGAAAGGGCAGCGCCCCCACCGCGGCGCAAACCAGGCGATGCCAAAGAAGCACCTCGACCTTTCCAGGAAATCACCCTCACCGGTGATCTGGCTAAATTGGGCGAAGCTCTCCGCCAGAAATGGCTGCAGCCGGAGGCGGTATTACAAACACTCATGGCCCAGGCACAAAGCGAAGCCAAAGGAAAAGCCGTGCCGGTCTGCGATATTCTGCAAGAACGCAAACAGTTGCCCGCCGAGAAAATCAAACTGCTGCAAGCCATTTCCGAGCTGAAACTACCTTTGAACTCACCGCTGCCCAAGGCGACTCAGTTCGATCTGCTGGTCGGCAACCAACTGATGCAAAAGAATTTATTGCCGCGCGAAGAGGTGCAGCGCATTTTGCGTCTGCAAGCCAATTTGCACAAATTGGCTATGCCGATCAACCTGGAAACACTGTTGCAAACTTATCAGGTTTTGCCCCCAGATGCTCTGAAATCATTGATTGACGAACTACACAAAGGTGTTGAGGAAAAGAAAAAACAGGCGGGCACGATCACCGAATCGGCCAAAGCGGTGAAACGGCGCACGGCACTGCGCAGCGGCGAAAGCAAACCGTGGCCGCTGCTGCGCTGGAGTGCGCTGGTCGTCGTGGTGCTGGCGGCAGGACTGCTGGTGCTCGTCAAATTGACACCGCCGCGCAGCGATGTAAAACCACGACCGCAAATCGAGCTGCCGCAGGCCGAGCCTCAGCCGCCGGTCAGCAAACCAACCAAACCGGTACGCAAAGAAAGGCCGATCAGCGAAACAGACCAGGAAGAACTCATCGCCAAGCAGATGGATGCGCGCGGTCTAAAACCTTGGGGCAAACACTGGCTTGCCAAACAACACCACGAAGAACTGAGCAAACGGTGGGAAGTGGGCGAAAAGGCACAAAATTTTTCTTTGGACCTGTCCGCCTATCACGTAGGATATGCCACGCATAGCGACTCTGGTACTCTCATGGTGCAAGGAAAATTAAGCCTGCCGACGCTACCGACCGGTCTCTGTTTAAGCATGGAATTGCATCTGCTGCATGGTTTTCAGGCAGGAAACACCTATGCTGAAGCGCGTTTCGCCCTGAGCGAAGACCATGTTTTTCAGGTAACCATCGAAGGATTGCCCAAACCGCTCGAACCTGGCCTTTATTCCTTGCGCCTTTCCCTCACCCCTGAGCGGCAAAGCGAGTTTCTGCAAGATTTTTTCAGTCTGCAACAACAGCCCAAGCTGGTATGGTGGCTGCCGTTTACCATAGGCAATACTGCGCATGTCGAAAAATATATAAAAACCAGGCTGGTGGCTTGGGAAGAATTGTACAAAGAAGTGTGGGATAGTTACCAGAAATTGTCGCAGCTAGTACGGAAAGATGGCGGAAAAGTTCGGAGCGAGTGGGAAACATGGTCCGGCCCGTGGCAAAAAAACATGCTGACCATCTCGCAAAAAGTCCAGAACGAACAAGCGCGCAGCCTGATTCCCATGTTGCCTACCGTGGCCACCGATATGCCACAGTCAATGCAACAGTTGCAGGACTTATACCAGGCGTGGGACAACTGGCAGCGAGATTTCACCCAGAAACAACTACCCGAGATGAGCGACCGGCAGGCCGAGTTCGAACTGCGCTATGACCAGTTTTGCCTGGCGCTCAAAAACGAAGGTGAAAAATTGCTGCTGCGTCTCAAAGAGAGTAAGGCAAGCGAAGCTGCCGAGGGAAATTGAAAACGATTGCCAACCAATTAGGAGGGCGTTTATGAAAATTTTGTTTACTTCACTCATTTGTCTGGTGCTGTTGACAAACTCCTGCACCAATTCCAATGCACCCGCACCGGCAAAACCGGCGCCTGTCAATAACGTAGCGGCCAAACCGACAGAAGCACCGAAAAGCATGGATCTACCAAGCAATGTCGTGCCCCAAGACGACGCCAAAGGGCATATCAAGCAGAATCCTGCTGCCGAAAGCCGACATATAGAGAAGGAGAGCGACAGCAGGTCGGTAGTGGAAGGTGTCCCTGAGCCGATGGAGGCTGCACCGGAAAAAGCAGTGGTGCATGAGCTTCAAGCTTCGCACCAGCAACTCGAAAATACCACCGGTGCCGAAGAACCGAAGAAAGAAATGGCCAAGTCTGACGAGATGGCGATGGCCCCCCCTGCCCCACCGCGCGCGGAAGCACCTGGAGACGCCCCTCTCGCCGACAAATTCGAACCCGAGCAGATCGCGGGCAACAGTGCGAGCGAAACTGCCAGGCCTGTCGAAGTCGCCCCGTCAGCAAAGCCTGATGCGGCCAGTCCCGATAGCGACACGGAGGACGGCAAAAGCCTTAACCTGGCCGAGAAAGACAAAAAAGAGCTGGAAGAGTTAAAACGCTCTGACGAACAGAGTGAACACAGGGAAGTGGCGCGTGATCTCGAGAAAAAACAGGAAGAACTCAAAAAAGAAGGCAAAAAACTCGAAGAGAAAACCACGCCGGCCAAAAAACCCAAGGTATGGAAAAAGAAAGGCGTGCAGTCGAACGCCGCGCGCATCAGCGTGGGCAGCAGTGAATACCTGGAACTCAAGGCGCTGCGCGTGATGGTGAAAGTGGAAGGGCTGCGTGCCCGCACCATCGTAGATCATCTTTTCTACAACCCCTACGACCGCCAGTTGCAGGGCACTTTCGAGTATCGCCTGCCGGAAAGTAGCAGCATCTGCTACTTTGCCTTTTATCCGGAATATTCGGGGGAGCGGCCGGAGGTGAACGTCGGCGACAAGACAGCCAATCTGCCGCCTTTCCCGCAGAGCGACGCGCAGGCGCTATACGCCATGCCGGTGGCCACTATTTTGGAAAAAGAAAAAATGACCGGTTTTGGCGCGCCCAAGGTGGCCCAGGTCGTGACCAAGCAGAAGGCGCTCCAGGCATACGAAGAGACGGTGCGCCAAAACGTTGACCCTGCGCTCGTCGAATGGGCCGGCGGCAACACTTTCTCGGCCCGCGTGTTTCCGCTGCAGGCGCACAATTTACAGCGTGTGGTGATCGCCTACGAACAGACATTGCCCAATTGGCAGGGGCAGTGCCGCTATGCCTTCTCTTTCCCTGATGACAAAGGCGTTGAGCTTGCCTTCATGCTCGTCTCCAGCGATTCCCTGGTCGCCAAGGGCGACCTCAATCTCGACGCCGGCAGAGAGAAGAAAGACGAATTCACCGTCTACCAGTATTCTGCCAATACCGAAAAGATCGAACAGGATCATGCCGAATATCTGTTTACGCCCGGCACAGGCGAATGTATCGTCGGCAGCGAGGAGAAGGACGGGCCGCTCTATCTCTTCACCCGACTCAACCCGTCGTTCCCCGCGCTGACCACCGGCGTGGGTGCCGAAGAAGCGGTGTTCCTGCTCGACACCTCGCTCAGTCAGGATCCCGACGAATTCGGTATCTCGCTCAAGCTGATGCGGCGCATCCTCGAAAGCAATGCGGAAATCAAACGCTTCAACATCCTCTTTTTCCACATCGATGCCACCTGGCAAAAGCCCGATGGCTGGTTCGACAACACCGACGACATGCGCAACAGGTTGTTCAGCAGTCTCGAACAGATGCTACTGGAAGGTGCCACCGATATCGAGAAAATGTTGCTCACCCTGGTGCGCACGCCCTGGCTCAATCAGGGAGGGAAACTCGTTGACCTGTTCCTCATGAGCAATGGCCAGGCCACCTGGGGCGACCCGGTGTGGCGTCGCGTGGCGACCAAATTCCAGAAGGAATTGCAATTTATACCACGTTTCTACACCTACAATTTCGGCTTCGGCACCGCCAATCAGGAATTTTTCGGCCAGTTGAGTCAGTGGGGCGGCAGCAGTTTCACGCTGCATGGCGAAAGCGATATTGCCAACGTCGCCATGGCACACAAGCAAGCCACGTTCCTGGTGGAAAATATCCAGGCCGAAGATTTGCAGGATCTCTTGTTTAGCCCGGAAAGCGCCACGCTCTATCCGGGGCAGCAGATCATTGCCACGGCACGCGTGACCGGACAAAATCCGAGCATCACCTTGCGCGGCAGATGGCAGGGCAAAGCAGAGAACTTGAGCTTCAAGCTGCCGCTCACCAACAAAGGCATGCTGGCACCGCGCGCTTTCGGTGAAATGGCGGTGCGCAAGATGGAAAGCATGGATGAGCCGGCGCTCGAAAAGACCATCGTCGCCTTTGCCCGACACTTTGCCGTGCCCGGCAAGACCTGTTCGCTCCTTATGTTGGATCGGCCCGAAGATTACGAAAAGTTCCAGATAGACACCAAGGACGACCGCGAAGGCATCAAAGCCAGCGTCAACGACGCCATTGTCCAGTTAGCCAGCAACCTCAAGGCCTCGCTTGCTTCGGCCAAGACCATGTTCGCCCAGTTCTGGGAAGATTTGCAAAATAACCCGCTCGTCAAACTCGACAACAAGGACCACATCGCCCGTCTCATCCCGCTCATCCCCAAGGAAGAGTTCGAGCTGCCGGCGCAACCCATTGTCTGCACCTTGCGCCTGAACAGTCAGGCAACACCGGACTACCTGGAAAAACGCCAGCGCGAACGCAAGAATTACCAGATCTATCTCGACGAGAGCGAAGTACGCCACAGCAAACGACTGTGGGGCGACACCATCCGCTGCCTGAGTTCGCTCGTCGAGCTCGAACCGCAAAACACCGTGGCGCTGCGCCTCGTCGGTTATTCTCTGTTGCGCAAAGACGTGCACGAGCCCGCCATTTCACTCTTTAGCCGCGTGCGCGACGTGCGGGCGTTCGAGCCGCAATCTTACCGCGACCTGGCCAAGTGTTATGCCGGGCTTGGCAAATACGGCGTGGCCGCTGTCTATTACGAGATCGTGCTGGCCGGTACCTGGCATGAACGCTTCGGCGCGCTCAATACGGTGGTACAG
Organism: Planctomycetota bacterium; assembly: GCA_020057085.1. GTDB lineage: Bacteria > Planctomycetota > Uabimicrobiia > Uabimicrobiales > JABWCH01 > JAGVGO01. Next base: position 1,226 of record JAGVGO010000274.1, on the reverse strand, counting down.
GACGAATACATTCGCGTGCTGCGCGCCGCGCTCAAAAACCGGCAAGCGGCGAAAAATCTACGCGATTTCCTCGGTAGCCGGCTCGAAACCTTGTGCAGCGACCCTTCCTACAAAGATCCAGCCGATATCATCGTCACCATGAACTGGAACACCGACAACACCGATGTTGACCTGTGGATCACCGAGCCGAGCGGCGAAGAGTGCGGCTACAGCCACAAAGACACCGCTGCGGGCGGCAATCTGCTGCAAGACATCACACGCGGTTACGGCCCTGAACGGTATCGCCTGCAAAAGGCCGTCAACGGCAGATACCAGGTGAAAGTCCACTACTATTCCGGCGACCGCACCAAATTGAGCGACTGCACCTTTGTCGAGGTGGCGGTCACCACCCGCGCCGGCCACCCGGACGAGAAGACCATGAACTTCCTCGTCATGCTCAACTCCAGTAATGAAAAGGCGCCTATCGCCGAATTTGCGTGGCCACCCGCGCGGGAGTAAATCTGACACCCAGCAAAGCCCTGTCCGCCAGGATGGGGCTTTTTTATTTTCATATGGCCAGATTTTTTGGCTATTACTCGCATGTGGCTCGCGGTCGGCGAAATCAGGAACAGGCGGAAGCGAACAAGTCCCGTAGAACTCCCAGCGAGTACCCAGGAAGCTAGAGAATATAAAGGGAAACGACGGACTTTGCTGGTAATGGCTACTGGAACAGGAAAGACTCGCACAGCCACATCTCTCGTGGATATGTTTTTACGGACGAATCAGGCACGAAAAATTTTGTTTGTCGCTGACCGAGATGCTCTGGTAGATCAAGCACTCACAGATGGTTTTAAAAAATTTCTGCCCAATGAACCTTGCACACGCATTTTTAGCTATAAGATCGAGAAATCCAGCCGCCTATACGCAGTTACATTACAGACACTGAGTAACTGTTTTGCCGAATTTACTCCAGCCTTTTTTGATTTGATGATTTTCGATGAAGTCCACCGCTCCATATTTAACAAATGGAATGAGGTCTTTTGCTATTTTGACGCAAGAATGATTGGACTCACGGGTTGAGAACTAGTAAAAATTTTATTGACAAAAATAGACAAAGAAGGTAATATATAATAAAAATGATGCCTGTATAAAAACTCAAATTTTGCTTGCCGCGAATGCGGCAAAGTAATAAAGCCTGGTCACTTTAGTGCCAGGAAAGGGATGCACTCCCAACCCCCGTGCTCTTT
>JAGVGO010000118.1 GCA_020057085.1 Planctomycetota bacterium | reverse complement strand
TGCCAACGCCTGCCAGAAAGAGAGAGGCCACAAACATTAGTTTCAAGGCGAAGTTAAACGGCAACATCAGCAGCAGAATATTGAACGGGTCCAGGCAAGAGGAATAGCCGTTGGCAAAAAAGGGAACTCCGCAAAAACGGTAAGGGGTCCATAGTGGTATTTGCCCTTGCCCGCAGGTATCGGCAAAAAATTTTTTATCGCCGTAATGAATCATGAAGAAATCGCGAAAATAATACATTTGCTCAAAAAATAATACAGGTACAAAAAACAAAAATACGAAGAACAACAACACATATAACGGATAATGTGCTGCTAAATGGTTATTTTTTACCATAAATAATCAACGACCCAGCGAATTCTTTTAAAAATGGTGTACGTTCCAACAGCTTCCCCAGTGTTTTTACGAATGGTATCAACAAGACGGGCGTAAGCGGGTGCAAAAAATCGTAAGGAAAAACCTGTAAGTCAATAAAGCCTATCTTTTGCATTCGTTTCTTTATTTTCCATCTGATAAAGGCGGTTTCGTCTGGTGAATCACCCAGTCTTTTTTTTATCCACTCTATATTTTTTTGCAGCAAAATTTGCGGATTCAACATGTTCGGTTCTGCAAACAGCATGCGCCCGTCTTTTTTTAAAACACGATATACCTCACCGAGAGCCTTTTCTACTTGCAAATGATGCAATATGGAACTTCCGTAAACGATATCAAAAGTATCATTGTCCCAGGGGAGACTATGGGCATCGGCAGTACACAGACTACACTGTTCGCCCAGCCTTGTTTTGGCAACTGCCAGTAAATCTTGTGACAGATCGGTCGCCGTAATTTTCGCGCCGGTACTCAACAATTTTTCGGTAAACAGGCCGGTACCGCAGCCTATTTCGAGAACCGATTGGCCACTGGTCATAGCGGTGAGGTCTTTGATGTACTTTGCCCTACGATCTGCCCTGATTCGCCCTGCATGAGACGACCACCCCCATACTTCTTCGGCATTATCTATGATTTTTTTACCGTGCTCGATTTCATGGTTTAGCAGAGTACTTCTATCTTGTTCCATAAGATTTCTTTCTCATATAAATTTAATCCTGCGAGCAGCAAACACCACCATTTGCAACAGTAACCAGCCGTGCCGCCAGCGTTGGATATTGGTAGTGCCATAGATACGCTCGCGGTAACGAATGGGCAAGTCAACGATCTTGAGATTGAGTTTGGCTGCGCCGAACAGCAAATCGAAGTCGCCGAACGGATCAAAATCTCCGAAGTACGGACGATTGGCAGCTATCAGTTCATAATCTTCGCGCCACAATACCTTCGTACCACACAAAGTATCCTTGATCGTCTGTCCCAACAGCCATGAGAAAGCCGCACTGAAAAACTTGTTAGCTATCAGGTTGAGGAAACGCATAGCCTGTTTTTCCATTGGGTACACCAGCCTTACGCCATTGATAAAATCTCCTTTACCGCTGGACAGCGCTGCTACGAAACGCGGCAAATCTTCCGGCGGCACGGTCAGATCGGCGTCGAGGATCAGCAAGATATCACCCGATGCTTGTGTAAATCCCACACGCACAGCATCTCCTTTGCCTTTACCTGTCTGCTTCAGAAGTTTGCAATTTGTTCCAGGGTACTCTTGCATAGCCTGGGCAATCACCTCGTACGTATTGTCGCGTGACCCGCCTTCGACAAAGATCAGTTCTGTTCCGTCTCCCATTTGCGGTGTACGGCGGAAGATATCGGCGATATTGCCCGCTTCGTTGCGCGCCGGAACAATGACCGAAACTGTCGGGTTTTTTTTCTCTGTTGTTGCTTGCGGGCACGGGCGGGCTACCATGAAATGAGTGAGATCGCCCCACCAAAATGGCCAGATTTTGGCCAGATAATTGTTTGCCAGACCACTCAATAGAGGGAAAGGCAAAGGCAACAAAATTTCTTCCCAATGGCGGGTTACCTCAAAATCGGCCAGGCCAAGCAAATTGGCAATGTCAGCGACCGTAAGCCAGTTCTGGGGTAGGGACGGATTGGCAAGTCTCATCTTTTGTGCCAATGCCAGTGGCAACTCCCACATGCGGCTGAAAAAATTGAGGATGATGCGAGTGCGTGGTGTGGTAAGAGGGACTATTTGCTGAAAAACGGTCTCTACATCCCATAAATCATTCACCAGATCGGAAAGAATGATTACGTCGAATTTGTCAGGCAAAGAGATAGAGTGAGCGTCGGCTTCGACAAAACGAAATTGCGGGTATTTTTGACGGGCGCGCTCTATCATGGCCGGAGAAAAATCTATACCGACACCTTGCGCTGGCTCAAGAGCCGCGAGAAGTTCTCCCTGCCCGCAACCGATTTCCAGAATTCTGGCGTCAGTGCCACAAAGAAAGCGATAAATTTTATTGATACGCCGGTGATAGTAGCCTCCCCACCCTTGCCAGGTATCTCTTTGGCGTGCTACTGCGTCCCAGTGTGCGACGTGTTGCTGTTTGTATTGTTGGTATCTTGCTGAGTTTTCCATGATTTTGCTCCCATGTTGCTGCGTACCCAAGCCGTTCGTCATCATTGATCGATTTTTTCTATACCGATAGTCATAAACATGCCTAAGTATTTATTGAATGGCGACATAATTGTTTCCATAATTTTAATGAAATCGTAGGTAAAAGAGGGCAACAGTTGACGCAAAGTCATTCCGCCACTCAATAAATAACGCAATGGAGTATGAGGAGACAAACGATAGACATGCAGAGAAGGGAACAGTTCTTTAAATTTTTGTCTGTCGCGATAAAAAATGATCCATGCTATGGCTCCGTTGGCCGATGAAAGTGGACCTGTGGACGGGAAACCCCAGTCTGTTGCGTCAGTCACAAATGGTTCATGGTGAAAATTGCGATAGATAAAGCGGCCCCACCAAGTATTGGCCTCCTCGACCATGATGAGACGACCTCCCGGTTTGAGTGTGCGATCTATTTCACGAAAAAATTTTGTCGCATCAGGGAGATGATGCAAGACATTAATTGCCAGGTAAGCGTCCACCGTGTGGCTGGTGAAAGGCATAGCGAGGGCGGAAAAATGCATGTCTACATTTGGCAAATCCAGAACATCAGAAGTTTTGACGTTGGGCAAGATTTCTTTGATGAAACCGCCGCCGCTGCCAAGTTCCACAAACAGACCGCGTACCGGCAGATGAGTCACGTCTTTTTTGAATTGCGTGTAGAAATCTATGTACAACTTTCTGAGAAATTTTTTGCGACGAATAATCTGGGCATGCAGTAGCGTCGTACTGGGGTCATCCAGATTGACAATGGTGCGAGCCTCTGGAAGTTTCAGCCAATGTAACAGTTTCATATGAATTTCTCCGTGCCGCCAACACCACCATTGATAACAATTGATAACAATAACCAGCCATGCCGCCAGCGTTGGATATTGGTATTGGTGGTGACATAGATGCGCTCGCGGTAACGAATGGGCAACGATCTTAAGATTGATTTTGGCAGCGCCGAACAGCAAGTCGAAGTAGCCAAATCGTCAATAATTTTACTGGTTATGACTGGCATTGTCAATGAATTTCATAGCTATGATAGAATCAGCTTCTCCTGTTGGCCTCGTAATATTTCTAGGGCTATACCCTTTCAAGACGCCTTATTTTTCAATGTTCCCGATTTTTTGCCGATGCTCTGAGATAAGACAATTGAAATTCCGCTCCTATAAAGCAGCCATGAATGCCTTGCAAATTTCTGGCAGTCGCACAAAAAATTTATCGGTGGCAGCGTGGGAAAAGTGACTTGCCGAAAAGGCCTTTTTTTGGTACACTCAGCACTGAACATATTGTGCAATCGTAAAAATTTTTAGGACAATGTAGCATGTCGAGTCGCATTCAAGAAATCTTGGACAATTTTCGTCGCTGCAAGTTGATAGTCGTAGGGGACCTCATTCTCGATCATTATGCGTTTGGCAATGTCAACCGCGTATCACCGGAAGCGCCCATTCAGATTCTCGATGTCGAAAAGGAAGAGTATCGTCTGGGCGGGGCAGCCAATGTTGCCAACAATCTGGTGACACTGGGCGCACGGGCATACGTGTGCGGAGTGGTGGGAGACGACCGCAACGCCGATCTGTTCTGCCAGTTCGCCGTCGATACGGGCCTTGGCACCGCCGGTATTTTCCGTGATGCCGGTCGGCCTACCACCACCAAGACCAGGCTCATTGCGCATGCGCATCATCTGCTTCGTACCGACCGTGAAACCCGCCAGCCGGTGTCGAGTGAATTCAGCGACAAAATTTTGGCATTTGTCACCGCCCATATTGGGGAGTGCCAGGGGCTTGTCATGTCCGATTATGCCAAGGGAGTACTGAGCGATACCCTCTGTGAGCGACTGGTTGCCGTAGCCAAGGCACAGGGCAAAAAAGTGTTCGTCGGGCCGAAAGGCAAAAGCTGGCAGCGCTACCGTGGTGCGGATGTGATCTCCGCCAACCGTGTCGAGACGGAAATGGTGACGGGTATATCCATCAAGAGCGAAGAAAATATAAGTGAAGCGGCGCACAAACTCGTGAGTGAACTCAATCTGGATGCTACAGTGATCACGTTGGGGGCCAAGGGGCTATTTATCAGTTCTCGCCACCAGGGGGATGCACATATCGCCGCCGAAGCACGCGAGGTATTCGACGTGGCCGGTGCCGGCGACACGGTACTCACTTTGCTCAGCCTGGCAGCCAGTTGCGGCTATCCATGGAAAACGGCGGCGCGTCTGGCCAATACCGCGGCCGGCATCGTTGTAGGCAAGGTAGGTACTGCCACAGTGACGCCGCGCGAACTGGAGACCAAGTTTCTCGAAGGACCGGTGTCGCACCTCGGCAAGATCAAGGCTTTGCCGGATTTGCTGCTGCGGCTTGAATGGCAGCGTAGTCAAGGGAGGCTTGTCGTGTTCACCAACGGTTGTTTCGATCTGCTGCATCCCGGTCACGTCCGCTATCTGGAATATTGCAAAAGACGTGGCGATATTCTGGTAGTAGGACTCAACAGCGACAGCTCGGTGCATGCCCTCAAAGGAGGGCATCGGCCTATTGTGCCGGAAAATGATCGTGCCGAAATGCTGTCCGCGCTGTCCGCGGTGGATTATGTGACGATTTTTGGCGAGCTGACGCCTGCTGTGTTGATCGAAAAAATCAGGCCCGATGTCCTTGTCAAAGGCTCTGACTGGGCACAAAAAGGGGTGGTCGGCAAAGAGGTGGTAGAAAGCTATGACGGCGTAGTTGAGCTTTATCCGCTGGAAGCGGGTTACAGCACTTCGCAGCTGATTGACAAAATAAAGCAGCTATAATCCCCCGTGCAACGCACGGGGCTATAAAACTTTTGCGCCTGCGGCGCATAGAAAGGCGATGCCATGTCCAGCCATGAAATTATGGTGATGTTCCTGTCTCTTGGCCTGCTCCTGGCTGCTGCCCGTTTTCTGGGGGAGATGGCTAAACGGTTGCGCCAGCCGACGGTGATAGGCGAGATCCTCGCCGGCATTTTACTGGGGCCTACGGTACTTGGTTCGCTGGCACCTCAGCTCACCGCGTTTCTTTTTCCGACGCAAGGCAACAATGCCGTTGCTTTCGCCGCTATCACGACCATTGCTGTTGCCCTGTTCCTGCTGGTAGCCGGCATCGAACTGGATTTTGCCAATATTTTGAAACAGGGAAAGACGGTTTTGCTCATTGGTTTTTTTGCTATTAGCGTTCCTTTCCTGATCGGTATGGCGGCAGCCTGGTCAGCGCCAGAGAGCCTGGGACGCATGGCCCACACCAAGCCGTTAGCCTTTGCCATGTTTTTTGCCACCTTGGTTTCTGTCTCTGCGTTGCCGGTTATTGCCAAAATTTTGATGGATCTCAATCTGTACCGTTCCGATATGGGCATGGTGGTGATCGGCGTAGCTGCGCTAAACGATCTGGCCTGCTGGGTCATCTTCGCCTTCATCTTGAGCATTACGGAATCGCCCGCCCGCTACACGTTGCCAGTCAGTTACACCATCGCCCTTACCGCACTCTTTACACTGCTGATGCTCACGGCGGGACGCTGGCTGATACATGCCGTATGGCCGTGGATTCAGGCTCATGCCAGTTGGCCAAGCGGCGTACTCAGCTTTGTCCTGTCGTTGGCGCTCTTGGGCGCGGCTTTTACCGAATGGATAGGCATTCATGCCATCTTCGGCACTTTCATGATGGGCATTGCCATTGGCGATACACCGCATCTGCGTGAGCGCACTCGCGCCACGATGGACAATTTCATTTCCTCTTTTTTCGCCCCGCTCTTTTTCGCCAGCATTGGCCTCAAAATGGATTTTGTCGCCAATTTCGACTGGCTTCTGACTTTGCTCTTACTCGTTCTTTCCTGCGGCAGTAAGATCGTCGGATGTTTGCTGGGGGCCAGGCTATGCCGTATGGCACCCAATGAGTCGTTGGCTCTGGCGTTTTGTCTCAATGCCCGCGGGGCTATGGAGATCATCCTTGGACTCGTCGCTTACCAGTTGGGTATCATCAGTAACACGTTGATGGAGAGCGTCGTCATCGTGGCACTTGCTACATCGCTCATGAGTGGGCCGATCATGCAACGTATCCTCAAACTCAAGGAGGCGCGGCGTTTTACCGACTATATGGCGGCCAAATGTTTCATCAAATGGCTGGCGGCACAGGAGAGGCAAAAAACAATCGAAGAGCTGACCAACGCAATCTGCACTGTCCATAACCATTTGGACGCCTCCCATATCGCCGCCGCGGTATGGTTGCGGGAACAAATCATGCCGACCGGCCTCGATGATGGCGTGGCGGTACCACACACGCGTGTCAAGGGGCTCAATACACCGCTCGTGGCACTAGGTATTTCCGAGACTGGTATAGATTTCGATGCAGCCGACGGCAGGCCTGCGCGCATCATCTGCCTGATCCTGACTCCCAAAAACAACGACGGCGCCGAAATGGAAATCATTGCCGACATCGCCACCACCCTCCAGAACAGAGAAATACGCGACCAGATATTCCATGTCGCCAGTTATACCGAATTTCTGGCGTTGATGAAAACTGCCAAAGAAAGATAGGAAATACACATGCCAGCTTCGCCTTATCCATGGCCGCTCAACACGCACTGTGATGCGGATATGCCGTTTTCCTATGATTTATCCGCTTTGGCCGAACAAATTTTTTTCCTGCGCCAGCCCTGGTTACAGACACTGGAGAGTCCGAAAATCTTGCTCACAGGTGCCGCCGGATGGCTGGGGCGGTATTTACTCCATATGCTCACGGCCCAGCATGGAGTAGGAGACATCGTGGCCGTGGCAGTCGGTTTGCCGCCCGCCTATCTTGCCATGCCTCGCTACCAGAATGTGCGCTATCGCCAGATCGGTAGCCGCCAAGAGTTACGCGAGATAATCGCCACCTTCCGCCCGCATTTGATTCTGCATGCCGACTATGTGTGGGATGTGTACCAGCAAAACCTGCTCAAGCTCTACGAAATCAATGTCGGTAGCACGCAAACTGTGTGCGAGGCGGCGGTTGCTGCCGGGGTGAACCGACTGCTATTCTTTGCCGATGCCACGATCTATGGCTCTGCGGCAGAACCAGTGGACGAGAGCGCGCCACCTGCCTGTCAGCTACCTCTGTCGCAAAGTTTGTACCAGGCGGAGCAAATCGCTTTTTCCTACCATCGGCCGGGACAAACCGAAGTGTACAGTCTGCGCGTACCTGCTTTGTATGGACCCGGCATACCAGCCGGTCTCATGGTTCTCGCTTACCTCATGGCCGAAGGCGCCTTGTTCGGCCAGCCACAACATGCGCCGGTGCAAATTTCCACCTTGAGCGGTTATGAACTGGCTCTCTCCGCCTGGCTGCTTGCTCTTGCTCCCGATCCTGGCCACCAGATATTTCATGTGAGTGAAGGCAGCGTTTCCCTGTCGACATGCCTCAGGCATCTCTCAGACTCCTTACCGCGCACTAAAATTATGGGCATTCCGTCGCGTCTGGCGCAGATCATGAAGATTGGCTACCAGGAAGAAATCATATTGCCGCAACCAATTTTTGCAATGCTGGCCACTCTTGCGCAAAATACCACCGATTTCTTCAATCAACTGCGTTTTGCCGGCAAACGTCCGTTGTTGCATCCGGATGTCGCCCGCTATGTGGTATCTTTGCCTAACATTTCTGCCAAAAGATGGCACGATACCATTGGCTGGCAAGCGTCGCCGCCGCTCGCCTGGTTATCCTCCGTTCTGACAGAGACTTCTCGGCAAGGCTGGGAAAGTGTGTTTCCGGTGGCAAGAGAACTACGAGAGCGGGAGGAAGTTGAGAAGACCATAGCCATTCTCGACGGCGTCAACGGCATGGTGGAAGCGGCACTCAACAACCATGAGGAACAGATAAGTAGTTGGCCGCTGCCACTCCTGCCTGTCGAAATTGACAGCAAATCATTACGGTTGCTCATTGAAGAAGGATGGAATCAATTTTTACTGGCACTGCTGAAAAGCGAGACATCGGAAGATTTTGCCACCTTGTGGCCGCTATGGACTTCGGCTCTGGGCAAAGAATTTCTTACCATCATCCGCTACGAACACAGCCGTGCCAAACGTCTTTTCACGGATCTTTCGGCACAACTGAAATGGCTTACGCAACAACTGGGCGCTCTCGATCTCAGTAAAGTGCGCCACTATGTGATCTGCGCCGGGCTGAGTTACCTGATACGCGAACTGGGCAAATGGTGCGAGAAATACAGTGACATGGCGCAACTGCTGCCGGAAAAAAATTATGGTATTTTTCTGGCAGATGAACGCGGTGACATCGCCCTTCTGCTACAGGTAAAAGCCGGACGTCTCAAAGTGTCGTTTCCGCGCCAGGAGGTCGAGGCATTGCCACGTGCCGATTATTTTGCCAGACGTCTTGCGGAGTTCAAACGCGAATTGCACCTGCACGTCGCTGTCGGCGGCCGCCTCAAACATTTTTTTAGTGACCTGTTCAGTGAGGCTCCAGGCAAGACGTTTCTGAGCCATCTGGGCAGCGAATACCTGATAGCCGAGAACAGTGAATATTACAGCCTGATCGGCCGCACCCTGCACAGCAGTAAAAAAAATTTGTTTTTCTTCGGACGCACGCTGGAGCAGGTTGAGTTCGGTGTCCGTTCGCAGGAAGGCCGCCTTTGTGTGTTAAGCCAGGAGGAAATTTTTACCGTCAATCGTCTGGTGGCTGCCATACATGACGTGAATCAGGTGGTGGATATGCTGCGCGAGGCAAGCCAGGGGCGAGATCTGGCGGTTTTCCTGAAGATTGCAACGGTGAAAAAACTCCTGGAAGGGATAGTCGCGCCTTCCCGTCTCTCCAAAGTGGTCTTGCACATTCTCGAAAAGACGGCCAAAAAACGGGATGCCTAACAAAAGGTTCCCGTTTGGCGGGGCGCCAATTTTTTCAAGATGAAACATGCGGTTCGACGGGTCGCGTGATAGCAGCCCTTCCGCAATGCGGCACAGGCCGGCGATCTGCTGAACGATTGCTTGCATTGACAAGTTCGCACGCGTCGGTGCGTCCAGTCGTTTCTCGACGTTCATCGCTGTGCTTCAGGGCTTGCTATCACGCTCCCCTTGTGGGGCATCGTGTGGCCAAGAGCGAAGTGCAAAGTCTCTGCAGCGACGAGCGCATGTAGCGCAAGCAAATTGCACGCACCGTGTCCTGGTGTGCCAGGACACAACGGCCACTCCATGTGCAAACGTTCGTTGTTCGCATCGTCGCGGAAGAGACTTTGCACGAGCGAATGGTCGCGTGAAAATCGCGCGCAAAATTTCATGTTTCATAGAAGATTGTTGCAATCTAAACTAAATTTTGTCAAAATACCAGGAGGCAAAGGGCGTATCCAATAAGGGTAAGGAGAAGACTGTCATGTCGCTCAAAGACGAACTGTTGAAAGCCAATCTAATCAACAAAAAACAGCTCAAGCAGCTTGAGCATCAGGAACGTGTAGAACACAAAAAAATCGGACGGGAAGGGGCGCAAGAAAAGAAACAGCAACAACAGCAGGCCGTAGAGGAACAACAAAAAGCGAAAAGACAGCGTGATCAGCAACAGGCCAAGGTGGATAATGAAGAGCGTGCCGTCAAGGAAAAACAGGCACGCGTCGAAGACATCGTACGCCAGGGCAGAATCCAACAAGGCGTATTCGGCAACCGCAAATTTTATTTTGTGTCGCGCTCACGCAAGATTTACTTCCTTTCCATACAAGATGCCTTCAGCGAAAAACTGGAGCATGGCGACGCTGCTATCGTCGAGATCAAACAGCCATCCGGCTATCTTGATTTCGTCGTCGTCAATCAACAGGCCGCCTCGCAGTTAATGACGTTACAGCCGGATATCGTTTGTTTCTATCAACAGCAGTAAAAGCGAACACACTATGGATCCCGCAACCGAGGTCATTTGGGGCAGGTACGCACTCAACAGCCAGAAGATCACTCGCGCACAACTCCAGTTGTGCGTCGAGGAGCAAGGCCGTTTACGTGAGAAAGGGATGGAAAAAACCCTGTCGCAGCTCATGTTGGAACATGATTTTATAGACGAAAAAACGGCCAAACAATTGATCCATCTGGAAGGCATGATTCCCGGCTATTACATGAAGGAAATCCTGGGTTCCGGAGGCCTTGGCATCGTCTACAAGGCGTTTTCGGAAAAACTGGGCAAAGATGTGGCGATCAAAATTCTCAACCCTGAGAATACAGATAATGCGCTTGTCCTCAACCGTTTTTTGCGGGAAATTGAAATCGGCAAAAAGCTCGACCATGCCAACATTGTCAAAGGCCTTGATTCCGGCAGGGCAGATGATTTGTATTACCTCGCCATGGAATATGTGAACGGCGACAATCTGGCCACTTACGCCCATAAATTCGGCTGCATGAAAGAGGAGGACGCGCTCTCGGTCGCGGTCGTCATCACCAATGCCTTGTGTTATGCCTGGGGCAAAGGGCTTACTCACCGCGACATCAAACCGGAAAACATCATCCTCACGCCCAACGGTTCGCTCAAGATTTGCGATTTCGGGTTGGCCAAGCTGGCTGATGCCAACGTCACTATCACCATGTCGGGCACCATTGTCGGTAGCCCCTATTATATTTCACCGGAACAAGTTACCGGTGCCATGCACCTCGATTATCGCTCCGATATCTATTCGCTCGGTGCCACGTTGTATTTTATTACCACCGGCAAACTGTTGTTCGACGAAAAGACGATAATCGGCTTCTGCAATGCACATATCAACAAAGAGCCGCTGCCACCGAGCCGCCACGTAGCAGTAACCACCGCGTTCGATGAACTGATCATGCGCATGCTCAATAAAGATCCGCAAAAACGGTGCAGTTCGCCTGAGGAATTTGTGCACTATTTGCGTTCACTCATCAAAATCGCTCATCCACGCAAAACTATCCCATCACCCATCCGTTTACCGCAAAACTCCACCAGCCTGGAAACGGCGATACTTCCATCACATGGGGCGACGCGCCAGCAGGAAATAGCCAGCAGCTTCGATGAGGAAACTTTTGAAGACTCATTTCAGCAACCGAGCGTATTGCCACAGAGCAAAAAACCCATGAAATTTTTCCACAAAGCAGAACTGCGGTCTGCACCGGTAGCCATTTCTTTACCCGTTGAAAAAAAAGTGCCAACACCGCCCACTACCCCTGTCGCACTACGCCATGAACGGCCTCTTACACATGCGCCCAAAACTAAGATCGCCGATGTGATTCTGCAACATCTTTTGCTCTCTTTCTCGTTCATGGACATGGATCAGTTTTCTGCCTGCATGGCTACCCAGGTGGAGTACCAATTGCATGGACAGTGCAAAAGTCTGTCGGACATCATTGTTGCCAGAGGCTATGTGCGAGCGGCTGACATGCAGAACCTCAAACTGTTTCGCGATAAGGACGGCAACTCGCTCATTCCCGGCTACGAAATCGTCAATATGCTGGCAGAAAAAGAACAGGCACTTCTCTTCCTGGCACGCCATGCCAGCAGCAATACCACCGTGGCTCTCAAAGTATTTGCCCCCAGTATTTCCAGTGCTTCCGACAATATCGTACGTTTTATGCGCGAAGCGGAAGCCGCCAAACGGCTGAATCACCCGAATATCGTCAAGGCCATTGATTTCGGCAGCATACATGGCATCTACTATCTGGCAATGGAACATGTAGCGGGCCTTTCTCTGTCACAGATCGTCGCTAAAGTAGGACGCATGGAAGAGACGCGCGCGCTCGAAATCCTTTACCAGATTACGGAAGCCCTTACCTATGCCTGGAAGCAAAATATCGTACACCGCAACATCACCCCAGACAACATTCTGTCAAACGGTGAAGTATTCAAGATATGCGATCTCGGGCTGGCCAAAGCACTGGAATCTCCCTTGCAACTGACCGAGGAATGGCGTGTCATGGGCACGCCGCAGTACATGTCCCCTGAGCAATTCCAGCCGGAGAGACAGCTCGACTTTCGTACCGACGTCTACTCTCTTGGTGTGACATTTTTCCTGATGCTCACCGGCCAGCTGCCGTTTCTTTCCGGCACCAAATACGCATTGGCGCAAGAGCATCTGACACAGCGTCCGCCTCGCCTGGAAAAATTTGGCGCACGGGTGAGCCAGGGTACACGGCTCTTACTTCGCAAAATGTTGGCCAAAGATCCGGAACGTCGCTGTCAGGGCAAAGACGAAATTTTAGAAGATATATGGCGCGTACAACAGGGCCAATATCCGCAAAATAGCAAAAAAAATTTTTTCAGATATATAACACGGCCGCTATTGGCTACGGCCCTCGTCGCTGTCTGTCTGTTGGTCGGTTGGCTGGCAATGTTCTGGTGGCGGCATACAGAGTTTCTTCCGCACAAGAATCTGCCTGTGAACAAACCTATGGTCAGCTACATCCAAATCCGTGATATCTGGCCGCAGAACGGCGCACATTTGACCCAGGAAAAAATTGCGTTAAAGGCACTGATAGAATGCGGCAAGCTCGAACAGGTGCAGCTGAATGGCAAGATTTTGCCTTTCCACGCCAGTAGTGAAAACTTATGGGCGTTCACCAGCGATCTCATCTTGAAACCAGGGCTCAATCAGTTAAAATTCGCCATCACGGTAAGTGGCCAGCAAACAGTTTATGAGCATGTGCTGTGGCGCGATATAGCGGATACCACTGCGCCCGTAATCACCTTGAGTGAACCATCGGGAATATTGGCCGGCCAGCGTTATACATGCAATAAACAACACCTTACCGTCAAAGGTGAAATCGTTGATGACCAAAAAGTAGAAACGGTGTGGGTAAATAAAGAACGCATTCCTGTCATGGTGCAAGAGAAACTCACGTCGTTTGCCACCACTGTCACGCTGACAGAAGGTGAGCAAATGCTTGCTATTTTGGCCAAAGACACGAGTGGTAATGAAGTGAAATATGAATTCATTGTCTATCTGCCTTCCCGTGGCTGGTACGGGGAAATATTGAGCAAAGGGCTACCGAAGAGTGCCAAAGCCGGTGAATACTTGTGCGCAAACGACGGTGCCGTAATGGTGTATGTACCGGCAGGCGAATTTTGGCTGGGAACGGAAAAAAATGCGCGACAAATGCATTTGCCCGCTTTCTACATAGACAAATTTGAAGTGACCTGGCAGCAATATGAAAAATTTTGCAAAGAAACCGGCCATCCCATGCCGCAGTATCCGACATGGGGAGTAAAGCCGTCACATCCTGTTGCCTATGTGTCGCTGGAATATACCATGTCTTATGCCAAGTGGTGTGGCAAACGCCTCCCTACCGTGGCCGAATGGAGCAAGGCTGCACGTGGCGGGCTGAAAGTCCCTGACTGGCAACGGCGACAATTGGTCGTGCCGCTCAACGATAATCCGCTGCCGCTGCGCATTTATCCATGGGGCAACGAATTACCAAATGCGATGGGGCTGAACGGCAAAGTATATCGTTGCAATTACTGCGCCGATGACAGTTTTATCGGCCAGGGCAGCGATGGTTATATGTACACGGCGCGGGTGGGCGACTTTTCGCCGTGGGATTCGCCATACGGCTGCTGCGATATGGCGGGCAATGTCGCCGAAATCTGTAGCGATTGGCCCACTCCTGAGCAAATGGGCAAAGTACTGCCGGGGGCGGAAAAACTCATGGAACTGGGGCAGGTAAAAATGGGCGGCGGGTTTTACAGTCTTTCTTCTCACTGTACCATTGTACATCGCGAAAAATTCTCTGCCGGGCGCAGCGAAAGCCAGACCGGATTCCGTCTGATAAAAGAGGTAGACGAATGACCGTCGCCGGCGAAATGGAGGGAAAAATGGAAAAGGTAGGAAAAAGCAGGGAAGAACTGGTGCTGGAAATTCGACGATTACAACTGGAACTGGCCAAAGCTGAGGATAAGTTTCAGGCCTTGGCCGAGCAATCACCCAACATGATTTTCATTAACCAGCGTGGCCGCATCATATATGCCAACCGCCAATGTGAAACAGTGATGGGATATAGCCGTGCCGAATTTTACGCCGATCAATTCGATTTTCTTACGTTGATCGCCACTGAATCGCGCGATCTCGTCGTTAAAAATTTTTACAAGCACATGCGCGGCATCTGCTCTCCTTCTTATGAATGTGCTGTCGTTACCAAATTGCAACAAAAAATCGAGACTATCATCTCCACCGAACTCATCACCTACGAAGGCGACATCTCCATACTGGGCATAGTCACCGATATCACAACATTGAAACGCACGGAACGCGAGTTGCGTGAGACACAGCGTACCTTGCTTACCTTGATGAGCAATCTGCCGGGCATGGTGTACCGTTGCCATAACGACCAAGACTGGACCTTGGAATTTGTCAGTCATGGTTGCAAAGCACTGACCGGCTACGATGCAGAAGCATTGATTAACGCTCGCAGCGTCTCGTACGGTCAACTGATACATCCTGCAGATCGGGCAAAAGTATGGGGCGATGTACAGAAGGCGGTGACCCAAGGTGTCCCATTCGAGCTGACCTACCGTATTTACGATGCGCAAAATCACATGAAGTGGGTGTGGGAACAAGGCCAGGGCGTCTTCTCGCCGCAAGGTGAGTTGGTGGCTCTCGAAGGCTATATCGCCGATATCAGCGAGCGAAAAAAGAGCGAGGAAGAAAAAGAAAAGATACAGGCACAACTCTTGCAAGCGCAAAAAATGGACGCCGTGGGGCTACTTGCCGGGGGTGTAGCGCACGACTTCAACAATTTACTCACCGCTATCATCGGCTATAGCGACCTGTTGCTGGATGGGCTTAGCGAAAATCATGAATTGCGGCCGGACATAGCGGAAATCAAGAAAATCGGCCAACAGGCGGCCGCGCTGACGCGCCAGTTACTCGCTTTTAGCCGGAAACAACAGCACCAGCCCCGAATTTTAGACCTCAATGAACTGTTGAGCAATATGCAAAGCCTGCTGCGCCGGCTCATCAGCGAAGATATCGAACTTACCACGGTGTTCGAGACCGAACCGGCTACCGTCAACGCAGACTCCAGCCAGATCGAACAGGTCGTCATGAATCTGATTGTCAATGCGCGCGATGCTATGCCCGGAGGTGGTAAGATATGGCTGGCGACGCGCAGCCTGACACTGACGACGGAAGACGTCAAACCGATGCTGTTGGGTCGGCCCGGCATATTTGTTTGCCTGTCGGTAACCGACACCGGAACAGGTATGAGCAAGGAAGTCATGCAACATCTGTTCGAGCCGTTTTTCACCACCAAGGAAAAAGATCGAGGTACCGGGCTTGGCTTATCTGTGGTTTACGGCATTGTAGAGCAGCACAATGGCTGGATTCATGTTGACAGCGAACCGGGGCACGGCGCGGAGTTCAAAATCTATTTGCCGCACGTCGCCGAACGACCCGAACAGAAGAAGAAAGACACAGCCGCTTTCCAAGCCTCCCGTGGCAACGGTGAACACATTTTACTGGTGGAAGACGAGGAAAAATTGCGGTTGTTTGCCAGCAAGATGTTGAGCAAACATGGGTATAACGTGTATGCCACCGCGAACGCCCAGGAAGCGTTCGCCGCGTTCGCGTGCGAGCAAAACCATTTCGAGGTGTTGTTCAGTGATGTGGTGCTCCCCGATCAAAATGGCCTGCAACTGGCCACATCTTTGCTTGCAAAGCAAAGAGACCTGCGCATCCTGCTGGCGAGCGGCTACTCTGAACAGCCCTCGTTCATAGAGACATTCCAGCAACAAGGGTTTCACTTTCTGGCAAAACCCTACACCGTCGGCGAGCTGTTGCTAAAGTTGAAGCAGTTGCTGGCGAAACCGAACAAGAGCTAATTTTTGTGCTCGCCCCTGCGCATGCGCTCGATCAGCTCACGCTGGTAAGTGAGAAACGCCCGTTGATTTTCTATCTCACGCTGCATCCTGGGTCTCACGATAAAACGTGCATAGACAAATTCGCCCAAGAAAAAGAGCGCCAGCAAAATGTAAAACAGCACACCTTTGGCAAAGAACCAGGCATCGCTCGACAACCATAGCGCGGCATACACGGTCATCATCGTATGCAGCAGGAACAAAAGCCCGATGCGCCAGTTGACACCGTTGAAATAACGTAGCTGCATAGAATTGAACTCAACCTTGCCGAACTGTTTTTGCGCCATGAGCAGCATGAACGGCTTCTTGGCAATGGAAGAAACGATAAACACCGAGGCAAACACGGCCTCGATGATAGCAGGTTTGAGCAGTAATATTTTGCCGCTTTCCAGTTGCCAACTGACGATTCCCATAACGATAACCAGCACGGCACTCCACAGAGAAAAAGGTTCCCAGCGCCGTTCACGCCAGTACACCCATGCTACCTCACCGATACCAAGTACGATGGCGACGACGATGCCCGCCTCCAGTCCCCAGTATTTTTCTACCAGCCAAAAACCGATCAACGGCACCAGGGAATAGAGCAGGTTGAAGATCAGTTGCGAACGTGACAGCACCAAGCCTGGTGCGGCAGGAGGTTTGTCGGGCATAATATATCCTCAGTCTCAGTCTAGGCGAGTGGAAGATGGAGAGAAAATCTACTGCCACGATCCGGGCTGCTGACCACGGAAATCTCGCCGCCGTATAAATCGGCCAGCCGTTTGACGATGGCCAGCCCCAGACCGCTGCCAGGTATGCCCGTGGTCTTACGATTCTTGATCCGGACAAATTCCTGGAAAATTTTACGCTGCTCTTCAGGTGACATACCAATGCCGGTGTCAGCCACCTCAATGCAAATTTTGCAAATTTTCTCTTGCCGTTTAGCGATAGTTACCGTAACTGTACCTTTGTCTTTGTTATACTTGATGGCGTTGGAGATGAGATGCCGTAACATGAGTTTCATTTCGGCTGCTACGGCGGCCATACTGAGTCGTTCATCTCCGCCAAGAGATAACGAGATATTCCTTTCACTCGCTTCCTTGGTGAAGCTGGTGATCACGCCCTCCACAAGAGGAAACACCGCCACGGTCGTCAACTGTCGCTGCGTCTCAGGTGCTCTGATGCGTCCCAGATCTGCGGCATCTTTGACAATCTCGCGCGCCTCGTTTATGCGTCCAATACATTTTTCTACCAGAGGAATGTAGGGAGCTATTTCATCTCCCAGAATGCGATTGCTCAGTAGATTGAGATACGACTCCACGGCATTGAGAGGAGTATTTAAGTCGTGAGCCCAAATAGTGAAAAAATCAAAAGGTCTCTTTACCCCTTTTGGCTTCTCTTTGTCCGGCGTACTCATAAAAAGTGCTCGCATGAATGAATTTAACAGGTACAACAGAATTTTTATGATTATAGCAAAATTTGTAAACTTTGAAAAATAAATAATGTACAATAGACATTATTGGAAATAATTTTCGATGCGAGTGTAAAAATTTTTGCCGCGGATGCGGCATAGTTGTAACGCCTGGCACTTTAGGGCCAGGAACAAGGAAACCCTATGCTACGCACAACATTATGTCTGTTCTTACTTCTTGTTCTGCCTGCGTGTGACGATTACCGCAGGGAAGCGAACGTGGCAGCAGCGGCGCAGGATGCGTCCGGCGATTTGGCCAAGCTGTCTCCGCTGTTTACGGTGCGGGATCTCGAAATGCCGGAAAGTTTCCAGTATGACGCGACGAGCAAGAAATATTTCATTTCCAACATCGTCACGGCGCCGCCAAAAAGCGAGCGGAATGGCTATATTTCGCGTTTGAACGAGCAGGGCGAAATGGATATTCAACAGTTTATCGTTGATCTTGACTCCCCCTCTGGCATTGCCTTCTGGCAAAACAACCTGTACGTATGCGACGGCGACACGATCAAAGGCTTTGTGCCCGCCACGGCGCAAAAAATTTTCAGCTATTCGCTCTCTTCGCTCGGTGCCAAAGGACTCAACGACTTGGTGGCGGCGCCAGACTGCCTGTACATCTCGGCTACGTTTGACAATCTCATTTTCCGTCTCGTCCCCAATGTGTCGGATGCCGGCAAGAGCCAAGCACAGGTCTTCTGTCGTGACACCTTGCTGGCATTGCCCAATGGCGTAGCTCTTGACCCATTGAGTGGACTCCTTACCGTAGTGTGTTGGCAAAGTGGCGAAGTACTCACTATCTCTGCCGACGGTAAAGCCAGCCGCAAATGGGAGAGGCAGTTTACCAACCCCGATGGCATTGCCTTCGACAAAAAAGGCAATCTGTACTTGTCGTCATTTGGCACTGGCACGATCTACCGCATCACACCACAAGGCGAAGCTACTGTGGTAAGCGACAAACTGGCGGCGCCTGCCGATATTTCTTTAGGAGCAGACGAAAAATCGCTGCTTGTGCCCTGTTACAAAGGAAACTACGCGTTGGCGCTGCCGGTCAAATAATTCTATGAAACAAAACGTCCCGTGCGGATGGGTGCCCTGACATTGTGTTGCAGTGCTTGCTTTTGCGATACTAAATTGTTACAATGTGATTGTCGAAAAATTCGGCAAAGGCGTTTTCTGAAAGGGCGAGTATGTCAAGTTCTTGTAATTCCTGGCGGTTGCACATCACCAGACTGGGCAACGAATACAGTGTAAAAAGAGAAACCCTGGAAAGCAGGTTGCAGTTGTTTGTCCCCGAAACACAGGTGACACATATTTCCATTGGTAAAGGCGCAGAAGATTACATTCACATCAAAGGACTCTCCCTACAGCATGTGGTGTGCATTCTGTCTGAGCAAAAGATGACTTTGTTATGCCGGGATGCGGTACATATCAGCAACAAGAAAGTGGATGTGCACAAAGGTGCCGGTGAGCAGTTTGTGCTGGATATGCAGGATATGGGCAACCACAATTTTCGCTTCACCTTCCCCAACGGTACGATGATTGACGGCAGATACCGGCGCGAACAGGAGGTTTTGCCCAAAGAAACGAAAACGTACCTGGAAAACACGTACGGCTCTCTCGAAAAAATTGAAGAAGGCCCCACCACTCTCATCTACAAAACCAAGAATGGTAAGGCCCTCAAGATTCTACGTCCGTCTTACACCAACAACAAGGACGTGGTCAAACGTTTCTTGCGGGCGGCAGAACACTTCAAGGCCATCGAGGCACCATTTTTCATCAAAATCCACGATATCCAGCACATACCCGAAAAATTTTTGGCTTATGTGGTGATGGATTATTTCGCAGGGGAGACACTTGAAAATTTTAGTGCCCGCAAAGCGATTCTGTCGTCCGACGAAGCTAGAGACATTGTCTGCGCTGTAAGCAGAGGGCTGGCGATATTGCAAGACTATGGCTATTCTTGCCGCAATCTTTCTCCGGAAAATTTGCTGGTTGACAAAGATGGTGAGGTACGGCTGACCGGTTTTTTCCT
Source organism: Planctomycetota bacterium (assembly GCA_020057085.1). GTDB lineage: Bacteria > Planctomycetota > Uabimicrobiia > Uabimicrobiales > JABWCH01 > JAGVGO01. Next base: position 16,302 of record JAGVGO010000118.1, on the reverse strand, counting down.
GCTCAAATCGCTCGAAAGCAATTTGACGCTGCCTGGCGCGAGGATGGTCATTTCCAACTACAGTGCACCCGAACAGGTCAGCAATCCGAGCGGAGTGGATGTAATGGCCGACATGTTCTCTCTGGGAGCGATTTTTTACAAGCTGGTAGTAGGTGAACCACCACTCTCCGCTCTCAACAGCAAAGAGTACGAACAAAAATTGGCGCAGGCTTTCACCATAACGCCGGAACAGATTCATGATACAGCCATGTATGTGCCACCGCAAATCTGCCATGCTGTCTCTGTGTTACTAAGCGCCGACAAAACTTTACGGCCAACCCCGCGTGCCTTGCTGGAAATGCTCGGGGTGGATAAAAAACGCATACCGCCTGTGCAGACCAAGCCGTCTGTCCTCGCCGCGCAAGAGATAGAAGAGATAGATATAGCAGGAGAAGCGACAGTGCGTATGCGCCCGCAACCAGCCATGCTCGACGAAGCAGTGGAGGTACGCCAAGCTGTACCTGTAGCCGAGCGAGTAAGCACGCCGCAAGCGATGTCATACCGGGCTCAAGCTCCTGCCAGACGTTCACAGCAGACCAAAATACCAGCCATGGCATTGCTGCTTGTCGCGTTGGTACTGGCGGCAGGTGCCTACTGGTATTTTAGTGTGCGGCAGACAGCGAGCATAGGCTTTGGCAAATTCCTGCCGGCCACCACGAAGATGGTGCTGGTGTGTGATTCATTCGAAGGGTTACTGCGCAAACTCAATCTGCAGGCATACCCACGCCTGCATGAAAACCTTGTGCAGTTGAGCCAGGCCACCACTGGCGGCAACTTGCTCGATGCCAATTTCTACAAAGAGATGGGTATAGCGGTGGATGCGCCGCTTGGTGTGGCAGTTACCGGCTCTTCGTTACAAGACCTGCATTTTGTACTATTCACGACTCTTGGCAATGCCAACAAGTTGATCGAAGTGATGCAAAATCCGACCAAATTGCCATTGCCGCCGCTGGTCAAGGACAGGATTGGCGGTGTCAATTGCATGCTCGACCAAAAGGCCAGCCCCAGTATCATCTTATGTTGCCAGGGGCAATACGCGCTATTCTACACCGCACTCAATAAACAAAACCTGGTATCTTGTTTCCAACAGGATATCCTGGGACGTGGTAAGAGGTTTTATGAGCTGGAGGAATTTCAGACAACGATGCAAAACCTTGCCGCTCGGCGTGACGGCTATGTGTATATGAACATGCCCGGCGTAGAGTCATTGTTCCATGAGGCGATCTGGAAAAAAGATATGCTGGCCAGCGCCGTTGCCTACGAAATTGCGGCGAACGGCATCCAGGTGTCGAGCTATCTGCACCTCAAGAAAGATTCGGAATTGATCAATCTCTACCAGACAGGAAGCGGCAAAGCTATCCCGTTTATGCAGCGCATTAGCGGCGATCCCCTGCTGTGTTCATGTGTAAACAGCGATATAGTGCAGAGTTGGCAGATGCTCAAGAACGAACTCGATAAGATACTGCAATCCATGCCCAATGCTCCGGCAAAAAGTATGCAAGAGTTAATGCAGCAACTGCAGAAACAGTTGGCTGCGACGTTCGATATCAACATTGTCATCGAAAAAGAGGTTATCTTGAATTGCCTGGGGCAGTTCTTGCTGGTGGTATATAATCTGCCGCAATCTTTAGAGCAGCCAAGCTGTGATGTCCTTTTCGCTGCCTCGCTCCGTGATGCTTCCATTACCAGCAAGTTGCTCAACACTCTTTTCAGTCGCCTCCCCACGCAGATGCCGCCTGATGCTTGCAGCCGATGGCAAATTGGCAATGTTTCTGCGTACACCGTTGACCTTTCCGTGCTGCAAATGCAAATCGCTCTCGCTCCCACTGTCGGCATCGTGGAAGATTGCCTTGTCTTCACCTCTAACAAGGAACTTTTCACCCGCGTCGTGCGCAATGAGATACCACGAGGTAGCGAATTGTTCGGTGCTAAATCGCTGGCCGCAGGCTCCGTCAAGATAGGGCATCTGTGGCAGGAAGTGAGGCGACTGATGGACAAAAGTGAAGTGAGTCGCTATCTCGATCTCATTACCCCAGTTATGCAAAATCTGCAAGAATTCAAGTGGGACAGTCATTGCCGCCAGCAAGGGGTGTATGCCAGCTATCACCTGTTAAGCGAACAAAACGCCGTGGCGCTCTTGTTGGCTGAAATCGAGAAACTGCAGTTACAGATAGCGGAATTACGGCACAAATGGCAAGCTGTCGCCATGCGCCCGCAGACCACAATCGAGGACAAACTGAGCAAACTGGAAGCTGCACAATCTTTTCAGGAGCGTTATATGCATGCCTTGCTGATACCCGACGTGCGAAGTCTCGTTAGCCGCTTGCAAAAAGAGATTGCACGCGAGGCCGACGTGTGTTACCAGAAAATCACCATGAGTTACCAGCTGCACAAGCTGCCCGAAGCCTGGCAGGCGTGTAAACATTTTCCTCAAGAGTTGCAGCGCACTAACGACATGCTGGGGGAATCTTATCAGGACAAGTTGGTCAAGATGAAGGAACGAATCGTACAAAATGCGCAGGAAGTCTTAGTACAGGAGAGCCAATCTTTGCAGACGGCCAGCCAACGCATGGCCATGCCGTCAGACCTGCCATCGCAGGCATGGACCAGTGATGAGGCAGCCTTAGAAGAGTTTCTACGCGATGTCCCCTCTTTACAGGAACGCTACCAGCAAAACCAGAATCTTCTCCAGCAACTGAAACAGAAAGTGGATGCCAATAAAACTGAGGTCGAGCAGAAGCAAGGCAATGTCGCAGAATTTAACAACCGCTATCGTCAACAGTTTTTGCAGGGCTACCGTGATGCCATGCAGGCACGTAAATTTGCAGAAGCAACCCGCCTGCTGCAAGAAATGGCGAACATCACCACCAGCAGCCCGCATATGAAAAAATTGCTCGACAGCTACCTTGCCACCTTGCGGCGTGAGCATGATGGCCTGCGAGAGTTGTTCGCTCTGGCGGAAAAAGAGGCGCAAAAAATGACCAACCGACGCTCCACTTTCTATACATACACAAACGAAAAATTTACCGGCAAAGTTCTTAAAGTGGGCGAAGGAACCATTTTCCTGAAGACAGTGAAAGACGAGGATATTATGCTGAAAATAAGTGAACTTGGCATGCAAAACATGGAGTCATTAAGCAAAAATCGTCGCAGCGACCTCGTCGAGCTGGCCCTTGGTGTACTCTATTTCTACGCGGGAGAAGAGAAAAGAGGGCTGTTGTTGTTGCAAAAATATGGCAAAGAAGCAATGGTGGCCACAGCGTGGGAAGTGTATAAGTAAAATGGACTATATGGAACAGCCTAAAACCAGAATGCCGGGCGTACACCTTCCGGTCATGCTGCAGGAGGTGTTGTCTTATCTTGCTCCGCGCGCAGGCGGATGCTATGTTGACATGACTGTGGGGGCAGGCGGGCATGCACGCGCCCTCATGGAACGATTGCAAGGAAAAGGCCGTGTCATCGGCATAGACCGCGACGCGGAGGTTTTGCCTTTTGCCAAGGCGACACTACGCCCTTACAGCGAGGGCTGTTCCCTTCATTGTCTGCCATTTTCGCAAATCGCTCAACTCTTGCAGGAATTGAAAATCACGGCGCTAGACGGCGCTTTGTTCGATCTGGGTGTTTCTTCTTACCAGTTGGATCAGGGGCGGCGTGGCTTCAGTCTGTCGCGCGAAGGCCCGCTTGACATGCGCATGGGCAGCGATGCCGCCACGAGCGCCGAAGAAATTCTCTGCCGCAGCTCCGAACAAGAGCTTGGCCGGATTTTCTGGGAATACGGCGAAGAGCCAAGGGCACGCAAGATTGCCGCCGCCGTCGTCAAGGCAAGACAGCGCCACGTACTCCGCAGCACACTTGAACTGGCACATCTGGTGGCCGAAGCTACCGGTTACACGCACGGACGCATCCATCCGGCCACCCGCATATTTCAGGCTTTGCGCATCGCCGTCAACAAGGAATTACAAGAGTTGCCGGCAGCTCTTGCCGCCATAGTGCCTTATCTAATGCCTGGCGGGCGACTCGTGGTGATCAGCTTTCACTCACTGGAAGACCGCATAGTCAAAGAATTTGTGCGCCAGCAGCCGATGTTGGCCAGTGTGACCGAGAAACCGGTCACTCCTTCGCGTCAGGAGGAACGACAAAACCACCGCAGTCGCAGCGCCAAATTGCGTTGTGCGGAAAAAATAGGAAGCGACAGTGCAACGACACGACAAGAGTAGTGAAGTAGCCTCGTCAACCATGCGCCAGATGGCTAAGAGAGGCGGCGCTTTGACCCAGCGTGTGGCCCGTCTGGCCAAATCCGGTGGCGCGGCCATGACCCAGCGAGTGGTCCGTCTGGCCAAGTCAACCGCCCGCGTAGGACGCCACATCGTTGAATTTGCACAGACATCAGAGGTGCCCCGTTCTTTTGCCGTAGGCTATGCGGCGTTCATCTTGTGTGGTATGTTGTTGATCGGTTCTATTTTTATGCTCACCCGGGTGCGCCTGGAAGGATTCTCTATCGGCTATCAAATCATGCAACTGGAAAAAGAACGAGATCGTCTGCGTGTACAGCTGCGAGAATTGGAAACAGAACTTACACAGTGCGGCTCGCCGGTTTATCTCTTGCAAATGAATCAGGCACTAGGCCTTTATTTGTTGCCGCCGGAACAATGGCTGAACACGAAATAACTTAGAGCGTCAGCAAGTAATAATTGCCGAATTCTCTGACATGGCTTGCTTGTGACTCAATTTCGTGATATTATGTAAACTATGTACCTTGTAGTTAGCAAACATAACCTTGCAGGAAAGGCAAAATAGATGCTCAACAGAAAAGCGTATTTCATTCGTGAACACGTTGGCTTCCTTAAACTTTCGGATACGTTCGACATTCTTGATCCGGAGACAAAAGAACAATTGGGCATTGCGAAAGAAAAACCGAGTACGCTCATGCATGTGTTGCGTTTTCTCGTAAACAAGAGACTCCTGCCCACAAAAGTCTTCGTTTATGAAGGGGATAACCCCGAAGATGAAAGCAAGTTGTTGTTCTCGATTCAACGCGGGTTTACTCTCCTCAGTTCCACGGTCAACATTTGCGATATTAACGGCAATGTTCTTGGACATCTCAAGAGCAAGCTCTTCTCGCTTGGCGGAGCATTCCGAGTTTTTGACACTGCAGGCCACGAAATCGCTATGGTAAAGGGCGATTGGAAGGGATGGAACTTCCGCTTCCTCGACATGTCGAAGAACGAAATAGGAAGCATCACAAAAAAATGGGCCGGCATCGGCAAAGAACTTTTTACCTCCGCGGACAACTACATCATCTCCTTGCGTGACGAACCCACGCCAGAGAAGGCTGTTCTGCTACTGGCGGCGGGCTTGGCAGTGGATATTGTGTACAAGGAAAGCAATTAGATTGCCACGCAATATCAAGTTGCTGATCGAATACGACGGTACCGACTATAACGGCTGGCAGGAACAAAGCGATAAACCTACGATCCAGGGATGCATTACAGACTGCATCTACCGCCTGACAGGCGAAAATGTGGTGGTATACGGCGCCGGGCGTACGGATGCCGGGGTACATGCCTACGGACAGGTGGCCAATTTTCACACCACGAGTACGATTCCCAGCCATGCCTTCAGCAAGGCACTCAATTCGTTTCTGCCGTCGGCCATCGCTATCCGAGAAGCGGAAGAAGTGGAAAGCGATTTCCACTCCCAATTCTGGGCCAAAGGTAAGGCTTACAGCTATCGCATCATATGCCGTCCCACACGGCCAGCCATCGGGTACCGATATGCCTACTGGATATGGAACCCGCTGGATGTGGAAAGTATGCGCAAAGCCAGTAGCTATTTATTGGGAACCCATGATTTTTCCAGTTTCGAAGCGGCAAACTCGCCTCGAAAATCGAGTGTGCGTACGGTAAATTGTATTGACATACGGCAGGAAAGCTGTTATATTAAAATCCTCATTGAGGCAGACGGTTTTCTTTATCATATGGTACGCAATATCGTTGGCACTTTAGTTGCCGTGGGACACAAACGGCGTGGCGAACAAGAAGTGGAAACTATTTTACAATCCAGGCAACGTAAATGGGCTGGCCCTACTGCTCCTGCGCACGGGCTGTTTTTGGAATATGTAAAATACTAAGGAGCTGTAAAAAAATAAATTTTACAAGTTGCGCAGAGATTTTTGCCAAGAGCGAGAAGCGACCGCCCCGAAGGGGTTCTTGTCCTCGTGCTTCTGTCAAGAAGCACAGAGGAAAGACGCATAGCCGTAGCTCTGTAACTGAGGGCGCGACGACGCTATTGGCGAAAAGATCAAGCAAGTTGTAATAGTTATTTTTTAACAGCGACTAACGCATGATCAATCAACATTACACCATACCGCTCAAAATTGTGCATGTGATTACCCGCATGATTTTGGGTGGCGCCCAGGAAAATACCTTACTTACCGTGGAAGGGCTGGCAGCGCAACCACAAAGGTATGAAGTAGTTTTGTTGACTGGGCCTACCGTAGGCAGGGAAGGGGAATTGCTGGAACGCCTGAACTTGAATCATATTGACTGGCGTTTGGTCCCGCACCTTACACGCGAAATATCGCCCTGGCAAGAGATTCTTGGTTTTTGGGAACTGGTCGCCTTTTTCCGCCGTATACGCCCTGATATAGTCCACACACACAGCTCCAAGGCAGGAATTTTGGGAAGGCTTGCCGCATGGTATTGCCATGTGCCGGTTGTCATCCACACCATTCATGGCCTTCCTTTTCACTCTTATCAAAATTTTGTGTTGAATCGTGTGTATATCACTCTGGAGAAACTATGTGCGCGGCTGAGTGACCGTATCATCACGGTAGCAGACGCCATGAAACGGCAGGCCATGCAAGCGGGAGTGGCCAACGAAAGCAAATTTGTTACCGTTTACAGCGGCATGGAAGTGGGCCCGTTTATCAGGGAAATGAATAGCGACGATCTACGTCAGCAGCTCGGATTGCAAGCAAACGATATTGTGCTTGGCGTGATTGCCCGACTGGCCCCCCTCAAAGGGCATGACTATCTTTTCCACATTGCCCCTGAAATCGTTTCCCGTTATCCGGCAGTCAAATTTTTATTTGTGGGAGACGGCTCACTGTATCAGGAACTGCAACGGCAAACCGACAATATGCAGTTGCGGAAGCACATGATTTTCGCTGGCCTGGTAGCACCGGAGATGATTCCTCGCTATATCAGAGTGATGGATTGCTGTATTCATCCATCTTTGCGTGAAGGGCTGGCCCGCGTGTTGCCGCAAGCTATCTTGTGTGATAAACCGGTTATTTCATTCGATATAGATGGAGCCAAGGAGGTAGTGGTACCGGGCCGTACCGGCTATCTGGTACCGCCCGGTGACGAACGGATTCTGTTGCAAACCATTCTCGGGTGGCTGGAAAGTCGCCGATTGCCCGACCCTTTCAGCGCCAGCGAAAAGGCCCAATTCATTGCTCAGTTTCGTGCAGAAAATATGGTAGCCAGAATCGAAGAAGTGTACCAGGAGTCTTTAGCTGAAAAGCAGTGCAGGAAAACCAGAACATAGGAGCTGTAAAAGAATAAAGGCTACAATTTTGCAGAGATTAGAAATTAATGTAACATTATTTTTTGCAGCGACATAGGAGAAAGGTATCGGACTATGCAGAAAAAAGCAATTATCTCCGATATTCATGGCAATCTGGAGGCATTAACCGCTGTCCTCGAAGACATCAAGCAGCGCAATGTGGAGGCCATTTATTGTCTCGGAGATGTGATTGGGTATGGACCAAATCCTGTGCAGTGTTTGGAAGAGGCTTTTCGCGTCTGCGAATTCATTCTTTTGGGTAATCATGAAGAGGCTGTGTTGACGGGAGCTTTTGGCTTCCATCCGGCCGCCAAAGAAGCAGTAGATTGGACCAGACGTCAGCTCAAGCCGTCATGGTGCAGTCTGTCCAACACACGTACACGTTGGGAAATATTGAAAAATTTGCCGCTTTCCTATACCGAAGACGATTGCTTGTTCGTACACGGTTCTCCCCGTGATCCGACCATGGAATACATTCTCAAATCGGACACCGATGATCTGTTCGGTGACGTTCCCGAAAAAATCAAGGAGATTTTTGAACAGGTAGATCGTATCTGTTTTGTCGGCCATACGCATACACCAGGCATTATCACGCAAAACAGCCAGTGGTTTAACATCCAGGATTTCGATTATGTCTGGGAACACAAAAGCAATGAAAAAATCATTTGCAATGTAGGATCGGTCGGCCAGCCACGCGACAAGGATAATCGGGCGAGCTATGTCACGTTCAACGACAAGGAAATCTGTTATCACCGCATTCCTTACGATTTTATCAAAACACAGGAAAGAATCCGCAAAATTCCACAGCTTGACAATCGTAACGCAGATCGCTTGGAATTCGGGACATAAACAGGTATCCAAGTCAGCGGCTCACGACAAAAAATCTCCGATTTTGTCCCTTTTTTAAATTACGAAGGAGCAATGTTAAGTGCCGATATTTATAGACAAATGTACTTTAAAAGTGTAAATTTTGAGTGTATTTGCAACACAAAAAATCACTATTGCAAAAATTACAATTTATGGTATGATGTGGTCACTAGGTATCTTCTATCTGTTCATCGGCTGAAAGAGCTATGACAGAGGTTGCAATAGCAACCGATACCAAAATAATTTAAGGAACAATAACGCATTAGCGGTTCCTTGCCCGGCAGGGGCCATACACGTTGCCCTCAACGTGCGGTGTGTCTGGGTAACCAGAAAATCAAAATTTGACTACTTTTGTCCATATTTTGAAAGGCAGTTTTATTTCATGAACATCATCATCAGCACGAGACACACCAGTATTCCCGACCAGACCAAACAGTATGCGACACAGAAGGCCGAGAAGCTGGGAAAATTCTCCCGACTCAGAATACTCGAAGTTATCATGGATAAAGAAGCGGAAAATTATTGCGTTGAAATCATGGTTTCGCCTGAAAAGGGCGGCACACCTATGATGGGTACTGCGCAGTCGGCGGATTGGTTTTCGGCGATAGATCAGGCAAGTGACAAAGTGGAACGACAGCTTCGTAAACTCAAAGACAAAGTAAAGAGCCATCATGTCAAGAAACAACAACCTGTAGAACTTAGAGAAGAATTGGACGGCCACGAAGAGGAAAAAGAGCACGAATAAATATAAGTCGCTGTAAAACTCGGCGGCTGCTGCTTGCGGTGGTAAGGAGCAGCCCCGCATGGGCTGTTATGCAAATAATACGGGAAGTAACGGTCAATTGGGTATTGGGACTGCATATCCGTCCGGCTACGCATATTGCCAAATTGTTGCGTAAATTTTCCTGCCAGGTGAGGCTTGTTAAAGATAACGAATCTTGTGATGCCAAAAGTGTTATCCAGATCATCACATTGTTTGCCCCGTTAGGCGATCGCATAAAGATAGTTGCCGATGGCTGGGATGCAGTAGAAGCGACGGATGCGCTGGTGCGTTTTTTTCGCGAATACAGCGACGAAGAAGCGATCCCGAAAACCACCTACTGACATTGACAGGAAACAATATGGAAACCAAAAAGGGCATTCCCGTGTTTGGCGGTATTGCCATTGGCGAAGCTTTTGTTCTCACCTCCAAAGCCTATCGTATCCTCAAAAGATTCATCCCGCAGGAGCCTGCCGCCATCCAAACCGAAAAAGACCGCTATCGCCATGCCATACAGAGTGCCATTGACGAATTGGCAGCCATCGAACAATCCACTGCCCACAGCAAAGACATCTCCGTCATTTTCCAGGGGCATCGCCTCATCATCGAAGACGCAAGCATCGAACACGAGGTGATGGACCGTATCGAAAATTCGTTTTACACCGCCGAATACGCGGTCTATAATGTGATGTGGTGGCATCGGCGCAAGCTCAAGGTGTTGAAAAACGAATATGCCAGTCGCATGTTGAGTGATCTGGAAGACATCGAACACCGGCTGCTGCGACATCTTTTGGGCGGACAGCCAGAGGACATACCAAGCCAGCAAAAACCGGTGATTCTCATTGCCCGCGATCTTACCCCTTCACAAACGGCTCTCCTGCCACTCGACACAGTTCTCGGTTTTGCCATTGACCGCGGCGGGCGCACTTCCCACACTGCCATCGTGGCGCGTACCCGTGGCATCCCTGCAGTAGTGGCACTCGGCAATTGCTCCACGGATGTCTGTAGTGGCGACACGGTGATCGTTGACGGCTTCGAAGGTTCTCTCATCATCCAGCCGGATACGGCGACTCTGTCACATTACAGCGAAATCCAGCACCAGCAGACGGTACGCAAAACAAAGATCTTCCGCCTCCGCCATTTGCCGACCGAAACCGTAGACGGATTCAGTATCACCTTACGTGCCAACATCGAAGACCACACCGAAGTGAAGATCGCCATTGACAATGGTGCCGCTGGTATCGGGCTTTACCGCACCGAATTCATCTATGTTTCCCACCCTGATCCCAGGGAAGAGGTGCAGTTCGAGATTTACCGCCAGGCGATCAGCGATCTGCAGGGACACAAGCTGGTGATTCGTACTTTCGATCTGGGTGCGGATAAAATGGGCGGCGAGGAACTTAACGAGCAAAATCCGTTTCTCGGCTGCCGCTCGATCCGCCTTTGCTTTGAAAAAATGGATGTGTTTCGCGCCCAGTTACGCGCCATTCTACGTGCGTCGGCGCTTGGTGATATTGATGTCATGTTTCCCATGATTTCCTCTCTGGAAGAGGTGCTGCAGGCTAAAGCTATACTCGCCGAAGTGAAAGCCGAATTGGCGCGAGAGAACATTCCCTTCAACCACAACATCAAAGTAGGTATCATGATCGAAATTCCCTCGGCGGCGATTATTTGCGACATTCTGGCGCGGGAAGTGAACTTCTTTTCCATCGGCACCAATGACCTCATCCAATACACTCTAGCGGTTGACCGCATTAACGAGCGAGTGGCGCATCTCTACAAACCTGGACATCCGGCCATTTTCCGCCTGATGCAGCGGGTGGTGGAGGTGGCGCGAGCCAACCATGTCAAGGTGTGTGTGTGTGGCGAGATGTCGAGCGAGATTTGTTATCTCATCCCGATGGTGGGGCTTGGGTTGCGAGAATTCAGCATGTCGCCGGCTATGATCCCGGAAATCAAGGATGTGATCCGTCGCTTCACCAGATACCACGCAGCCGAGGTGGCACGCCGCGTGCTTGCCTGCCAGACACATGAGGCGGCGCTCGAATACCTGAACGAAGAGGTGGTGGCTCTCAGGTAAGGACTATCGTCCCGGCTTATTCTATGCCCCTGACGGCATGGGAAAAAAGATTTCGAATACCGCCCCCGGGTAATCGTCGGCAAGGATGATTTTACCGTTCAGCTTTTGCACCCTGTCCCGGACAATCGCTAAACCAAGTCCGGTGCCGGTCTGCTTGGTGGTATAGAAGGGCGCGAAAATTTTGTCGCGGTCGGCAGGTGCGATACCGGGGCCGGTGTCGGCCACACGGATTTTCAGTGTGGCAGCTTCGCCTTTTTCTTCGTTGGCTTCCGTACCGTAGCAGATTGTTACCTCACCGCCCTGCGGCATTGCCTGGATGCTGTTGTGGAGCAAGTTGAAAAAAATTTCGCTTAACGCATCACGATCCGATACCAGCCACAATTCCTGCTCGAACATATTTTTGATAACCACATTGTTGCGCTCCGCTTCATGGCGCAGCAGCAACAACACATTGTGCAATACCTCACTCATATTCACGCGCGTCAGTGCGCGGTTGTAGGGACGAGCAAACAGCAAGAGTTGTTTGACCACACGCGACAGGCGGTTCACCTCTTCGACAATCAAAGTAAGCCCTTCATGGTTTGGGTCATCTGATGATATCTCTTCTTTCATTACCTGAGCGATGGTCTTGATAGAGGACAACGGATTTTTCACCTCGTGCGCGATGCTGGCGGACAGGCGGCCAAGAGAGGACAACTTTTCATTCTCGTACATCCTGCGCTCGATGGCAAATTTTTCACGCGCCAGTCTGGTATTTTCCAGCGCAGTAACGATCTGGTTGATGAGAATGAGCAGCATTTCCTCTTCCTCGGCTAGCAATTGGTGACGGATGATGCGCCGTCCCAGGTTGAGGAGACCGATCAAAGAGCCTTCGTTGTAGATGGGAATGATGGTAAACACGCGAATCTTTCTCATCTCTCGCAACACTTCCGTATCGTCTTCGCCCAAATCGTAGATATTGAGAACTTGCATCCGCCGTTTTTCGATGTGACTCACGATGTTTCCCAGGTCGCTCAATGTAATGTTGGCAGTGGTTTCCTCGAGCTTGCGGTTTTCTTTCTCTCCCTTAAAGAACATGAACGTCACTTCGCGTATTTTCATGGCACGACTGATGGTGCTTGCGACATAAGTGAGCAACGTAGTGACATCCATGTAGCTGGATTGATTGATGACGGTAGATATTTCGCTGAACACCGTGCGATAGTATTGCCGTTCGCTGAAGAAAATACGGTTGCTCAGTTCGTGCAAACTTTTTTTGAGTGGGTCGAAGAAAAAAACAAGTCCCATCACCAGAATACCTTCTATCATACGAAAGTTGATCTGAAACTTTTTTTCCCATGCTTCACCCATAGGGCGTATGACAGAGAGGTAAAAGGAGATGACGAAAATTCCCAGCACACAGTAGATCAGACTGCGTTTGAGCAAATATTCCATGTAGTTATAGCAATAGAGATAGTAGGCAAAGAGTGGTGGAATGAGACAGGTGATTGCTTCGGTGCCTAGCACGAGATAAGGGCCAACAGCGTATAAAAAACGACCTTGCAGGACGAAAGTAAAAAAATAGATGGTGAGCAGTACTGTAATGCCCCAGCCAACCATGCCGAGAGAACGTCTTTCTTCTGGCACTTCCACCTGACGGCACAGATGCACAATCATGTACCAGGCTATGGTAAGCAGGGCAAACTGCCATACGAGAAACAGCGAATCGGAAGCGATAAAATTTTGCAGCCGTTCGAGAATGGGGAAAGGTTCCTTGAGCGATCTGGATAGGGGATGGATAAACATCAGAGTAGGCAGGTAAATGAGCAGAAGCGTAGGGTATTTGATAATCTTGCGTGGCTGATTGTATTTGCTTGCGATGAAGTTGAGAAGAGAATGCGCCAGAAGCGGGAAGATGACAGGGAAACTGTAAATGGCGATTGTGCCGAAATGTTGCTCGACGATGTTCACTTCGCGGTACAGATAGCCACAGAAAAGAGAAGTGAAAATACCGAAACTCCAGCAAAATACACTGAAGGTAAAAAAAGCGAACATGATTTCGCGTTTCTTGTTGCCCTTGCGTTTTGCCATCAAGATCAATGTGGCAATCTGCAGCGTACTGCCCAGCAAGAAAATAAAAATTTTGATGATATCTTCAGTGCCCATGTGCTACCTTCATATTTCACCGATCACATCAATTTTCCAGAACATTGCCCAACCATCTGAACCACGATGAGTGGAAGGATGTCAGGATGGCCAGGATAGCCTATCCTAGTGCGTTGTTTCTCATGCTATGTCTTCCATCCATTCGTCAAATGCTTTGCCCAATTCTCCACTGAGACAACCTCTCCTCTTTTTACTGAGATCGGCTGCCGGGACAGCGAAAGAGTATTGCCCTGAGACATACGAAGTTCGCTGCAAACCGGTAGCAATAAAGTCAGGATGGGTATTTTCAATCATAAAATCGGTTACAGGATTGTATAAGTCTAAAGCAGAAGAGAGAGGGACGACAGTTACCAAATCTCCTATTACCTCAATAATCACACATGGACGTGGATAGGTGCTATAGCCCACCGTTACCTGCATTATGTAGATATCTTTGGGTTGAGGGTTCATTCCTGATTGAGCTCCCTCCAAATTTCTTCACCATCCGGCTCCGGTGGGTACGGCCAGGTCTTTTCATTGATATCTTCTTTGCGCAATATGGGCCGCCCTTTAAACATTCTCACCTTATGCTGTCTGAAGTTCTGCACCATCTTCAACACAGTTTCCAGATATGGCTCCGGGATTTGCTCAATCTCTTTGAAGATTAATTCTTTGGTACTCATGCAACCTGCCTTTCTCAAACTCAATACTCTTTTTCCCAAGTATACACCCGTTTACCGGGAGTTGCAAACGCGGCTAGTCAGAACCACGATGAGCGGAAGGATGTCAGGATTGCCAGGATAGCCTATCCCATAATCCTGCCTAGCAAGGTTTTTTGATTCAGCGCCAACGGCGCGAATTGTTATAGCCCAGGGCGATAGCAGGCTCTGCCTGCGGCAAGCCCTGGGTAAATGGCATTCACCAGACCCACGCCCTGAAGGTGCACGGCAACCATCCCCCCGAATTGTTAGATACGCCCTGTTGACAAGAGATATTCACGAAATAAAGGATGATAAATTTGATAGTAACCTCTTCTGATTTTGATCAGCAAACTTTTTTCTTCGAGCCTTTTAAAAAGTAAGCCAGGATTGGTAAAATGTTCAACATCTTTACTGCTTAAGGTTTCTTTTTGACAAAAATTATACAGCAACTCTCGTTCTGTTTCACTGGTAATAGCAATATCATTCAAAAATCTGACCGCCGCAAGATGCTCCAGAATGTTTCGGAAAACGCGTTGGAACAAAGGCAACGTAACCCTACCGCTGCTTTTATACTCGAACAAATCGTGCGCCAGAAAATTGAGAAAATACGGATGTTTTTGCGTTTTCTCAAAGAGAGTATCCATTACTTTTTTCTCGAAGACCAATTTCAGTTGGTGTATTTTTAACGGCAGATGCAAAGCTTCTATGGCTTCTTGTTCGCAAAATGGTCCTAATTGTATCTGTTCAAAAAAACGCAGCAAAGGTTCGCTGATGCCTCTGATATTGGCGAACAGAGAGGTATCGCCCGTAATCATGAGCATAGCTCGCACACCAGCTTCCCGTGTATCTTGGAAGATAGCTCGCAAATCGTAAAGCCCATTCGGGCAAAATCGAGATAAATATTGCAAATCATCGTAAGCCAAAACAATGGCCGGCACTGTATTCCGCAAATATTCCCAGAACTCCACTATTTTTCTGGTTAAGATGGTGGAAGCCGTACTGCTATTTTCTTTCTTATTTTTAATTTGCACTCCTAAGAGTTGAAACCCGTCAATTTTCCAATGCGAGAACTGGTTTTTTATTTTCGCGGAAATCTCTTCGTGCTTCCAGATAGCTTGGTGCAACGCATCTATGGTGTTTATAGCGAATTCTTCCATACTCTTACATTTTTCAGGGCTTAAAGTCGTCTTCACCACCAGACACTGCGCATTCGTAGCCATTGCCAGACACTTATTGAGCAAGGATGTCTTACCGATCCCCCACCCGCCTGTGATTGCTGTATTTTGTGGCGTAGCTGGCTTGGATGTACACGTCTGTTCAAGAGCTTTCTGAAAAAACTCTATTTCTCTGGCACGCCCCACAAACACGTTGGGAGTCGCAGGAAAGCCGGTAATAAATGGATTCATACCTGTCTCCGAAATATCAAAAATAACAATATACATTTATTTTTGATATTAACATTATCTTTGGAGCATGTCCATACAAAAATAACAGTGTGGCGATGAGCCGTTTTTCGATCTCCGGATTCATGCGCCGATCCACTCGACCGATGCGTTGCATCAGGCGCACCGGATTCCAGTGGATGTCGTAGTTGATCATGCGCGTGGCGTCCTGTAGGTTCAAGCCTTCGGAGAGGACATCGGTGGAGATGAGGACGCGGATCGGCGCTCGGCCTTGTTCAGCAAGAGCCGCCGAAGACATGCCGTTGTAATACGGCGCAAATCGCTGTATGGCATCGGCCCGGCTGCCTTTGCTGGCACTGTCTACCTGTGCAAGGCGGTTATATGGCAGTCGAAGCCACAAAAATAAAGAAGTGATGAAGCATTTGCAGGAGGCAGCACGTGAGATCGGCGGTAAAACTTAGGCTGGACGTGGATGAGAGGACAGCGGCGATACTCGATAGTCAGTCGCGGATCGCCAACTGGCTGTACAACCATCTGCTGGAACAGGCCAATCTGTTGCGCCAGGAGTTTGTCAAAAGTCAGGATGCCTCTGTCGGCAAGACACTTTACAGCCAACGCGGACTACGCAACCTCATCCCTGGCATCAAAGAGCAGCATGGCTTTGTCAAATCGCTCTACTCCTCGGTCGCTAAAAATGCCGCCATGCGCCTGTCTTTGGCCATCCGCGAATACCAGAAGTCGCGCCACGGCAAGCGAGGC